>NZ_JAMAVT010000078.1:0-431 GCF_023713665.1 Paenibacillus sp. MER 180 | reverse complement strand
ATGCGGGCGCGGTGCTCGATCGCGTGACCGATCTGCGGATCGCCCGCCATGGGAACGACGTCGAATGCGACGCGACCTTCGTCGACGGCCCGTCGACGTGCGGCGCGCATGGCCGCGATGCGCGCGTGGCGCTGCTGCGCGCGTTCGTGCGTGCGCGCTTCGGCGACGAGGTGGACGCTCCACCGCCGTTCCCGCACCGGATCGAACATGGCGCGGGGGTCCGGTATGACCCGGGTGTGCCGATCCCGACGACGGACGACGAGGCCGCGACGGGCGCAGTTCGGATATTCGGTCGATACCGCGCATGTAGTGCACGCGTCGGCCCTATGGTAGCGCTCGAATTGCCACTACTGCACTGCATCCATGTAATAACCGCCGCGTCCGGCGGGGGGATCAACCGTACGCGCGCCAAACGTCATCTGTGTAGATCC
>NZ_JAMAVT010000077.1:0-433 GCF_023713665.1 Paenibacillus sp. MER 180 | reverse complement strand
CCGTAGGCACATGCAATTTGCTATCCGCCGTTAGCGCTTCCAGCAGATGTTTGACGGTAACTTGCACTCGTGGCGCGACAAGCGCCCGGTGTGGATACTGCATCACCATCTCATAGCTTCCGGGATGGTGAAACCTGTGGAGAACGACCTTCAGCGCACCGGAACGCAACCGATCCCACGCAAGATGCACGCCGACCTCCGCGATGCCAACGCTATTGCACGCCGCCTGCACCAGCGATTCCGGTGCGGATAGTGTCAGCATTGCCTTGCCGGAGGGGGCGATCGTCGTGATGCTTTTGTCGTCGCCCGTGAAGTTCCACGGCGCGACCTGGCCGCTCAGGAATCGCCGTGCAATGAGCCGGTGCGCGTGCAACGCATCCGGCGTTTCGGGCACGCCATGGTTAGCCAGATAGTCGGGAGACGCTACCAGTAC
>NZ_JAMAVT010000076.1:0-433 GCF_023713665.1 Paenibacillus sp. MER 180 | reverse complement strand
GGATCCGCTCGGTGGTCTTTTTTAAAGGCTGCCCTCATACCTGCCCGTGGTGCGCCAATCCCGAATCAATTTCACCCAGGATTCAGACCCTGCGCCGGGAGAGCAAATGCCTGCGCTGCACCCGCTGCCTGCAGGACGTTGCCGAATGTCCATCCGGAGCGTGGGAACAGATTGGCCGCGATGTGACGCTGGATAACCTGTTGCAGGAGGTGCTGAAGGATGAGGTCTTCTTTCGCGCCTCCGGCGGCGGAGTCACCCTCTCCGGGGGCGAAGTGCTCATGCAGGCCGGGTTTGCCGCCCGCTTTCTCCAGCGCCTGCGCCAGTGGGGGATCCGCACCGCCATCGAAACCGCGGGCGACAGCGCTTTTGACCGCTTCCTGCCGGTGGCCGAAGCCTGTAATGAAGTGCTGTTTGATTTTAAAATCATGGAACC
>NZ_JAMAVT010000075.1:0-435 GCF_023713665.1 Paenibacillus sp. MER 180 | reverse complement strand
CCCACCCGGCGGGCGCCCTCGGCGCGCGGCTGCTGAACAAAGTGCATCACCTGATGCGTCGTGATGAAGAAGTGCCGCGGGTCAATACCGAGGCTAACGTCATGGACGCCATGCTCGAACTAAGCCGAACCGGACTCGGCCTGGTGGCGGTCTGCGATGAAGCCAACCGCGTGCAGGGCGTTTTCACCGACGGCGACCTGCGCCGCTGGCTGGTTGCTGGCGGTACGCTCAACGATGGCGTCACTCGGGCGATGACCCGCAACGGCGTAACGCTGCAGGCGGATAGCCGCGCGGTGGAAGCCAAAGAGCGGCTGATGAAACACAAAATCAGCGCCGCGCCGGTAGTGGATGAGAACGGCCAACTGGTCGGCGCCATTAACCTGCAGAACTTTTACCAGGCGGGGATCCTTTAAGCCCCAGACGTTTCGCCAGCCG
>NZ_JAMAVT010000074.1:0-438 GCF_023713665.1 Paenibacillus sp. MER 180 | reverse complement strand
CTTCATACTCGCGCAGGGCGGCCGCAATATCTCGGGTCTGGCGGAAAACGGCGCCCAGCACCACTGCATCTTCCATCGCCGCGCAGCCTCCCTGGCCAATATCCGGGGTGGTGCTGTGTCCGGCATCGCCGAGCAGCGCGACGCGGCCGCGCACCAGGCGGCTGAAAGGTTCGATATCATGGATTTCAATGCGGTTGGTAGTCTGCGGGTCGAGGGCGGCGATCAGCTTCTGCACCGGCGGCGCCCAGCCGGCAAAGTAGCGGCTGAGGTCAGCGCGCAGGGTGTCACGATCCTCCGCCAGACCCGCCGGAAGCGGCACATCAAAGAAAAAGTAGAACCGGCCGGCGGAGACCGGCATCAGCGAGACGCGCTTGCCTTCGCCGACAAAGGTGGTCCACTGATCGCCGGGCGCCAGCGCTTCATCTATCTCCACCAGAC
>NZ_JAMAVT010000073.1:0-441 GCF_023713665.1 Paenibacillus sp. MER 180 | reverse complement strand
GACAGGCGCCCCGAAGCTCATACATAGTACAAAAGGACTATCCCGAAGAAGAATCCTATCAGGGCTGGCCAGGAGCCAGCCCAGAGCGTACCGACGACGGCGAGAACGAACTCGACGGTGACGATGACGCCCTGGTCCATCGGCGACGTAGCGGCTTCATGCGCCCATCCGAAGACTATCGCGCCCATCAACAGGCCGATCCCGAACATGGCGGTGCGCGTCAGCATGACGGCAGCCACGATGGCGGCAACGACAAGGGCGACGTCGAACACCGTCATCGTCGTGATCGAGACGCTTCCATCAGCATGCGGGCATCGCCCAGGGGGCATTCTCTGCGCCTGCACGCAGAGGCTGCCGATCATGGTCGGCACCAGCTCGCCCGGCAAGCTGCTCAGCGCTGCCGGGCGACGGTAGCTAGGGCACCCGGCAGCTTACCTGGAA
>NZ_JAMAVT010000072.1:0-448 GCF_023713665.1 Paenibacillus sp. MER 180 | reverse complement strand
CTACCCCGGTGCTCTACTACAACAAAGACGCCTTCAAAAAAGCCGGCTTAGATCCGGAGCAGCCGCCGAAGACCTGGCAGGATCTGGCGGCCTATACCGCGAAGCTGAAAGCCGCCGGGATGAAGTGCGGCTACGCCAGCGGCTGGCAGGGCTGGATCCAGATTGAAAACTTCAGCGCCTGGCACGGTCTGCCGGTGGCCACGAAGAATAACGGCTTCGACGGTACCGACGCGGTTCTTGAGTTCAACAAGCCGGAGCAGGTGAAGCATATCGCGCTGCTCGAAGAGATGAACAAGAAGGGCGATTTCAGCTACTTCGGGCGTAAAGACGAGTCTACCGAAAAGTTCTATAACGGCGACTGCGCCATTACCACTGCCTCGTCCGGCTCGCTGGCCGATATCCGCCAGTACGCCAAATTTAACTACGGCGTCGGCATGATGCCTTACGA
>NZ_JAMAVT010000071.1:0-448 GCF_023713665.1 Paenibacillus sp. MER 180 | reverse complement strand
AGATACTGTCGCCCGTGGCGAAATCGAAATTTTCGCCCCGTGGCGTCCAGTACGCTGATTCCAGCGCAGTGATGGTGTCGACATCCATTTCCAGCCCCAGCGAGTTTCCGACATGCAGCAGAGCACCCGAGATAGTTCTGGCCGTTCCGGTTTCATAGGCGCGCGTGGCCACAACGTTTACGCGGCGGTCCGACTGCGCCGCCAGCTTCCCGCCCGTCTCAACGGTCACTGCCATCAGCGACACGCCGGGATAGGATGAAGGTCGTGTCAGCAGTCGCCCGCGCAGTGCCTGCCAGTACATCGAATCCCTGGCGTTGTTTGAGCCCTGCTCATTGCGCCGGCGACAGCGAACCTCTACCAGCCCTGGTGAGCTGAGGGTGATCCGCTCAGTGAATCCCAGCCCGTTGACGTTTTTAAGTGCATACTCTCCCTGGTGACTCACCCACCC
>NZ_JAMAVT010000070.1:0-459 GCF_023713665.1 Paenibacillus sp. MER 180 | reverse complement strand
GTCGTACAGCAGGTGATGCGCGCTCAGCGTGTCGATCAGTTCGTCCGGCAGCGCGTAGCGCGCGGCGAGATCGTCGTAGTAGTTGGCCGGAATCCGCAGGAACGGCACGCCGTCGGCCGCGAACGCGGCGACCGTCTTCACGATGTCGTCGGTGCGGAACGCGACGTGGTTCAGCCCGGTGCCGTGGTAGCGGTCGAGCGATTCGGCGACGGCCGTATGGCGGTCGACCGACGCGTTCAGCGCGATCCGCACCGCGCCGTCGGCGCGGCGCACCGCGCGGCTGCGCATCAGCCCGTACGGGTCGGGCACGAGCCAGCTGCGCTCGGCCTCGAAGCCGAACGCCGTCTTGAAGAACAGGATCCAGGTGTCGAGCGCGTCGGCCGGCAGCGCGAGGCACACGTGATCGATGCCCGTCAGCGGGCCGACTTCGCTCGGGCCGTCGATGTCGGTCAGCACGAA
>NZ_JAMAVT010000006.1:0-395050 GCF_023713665.1 Paenibacillus sp. MER 180 | reverse complement strand
TTTGAACGAAGCATTCTTGAACACCTTCCCGATCTCATTTATTACCGTAATTATACAACATTAACGCGGTGTCGTGTTGAAATAAATGAATATAAAAATAGCTGTCGAGACTTTCTCGACAGCCTGAAGCCGCAAGGATTATTCCTTGCGGCTTATTCGTGTTCTAAGAATGAAACATCGAACAAACTCTAAGAAGTCTGCCGTTGGTTTCATTACGGTTCATGACATACACTAGCGATGTATTCACTATCAATCGGCTCTATTACTTCGAAGTAATAACGATATCAAGGCGGATATGCCGCAGATTACGCCTGCCGCAAGGAATGCACTATGGTAACCAGCTAGCTGTGCCACTACGGCAGTACTCCCAGATTCTACTTGTAGCGTGGTCACGGTATGAGAGAGTGTCACAAGTATAGCTATACCGAGCGCGCCGCCAAGTTGACGTGCTGTATTTTGCAAACCGGAAGCAAGACCTGTATCCTGTGCCGGAATGCCCGCAAGTACAGCTTGGATGGCGGTCATTAACATCAAGCCTAGTCCAGATCCAACAAGTAAACTTGGAAACAAGAACTCAGAAATATAGTCTGGATGAGCCGGCAGCCAATTGAACCAGACAAATCCTGCAGCGGCCAAGAGACCACCCAGAAATGGAAGCCTTTTAAAGCCAGCGGCACGAAGTGGCCGGGATATAATCGAAAAAATAGCAAGCATGGCCGCCATAGGCAGCAGCGCTAATCCCGTTTGCAGCGGACTGTATCCGCTGATTTGCTGTAAACTTAGGGATGAAAATAACACGTTGGCTGTTAGAGCTCCGCCAAGTCCAAGTACCATGAAAATGCCAATCCGTACATTCCAGTGGCGGAAAATGCTTAAACGAATTAAAGGCGCAGCTGTGTTCTTTTCAATAGCGATGAACATCAGCAATAGCACAAGCGCACCGGCTAACGAGCACAGTACAACTGGAGATTTCCAACCCCGTTCAAGCGTTTGAGTGATTCCAAAAATAAAGGCCGTCAGAGCAAGCGTAATTGCAGCAGCTCCTGGTATATCCAGCTTGGCAGGAGCATTTTCTTTCGACTGTGGAAGCAGGCAAATGGCAACCATACCGCTGAGCACAACCCCGATTGGAACATTAACAAACATTACCCAACGCCAGTTGATTAAGCTCGTTAGAACACCGCCAATCATTACTCCAAACGCAGATGCAATAGAGGAAGAGGCTGCCCATAACGATATCGCCCGATCTTGCTTGGCACCTCTCGGATATGCAGCAACGATTACGGTTAGTGTAGATGTGGCGAGCACAGAGCCTCCTAGTCCTTGTACAGCACGTGCCGCTAATAACATGGGGCCTGTTGTTGCAAGTCCGCCAGTGAGGCTGGCTAACGTAAATAGGATAAGTCCAGACTGAAGTATTACTCTTCTGCCATAAATGTCGCTGGCACGTGCCGCAAGCAGCATAAAACCGCCTAATGTCAGCAAATAGGCATCAATTACCCATTGCTGTTCAGCAACAGAAAGGCCCAGATCCGTTTGCATGGCCGGCAAAGCAACATTAACAATCGAGCTGTCCATGACGACCATAAAGGCGCATAAACAAGCAACTAATGCGGCAACCCATGCAGGTATGCCTTTTTTCAGTGGTGACGACACGATTGGGGTAGACAAATTCACAGAATTAGATGACATCGAGATCCCTCCATAAAAATATGCTGGTGAATTCAATCAATTAGACATGGTCTGTTCTATATTTTAGAATAGGAATAACGATGTACGATAACGCTAATTGGACAAAAAATAACGAGAAATGGCCAAAAAAAGGGGCGTTGCAAACTGAACTCAGAAGAGGTAGATAAGAGTGATTGGCTGGAAGGGCCTTCATTAATTGCCTTTTGGGGCAATGATGATTCCGACAACCCTTTCCGGCTTGGAACACGTGAATACGATTGGCACAGGCATCGGCGAGGGCAGTTTTTTTGTGTGGAAAGCGGGCTAATCCATGTGCGAACTGCAACCGGTTCCTGGTTGCTGCCTCCCCGCCGTGCAGGGTGGATTCCGCCGGATGTAGCGCATAAGGTCACAGTTAGTGGAGCCATGAGCGGCTGGAGCTTACTGCTTACACCTGAAATCAGCAGAGACTTATCACATACTCCGTGTGTCATCAATGTAAGTGAGCTCATGCGTGCGCTTGTGCAGCGAACGGTGTCGTGGAGGGATCAAGAAATCCTGGAACCTCATCAAGAAAGAATAATCGCGGTTTTGCTCGATGAGATTAAAATCGCTCCTCTTGAGCCATTACATTTGCCCTTACCGGTTGATCCGCGCCTTTTGCGCATAACGGACGCGATCCTGCAGCAGCCCGAAGATAATCGTACGCTTAACGAATGGGCCGTTTGGGCAGCATTATCTCCACGTACATTGCGCCGCTTAATATTGGCAGAAACCGGGTTGACCTTTGCGCAGTGGCGCCAACAGGCTCGTCTCACGCTTGCATTGGAAATGCTGGCGCAAGGGGATTCTGTAGGGATGGTAGCTGATGCGCTTGGCTATGGAACTCCGAGCAGCTTTATTGCGATGTTCCGCCGCGCATTCGGTGATTCTCCATCGCATTATTTGGCGGTCAGACGCGAATTGAAACATAACCTTCCACATACTCCTAATCACTGAATGGGGTATACGGACGGAAAATAACTAGAATTGTATTCTATCTTTATACTTTCCTTAGAATTCGCTGTTACGATGACTTTGCAAACAAAAGAGTAACGAGAATGAATTTCTAAGGAGGAGTATTTTCATCATGCAAGCAGTACAACGATTAAAAGGATTGATAGCTCTAGGTATGGCGTTTACGCTCGTTCTATCCCCGTTCAATGCCTCAGCGGCAGCGCAAAAGAATGACGGAGTGAAGGAAAATATACGGGAGATTACATCGACAACGTCATCGAATTATAAAGATTTAGAGTTTCTGAAGCCGATCTTGAAGGATAAGACGGTCGTCAGTCTCGGTGAGAACTTCCACCGTGTTGCGGAATACAGCAGCATGAAGACAAGATTGATTAAGTATTTGCACGAAGAGCTGGGTTATGACGTGATTGCATTTGAATCCGGACTTGGGGATGCCTTCATGACGAACGAGAATGCCCGCAACTTGACCCCGAAAGAGATGATGCAGCATTCGATATTCCCAATCTGGCACTCCAAGGAGACGCTGAATCTATTCGAATACATCAAGAAACAGCAGGGAACCAAAAACCCGCTCCATCTCGCTGGTTATGACATGCAATTCACTTCGGGCTATCTCACACAGTTTATTGCCGGTTGGATTGCCAAGGTGGACAAGGAACAAGGTCAGCAGTATTTCAACTTCGAGATGCAAGCAATGACGGATTTGTATAAGGTGTTTAATGAATATGGCATGGAAGACGGCCATCCAGAGGCAAAGGCAGCTGTTAAGAAGGTAAAGGAAACGTACGAGCCCAAATACAACGCCTTGATCCAATTCATCCAAGAGCACAAGAAGGAGCTCGCAGCGGCTTATCCAGCCAACCCGCATATGGTGGATATTGCGATCAAGACGCTCGGAGATCGAGTGAAGTTCATCGAGATGGGGATGTATAACACGAAGGAAAGCTATGAATTCCGCGACCGGATTATGGCTGACAACGTCGAATGGCTAATGAAGGTGATGTATCCCGGCAAAAAAGTGATTCTATGGGCACATAACGATCATTTGGCGAAGAATACATCTAAGATTCAGACCAAAGAGCAAGGAAAATGGATCGGCAGCTTCACCAGCATGGGCGAACTGCTCCATAAGAAGCTGAAGGATAAAGCTTATGTAGTCGGGCTCTATATGAACAGCGGCAAGGCAAGCACCATTACGACGCAGAAGCTCTTCGATATAAAGCCAATGCAGAAGGGAAGTCTGGAAGAGTTGATGATGCGTAGCGGGTATAAAATTGCATTTGCCGATCTATCCAAGCAAAAGTCCCCGAAGCAGAGCAACTCATGGATGTTCAAGCCGATCTATGCAGCGGAGGATGGCATGACATCCGAGATTATTGAGCCGATGTCAATGCGATTCGTTCCAAGAGAACAGTTCGACGGTATCATTGTCTTCGATCAAGTGAAGGAACCAACACCAACAACGAAATACTAATCTTATTCCATTGGAGAATTAATCGTTCCCCCTGTCGGTGACACCGCGCGTGTTGCTGCAGGGGGATTTTTGATGTCGGGCTTCGTTCTCAAGCCTCGTTAATCGAAGAAGAAGTAACCAATTAGTTGACTGACCTCATTACACGATAAATATAAATGTACAGTCTATTCTTTAAATATTATCGACATGATCTGCATCTTATCTTTATCTTTCTACATTAATCTATCACTTGTAAAAAGAAGAAATAGACATGAATGTATTCATCTCAATAAGTGAATGACAGAGAAAGGATCGATAACATGAGATCATCACGACACGGCAGAAGTAATAAACGCTTAATTATGAAAACAGGATTTTCAATAGGGATTGTCCTAGCAGTATCTTTTCTAATATTCCTTAATAATGGAAAATTATTCTCTACTGCAGCTGAGAGAGTCAAAGATGTCAGCCAAAATGCTGTACAACAGCAAAATAAGAGACCCTTACAGCCAACAAAACACAAAAAGCTAGACGGTAAACCGAAGGGAAAGGTAGTCTACCTCACTTTTGACGATGGGCCAAGTTCATTAACGGGGCAATTTCTAGATGTATTGCAAGAGCACAATGTAAAAGCAACCTTTTTCATGCAAGGAAGTAATCTAAAAAATACGGGGTACCAAGATAATGTCAAAAGAGCCGTAGAAGAAGGTCATTATGTTGGAGCCCATAGTATGACGCATGATGCTATCAAATTATATGACAATAAACAATTTGTCCCCGAAATGCTAGAAACATTACATTTGATCCGCAATATTACCGGTACGAATCCGAAATTGACACGTCCTCCATATGGCTCTGCACCAGGCTTAAAAGGAGAACAAATTCGTGATCAAATCGCAGATGCAGGTATTAAAATATGGGACTGGACGATTGACTCGTATGATTGGAAGTTAAAAGATAACCCAAGTAAGATTGTCGAAAATGTAAAAAAACAAACGACGGAGGATTTGGAAGTTGTCCTTATGCACGAGAAGCAGCAAACCTTACAGGTGCTGCCGGAAATCATTGAATTTTATAAAGAAAAGGGATATGAGTTCGCAGTATACCATGACGAAGAACATTTTCGTCTTAACTTCCAAAAGGATGACCGTTTATAACATCCACGTGTAGGTAATGATATTTATGCATGGAGTCCCCCTTAAAAAGGGGGAATTTTTCATATAATGAGGGATAATCATGGTAAAATCAATTTTAATTGTGGAAGACGAACAAATTTTACGAGAAATTATGAAAGACTACTTTCTTAACGAAGGATATATCGTTTTGGAAGCCGGCGACGGGAGAGAAGCATTATCAATCTTTCAGGAAAATGAAGTGAATCTGCTTATTCTTGATATTATGCTGCCAGAAATAGATGGCTGGTCTGTATGTCAACGGATTCGCAAAACATCGAGTGTCCCTATTATTATGCTTACCGCCCGCGTGGATGAAGAAGATACACTGCTTGGTTTCGAACTGGGAGCAGATGACTACGTGACTAAGCCCTACAGTCCTAAAATTTTGTTGGCGCGAGCAAAGAGACTGCTGGAAAACCGGCATATGCAAGAACCAGAAAGTTCAATCATCTCCAGCAGCGGCATTACGGTCTCCCTGTCTTCTCGTACGGTTACGGTAGATGGAATCCACATCAACTTAACACATACGGAATTCGAAATATTAACATACTTAATGAATCATAAAGGAATGATTATGACGCGCGAACAATTGATAACAAAAATATGGGGCTATGACTTCGCAGGCGACGATCGGACGGTCAACAGCCATATTCGCAACCTTCGCCACAAATTAGGGGACAAATCCAAATGCATCGTTACGGTTGTTCGCTCCGGATATAAATTTGAGGAATTGTTATGAAGAGAGGCATTGTTTTCAAATTATTTGTATTAACAACAGCATTATGTGTGTTGATTCTTGCTACCATCTTTATTGGTCAGACCGTATTTTTCAAGCTATATTACGTCCATCAAAAGGTAGAAAATGTTCAAGCGAGCCTTCATGCATTTGCTAAACAATATGTAAACCGTGACGACGCCGTAGCGATCGAAAGGCTGGAACAAGAGTTCTACCGTGAGCACAATACTTGGGTGACTGTATTGGATCAATTCGGAAATGTAAAGGAGAGCGCTGAGAATTCAATCGAAATAAAGATAAGAGATAGATCATATGAAACATTTGCAGGCAAATCCATTACGATCCCTTTATACAGCTTTGTAAACATTGAGGATATCCGTCAGGGGAACGAATTTCTACGTGCAGGGAATGATGTCATTATTCAAGCACTTAGGAAGGGATCGAACATCGTTCCTTATCGAATCAGCATATTAAACACCGGAGTTACGTGGGAAAATAATCAGATTGCAAAAAAGGAACACGAGATCCTGCCATCCAATAATAGAGCAGAAGAATGGAATGATGAGAGGTTTCCTTCCCTTTACCTATTTGGATCGATTGCGAAAACGACACTTCCAACAAAAAATGAAGCTTCGCGGTTCATTTATACGAACCACTTATTTTTGGATAGAATCAAAGCGTTTCAAGCGGAATTGTTGTTAAATAATGAGGAAGAGGCAGCCGCCACTTTAGAGACAACGTACGAGGAAAATGATATCAAATATAAACAGTTTGTTACTCCCATAAAAGACAAAGACGGCAAGCCCGCTTTTATTTTTGCAACGGCCTCCCTGCAGCCAGTCGATGAAGCAATACGGATGATTCAGGATTATTATGTATATCTCATCGTATTTGTCTTGGTGCTTATACTGTTGACTTCGTTCTATTATTCCAAGGGTATTGCAAGGCCTCTATTGCAAATCAATCATATGACAAAGAAAATAGCGGATCTGGACTTTTCTGAAAAGATTCCCATCACGTCCAAAGATGAGATCGGGGATCTGTCCCGGAATATCAATGAATTATCGGATACCTTGCATTCCTATATCCAGAAGCTCCAGCAGGATATTGAAAAAGAAAAACAGTTGGAGTTTACGCGAAAGGAATTTATCTCAGGGGTGTCGCATGAATTGAAAACCCCACTGAGTGTCATCCAGAGCTGTCTGTCGATTTTGAAAGATGGCGTGGCCAACCATAAGCGGGATTATTACTTTGCTGCCATGGAAAATGAAGTGAAGCGGATGGATCTTCTCATCGTAGACATGCTGGAATTAGCAAAATATGAATCGGGTACTTACAAAATGATGCTGGACACCTTCCGAATTGATGCCGTCATCGAGCAATCATGCGAAAAGCTGCATGCCGAAATTGCAAACAAGCAATTGAGTCTAAATGTATCACTTGCTCAGATTGAAGTCGTGGCCAATAAGCTTCGAATCGAGCAGGTTATTGTTAACTTTATCAACAATGCTATTCGTTACACTTCAGAGGGATATTCCATTAATATTTCCATGATTGAGGAGCAGGAAATCGTTAAGGTATGCATCGAGAATACAGGCGTCCATATTCCGCCAGCACAGATCGAAAAAATATGGGATCGCTTTTATCGTGGGGAAGCTTCCCGTCATCGTGCTACTGGAGGAACGGGCCTCGGACTCGCCATTTCCAAAAAGATTCTGGAACTGCACGATGTTCCTTATGGTGCAAGGAATACGCCGAATGGCGTCCTCTTCTTTTTTCACTTGAAGAAAGCAACTTATAAATGAGCCTCTACCAAGATTATCACGCCGATGTTGATGAAATTTGTTCCGAAAGAGCAGTTCGACGGTATCCATAACGAACTGATTGCAAAGGCTGCTAAAGTTACAATGAATGCTCTCCAGTGATACCTTTGCTGTCCATTCCCTTATAAAAGGCTATCTATTATGGTGGCACCTCATCGTATCAGACTAAAAACGCACAGCGCCGACAAAGGCGCTGTGTTTTTATTTTCACATGGTTCCTGTCGAACATACATTTCTAGAGTAGGATCAAATCCGTCTTAGATAATACAGCTCGGTTCCGTGTTCCCGGACTATTCAGCATATGCCATGCTGTGTATTGTTCAGCATACGGATTGGCAGCAGACATTCCGTCGACTGGAACTACAACATTAAATCCACGGAATGCAGCAGCAGTAGCTGTGTGTAGAACCGCTCCATTTGCCGCATAACCCGTTACAATAACCGTTCGAATATGATTCCTCTGCAAAATCTGCTCTAACTCCGTGTTATAGAATTTATCTACGTTTGATTTCACGATCGGCTCGTTCATCGCCGGGCGCAGTAGTTGAGTAATGTCTGATGCATTTCCTGTATGTGTAAGACTATAGACAACCAACATCCCTGCTTTGCGTGCTTCCGTCAATAAGTAATTAATTCTAGGAATGGATGCAACACAGCGTGGATTGTTACATATCGAATCCTCCATATCCAAGATGAGGAGTGCGGTACTTGTCGGATCAATGGAGACCGCTTTTAACTCTGGGGCTGGTGGGGGAATCACCTCACTCCATTCGTCGATGATCGTATGATCAGTTCGCCAATTGCCGCATAAGGGACAACGATACCTCATAATAACCCTCCAAGATGCTTCTTTCCATTAGCCTATGTAACTGATTAGAAAATGTGTAGGACGTAAATAAGGTGAGCCCATAACCAAATCAAATGGCTATATTTTTTTTGCATCGTTACTATGCAGTATATGTATTTCACGATTGGAACGATGGTTAATAAAATAAAGGAAACCGCAGTATGCAGCGGCACAATTGTCGGAGGGATACGATATGAATAACACCGAATTTGGTCAAGTCCAGAACCGGCACCAAGCACTGGGGTTATCAGATCAGCAGGTTCTTGACATGTATCAGCATATGGTTTTGGCGCGAAAAATAGATGAACGGATGTGGCTGCTCAATCGCGCGGGAAAGATCCCTTTTCTCGTTTCATGCCAAGGTCATGAAGCAGCTCAGGTAGGGGCGGCATATGCGCTGGATCCAACGAGAGATTTTCTGTGTCCCTATTATCGGGACATGGGTATGGTCGTTGCTTTCGGGCTGACAGCACGGGAATTAATGCTTTCCGCTTTCGCTAAGTCAGAAGATCCAACGAGCGGCGGACGCCAAATGCCAGGTCATTACGGGAGCAAAAGCCGGAATATTCTTTCGGGCTCTAGTGTCGTGTCGAGCCAAATTCCGCACGCAGTTGGAATCGCTTTATCTGGAAAAATGCAAGGAAAAAGGCTAGTTGCATTTTCGGCCTTCGGGGACGGCGGCAGCAACCAAGGGGAGTTTCACGAAGCGGCTAACTATGCTGGGGTGCACAAGCTGCCTGTCATTTTCATGTGTGAGAACAACAAGTACGCCATATCGGTTCCGTTCTCCAAGCAGGCGGCATGCGAAAGCATCGCGGACCGGGCAAAGGGATATGGGTTTCCCGGCATCAGTGTGGATGGAAATGATCTATTAGAAGTATACAAAGTCACGAAAGAGGCGGCCGATCGGGCAAGAAGAGGTGAAGGGCCAACGCTTATCGAGGCGGTGCTCTATCGTTTAGTCCCGCATTCAAGCGACGATGATGATCGAACCTACCGTTCCCGTGAAGAAGTGGAAGAAGCCAAGAAGCGGGATCCGCTCATAACCTTCAGCAATTATCTGAAAGCATCGGGGCTATTAGATGAACATAAAGACATGGAGATCCATGAACGGTTACGCATGGAGGTCGATGAGGCCACGGAATATGCGGAGAATGCCCCGGATTCAGCCCCGGAAGATGCCCTTAAGCACGTTTATGCAGAATAGGGGGAGTGAGGAGAAATGGCCGTAATTTCTTATCTTGAAGCAGTGTCCCAAGCTCTTCGAGAGGAAATGCAGCGAGATAGCAGGGTATTTGTATTAGGAGAAGACGTCGGAGTGCGTGGGGGCGTATTTCGGGTTACACAGGGATTTCAAGAGGAATTCGGGGAACAACGGGTTATCGACACACCGCTATCGGAAGCAGCCATTGCAGGTGTATCGATTGGTGCAGCCGCTCATGGAATGAGGCCTGTTGCAGAAATTCAGTTCGCCGAGTATATCATGCCTGCCGTCAACCAAATTGTGAATGAAGCAGCCAAAATGAGATACCGCTCCAATGGAGATTGGAACTGTCCCTTGGTCATCCGTGCCCCTTATGGCGGAGGAGTTCGCGGAGCCCTCTATCATTCGCAAAGCGTAGAAGCGATGTTTTGCTGTATTCCTGGTCTAAAAGTGGTCACGCCTTCCACGCCGTATGATGCCAAAGGCCTGCTAAAGGCGGCCATCCGCGATGAAGATCCTGTTCTTTTCTTCGAACATAAGCGATGCTATCGCTCGATCAAGGGAGAAGTGCCAGACTCGGATTATACGGTACCGATCGGGAAGGCGGATATTAAGCAGCAAGGGGAAGACATCACGGTTATTTCTTACGGACTTTCCTTGCATTTTGCGATAAAAGCGGCAGAGCAGCTTTCTAAAGATGGATACAGCGCTCACATTCTGGATTTACGTACCCTCTATCCTCTGGACAAGGAAGCTATTGTAGAGGCTGCTCGCAAAACCGGCAAAGTGCTCATTGTTCATGAAGACAACAAAGAGGGCGGCGTTGGAGCTGAAGTAGCTGCTGTCATCGCAGAAGAATGCCTTTATGAATTGGACGCGCCAATCAAACGTCTCTGCAGTCCGGATGTCCCCGCTATGCCTTACAGCTTGCCAATGGAAAAGTTCTTCATGCTCAACCCGGATAAAGTATATCAGGCCATGAAAGAATTAGCCGAATTGTGATCCAACGGGAGGAGAATATGGCTAAGAAAATCGTCATGCCCCAGTTAGGCGAAAGCGTAACGGAAGGAACCATCTCCAAGTGGCTCGTCAACGTCGGGGATAAAGTCAATAAATACGATCCTGTATGTGAAGTGCTTACAGATAAAGTGAATGCGGAGGTTCCTTCTTCATTTAGCGGCACGATAACCGAAATTGTCGTTCAAGAAGATGAAACGGTAGCAGTAGGAACGCTGCTCTGCTGTATTGAGGAGGAAAAACAAACAGGCACGCCGATTGAGTCCAAACCAGTTGCCGCCGCCCAAAACGAGGAGACCGATGATTCAACCATGCAATCAGCCAAGCAGCAGCGCTATTCGCCGGCCGTACTCAAACTGGCGCAAGACTACAACCTGGATCTTTCCTGTATAGAGGGTTCGGGCACTGCGGGACGCATCACCCGAAGAGACATCTTGCAAATCGTCCAAGAAAAGAAACAGTCTGAAGACTCCCCAGCTCAGCAAATCGAATCTCCATCTCAGTCATTATCACAAGCGGCAGCATCAGTTCCCGATATTGCGTTTCCGTCCGAATCAATTGATGCCTTATCTGCTGACCATTCTACCATTCATCAAGCCGACGAGAAGATCCCAGTTACCGGCATCCGCAAAACCATAGCCAAGCGAATGGTACAAAGCAAGCAGGAAATTCCGCACGCATGGCTTATGGTGGAATGTGATGTCACGAATTTGGTTAGTTATCGCAGCCAGATTAAAGAGGAGTTTAAGAAAAAAGAAGGACTCCAGCTCACTTATTTGCCATTCTTTATCAAGTCGGTAGCGGAGACTCTAAAGGAATTCCCTATTTTAAATTCGCAGTGGACAGACAATCACATCATCGCCAAAAAAGCGATTCATATCTCGATTGCCGTTGCCACCGAGAATGCCTTATTCGTTCCTGTCATTAAGGACGCCGACCAAAAAAGCATTTTCGGTCTTGCCAAAGCAATAGACGAAATGGTCACGAAAACGAGAGAAGGCAAATTAACGCAGGCGGATCTAACTGGCGGAACGTTTACCGTGAATAACACAGGCTCCTTCGGCTCCGTGCTTTCAGCCCCGATCATCAATCCACCGCAGGTAGCCATTTTAAGTATGGAAGCCATCGTCAAACGTCCGGTCGTCATTAATAACATGATTGCCGTTCACGATATGATGAACATTTGTCTTTCTTTGGATCACCGGGTTTTGGACGGTCTTGTGTGCGGTCGCTTCTTGAAGAGAGTCAAGCAAAAGATTGAAAGCTACGGCACGGACATCGGACTATATTAAAAGGGAGCGATGAATTCATGCATTTTGATTTAACCGAGGAACAAGCGTTGATCAAAAAAATGATGCGCGATTTTTCGGAGGGCGAGGTTGCCCCGGGCGCGGATGAACGGGATCGTACGAAGCAATTTCCGGCGGATGTTTTCGATAAATTAACGAAGCTGGGCGTCATGGGCCTGCCTTTTCCCGAACAATATGGCGGCGGCGGAGCGGATACCATTAGCTTCGCTATCACTGTAGAAGAATTAAGCCGGGTCTGTGCTTCCACGGGCATTACCTATTCAGCCCATATTTCTTTAGGCGGGGCACCCATCCATTTATTCGGAACACATGAGCAAAAGGAAAAATACTTAACCCCTTTATGTACAGGAGAATACATGGGCGCGTTCGGGCTGACGGAACCAAATGCAGGATCGGATGCAGGCGGAACCCAGACAAAAGCGAATCTGCATGGAGATAAGTGGATCATTTCCGGCTCCAAATGCTTTATTACCAATGCAAGCTATGCCAAAAACTTGTCCCTCACAGCCGTTACGGATCGCACCAAAGGGACGAATGGAATCAGTGCATTTATCGTGTCTACAGATGCGCCAGGATTTACGGTCATTAACAATTATGAAAAAATGGGGCTGCATTCATCAAATACAACGGAATTAATTTTACAAGATGTAACCGTTCCCAAAGAAAATCTTCTAGGGAAAGAAGGGCATGGATACAAGCAATTTTTAGCTACGCTTGACGGAGGCCGAATCGGTATCGGTGCGATGGCGGTCGGAATTGCCCAAGGGGCTTACGAAAAATCGCTTCAATATGCCAAAGAAAGAAAACAATTCAGCCAAAGCTTATCCTCCTTTCAAGCGATCCAATTCAAGCTGGCCGACATGGCCATGCATATTGAACTCGCACGCACGATCGTGTATAAAGCGGCATGGCTTAAAGATAAAGGCAGGAAGTTCAAGAAGGAAGCGGCGATGGCCAAATTATTTGCTTCGGAAATATGCATGAAGGCGTGTGATCAAGCCGTACAAATCCATGGCGGTTATGGATATATGAAGGAATACCAGGTTGAACGATTCTTTCGGGATGCCAAGCTGCTTGAGATTGGAGAAGGAACTTCAGAAGTGCAACGAATGGTCATTGCACGCCAGATCGGTTGTTAAAGGGGATTGGTTCTATGTTCAAAAAGATTCTAATCGCCAACCGAGGCGAAATTGCGGCTCGAGTGATCCGCACTTGCAAAGCGCTGGGCATTGCCACCGTCAGCATCTACTCGAAAGTGGATAAGGAAGCTCCGCATGTCAAACTGGCAGATGAGGCCTACGAGGTAGGAAATCCAAAAGTTACAGATAGCTATTTAAAAATCGACAAGATTTTAGAAATCGCCCATCTTGCTAAAGCGGATGCGATTCACCCCGGATACGGGTTACTTTCGGAAAATGCGGAATTTGCACGCCGTTGCGAGGAAGCGGGTATTGTATTCATCGGTCCATCATCAGATGTCATTGCCCGCATGGGCAGTAAAATTGAAGCCCGAAACAGCATGGAACAGGCAGGCGTGCCTGTTGTTCCCGGCATTTCCTGTGCATTAGTGGATGCGGAAGAAGCAGCACAGGCAGCCAGCCGAATCGGCTATCCGGTTATGCTGAAAGCCTCAGCCGGTGGTGGCGGGATCGGGATGCAGATCGTGAACAACGAAGCGGAGATGAAACAAGCATTTGAAGGGAACCAGAAACGTGCCTCTAATTTCTTCGGAGATGGGGCCATGTATCTAGAGAAGGTTGTAGAAAATCCTCGGCATATCGAAATTCAGATTTTAGCGGACGCCCAGGGAAATACCGTCTACTTATGGGAGCGGGAATGTTCGATACAACGGCGCCATCAAAAAGTCGTGGAAGAAGCTCCTTCAACCTTTTTAGATGAACTCACACGAGAAAAAATGGGAGAAGCGGCGGTTAGGGCGGCTAAATCGATCGGATACCGGAATGCTGGAACCATCGAATTTTTAGTCGACGAGCATAAAAATTTCTACTTTCTTGAAATGAATACTCGTCTGCAGGTGGAGCATACGATCACAGAAGAGATTACCGGCTTGGACTTGGTTGCGGGGCAGCTGCGAATTGCAGCAGGTCATTCCTTGAACTTCGGTCAATCTGATGTGAAACGCGAAGGCCATGCGATAGAAGTACGGATTTATGCAGAAGATCCGAAGACGTTCTTCCCATCCCCTGGAATCATTACGAAGTTCGCTATCCCTGAAGGAGACGGAATTCGTCATGAGCTGGCTGTACATGATGGTTCTGTCGTTACGCCCTTCTATGATCCGATGATTGCAAAGCTCATCGTCACAGGGAAGGATCGCAATGAAGCGATTGACCGACTTCAACAGGCGCTGGCCGATTATCAGGTTGAAGGCATCAAGACCAACATTCCAATGCTGCAAGAAGTCATCGCGCATCCAGCATTCCGTTCAGGCGAGACAACAACAGGCTTTGTTGCGAAATATGTACTGGAGCAAACATAACTTGATCGGATAAGGCCTCGGCGAGTTACCGTAAGGCTATTCGTAAAAAAGGAGGTTATTCAGATGAGCAAAATCGTGGCGGTTATGGCGGGGAATGTATACAAGATTCTTGTCAAGCCTGGGGATCAAGTCGAGGCAGGACAAAATGTAGTCGTGTTGGAATCGATGAAAATGGAGATCTCCATTACGTCTGGTACCGGAGGAACGGTAAACAAGGTCAACGTGAGCGAAGGCGACTTTGTTGATGAAGGAGATTTGTTGATCGAGCTGGATTAAACGGATGCTGGGGGTTGGGGAAGATGAACTGGCCGGCGAGAGTAACGATCAAAGAGGTTGGTCCAAGGGACGGACTGCAAAATGAGAAGGTTTTCGTTGCAACAGAAGATAAAATCGCTTGGATCAACCAATTGTCCAATACCGGAATTACATCCTTAGAAATCACTTCATTTGTGAATCCGAAGTGGATTCCAGCACTGGCAGATGCCGCTGAAGTTGCCAAAGGGATTGAACGGATGCCTGGCATTACGTATTCGGCACTCGTTCCGAATCGGCAGGGCCTAGAGCGAGCACTTGAGACCGATGTAGATGAAGTGGCCGTCTTTATGTCTGCCAGTGAGACCCACAATCAAAGAAATATCAACAAGTCAATAAACGCTACGTTTCCCATTTTGCATGAAGTCGTGCAAGCAGCTCATTCCGCTGGAAGATCAGTCCGCGGTTACGTGTCAACGGTTTTTGGCTGCCCCTATGAAGGGCCCATCTCTATCGATGAGGTCATCCGTGTATCGGAAACGTTGTTCGAAATGGGGATTGGCGAATTATCTCTAGGGGATACGATTGGCATTGCAAATCCGAAGCAGGTAGAAGATGCATTGGAAATGCTGCTCAAGCGTTTTGATGCCGAGAAACTGGCTCTGCATTTCCACGATACGCGTGGAACGGCGCTGGCGAATATTCTGGCGTCCATGAACATGGGGATCACAACATTCGATGCCTCTGTCGGAGGGTTGGGCGGATGCCCGTATGCACCTGGAGCCTCCGGCAATGTCGCTTCGGAGGACTTGTTATTCATGCTGGATTCAATGGGAATTCAGACGGGGATAAATCAGGAAAAGCTTCTCTCCGCGGCGCGTTATATTCAGGAGAAGATCGGAAGAACCTTGCCGAGTCGGAATCTTCAGGTCAGCAGCTCGAACGGATGAGCAGGTACATGATGCAGGTGCATGATTCGGTACTAGGAAGGAGGGGCGATCATGGAAAAAGCCGTACTGGTCTCCAATATGGGAAATGGAATTGTGCTCATCACGTTGAACCGTCCGGAAGCTGCCAATGCGTTATCAATCAAGATGCTCGAACAATTGCGTGATGCGGCAGATGCATGTAAATTGGATCGGGCTGTTCGCTGTATTATCATCACAGGCGCTGGAGAGAAAGCCTTTTGTGCAGGTGCTGATTTAAAAGAACGCGCAGGGATGGACATGAGCCAAGTACGTAGAACGGTATCTTTCATTCGAGAGACCATCAATGATGTAGAAGCCTTGCCCCAGCCGGTCATTGCCGCGGTGAACGGAGCTGCTATGGGCGGGGGAATGGAATTGGCCTTGGCCTGTGACATTCGGATTGCTTCCACAACAGCCGCATTCGCCCTTGCAGAGACTTCACTTGGAATTATTCCCGGCGCAGGAGGAACACAGCGGCTGCCGAGGCTGATCGGGAAGGGGCGGGCGAAGGAGCTCATTTTCACGGCAAGAAAAATCGACGCTGAAGAAGCAAGGAACATCGGACTGGCAGAGGCTGTGGCACCGCCTGAATTCCTGATAGATAAGGCCTTGGAAATAGCAGGCCGTATTGTTCGAAATGCTCCTATCGCTGTGACTCAGGCCAAATTCGCCATCGATAAGGGATTGGAAGTGGAGCTGAACACTGGACTTGCGATTGAGCAGCATGCATATGAAGCCACAATTCCGACAAAGGATCGCTTGGAAGGACTGCAGGCGTTCAAAGATAAACGTCCTCCCATATTTAAGGGCGAGTAACAAGCATATCGCAGATAAGGAGGAATAGGGGATGTCTATCGAATTCAATCCAGAGGAGCTGCAGAAACGTGTTTCACGAATCCTCGAAGGAGGGGATCCGTCTTATCATCAAAAGAATGCGGAAAAAGGGAAGTTATTTGTTCGCGACCGACTAAAGCTACTGTTTGATCCAGGTTTCGAGCTGGAGGATGCGCTGTTCGCCAACTGCGCCGCAGAAGATCTTCCGGCGGATGGCGTCGTTACGGCGATTGGGAAAATGAACGGAAGAATCGTATGCGTAATGGCCAATGATTCTACTGTAAAAGCCGGATCGTGGGGATCGCGTACGGTAGAGAAGATCATTCGAATCCAAGAGACAGCTGAGAAAATGAGAGTGCCGTTAATTTACCTCGTGGATTCCGCAGGTGCCCGCATTACAGATCAGGTCGAGATGTTTCCTGGCAGGCGCGGAGCAGGACGTATTTTTTACAATCAGGTCAAGTTGTCGGGCAAAATCCCCCAAATCTGCCTGCTGTTCGGCCCTTCGGCTGCGGGTGGAGCCTACATTCCAGCATTTTGTGATATCGTGATTATGGTAGATGGAAATGCATCCATGTATCTCGGTTCCCCGCGGATGGCGGAGATGGTAATCGGAGAAAAGGTTACGCTAGAAGAGATGGGCGGTGCGCACATGCACTGTTCGATTTCAGGGTGTGGGGATGTGCTGGCGAAGAATGAAGAAGAAGCCATTTTGATGGCGCGGCAATATCTCTCTTACTTTCCCTCCCATTTTTCCGAACAACCGCCGGTTGCGAAACCAGTGGCACCACCATTCTTTGAGAAATCATTGGAAGAGCTCATCCCGACCAATCAGAATGCCCCGTTCAATATGGTTGATCTGATTGACCGTATTATCGACGAGGGATCATTTTTTGAGATGAAGAAGCTGTTTGCCGGTGAACTTATTACAGGATTGGCACGAATGAATGGAAAACCGGTCGGGATCATGGCCAATCAGCCACGGGTGAAGGGTGGCGTGCTGTTCCTCGATTCAGCGGATAAGGCAGCCAGATTTATAACCCTCTGCGACGCATTTCATATCCCGCTTCTATTCCTTGCCGACGTCCCTGGTTTTATGATCGGCACAAAGGTGGAGCGGGCAGGAATTATCCGCCATGGGGCGAAAATGATTTCAGCGATGTCCGAAGCAACCGTGCCTAAAATTTCAGTAATCGTTCGCAAAGCGTACGGAGCGGGTCTTTACGCGATGGCTGGTCCAGCATTTGAACCGGATTGTTGCCTCGCACTGCCTACGGCTCAAATCGCGGTAATGGGGCCAGAGGCCGCAGTCAATGCCGTCTATGCCAATAAAATTGCTCAATTGCCTGAAAGCGAGAGGGCTGCTTTTATCGAACAAAAGCGTGAAGAATATAAGCAGGACATTGATATTTACCGACTAGCCTCCGAAATGATTATTGACGGAATTATTCCCGCCAATTCGCTGCGTACCGAGTTAGTGAACCGTTTTTCGGCTTATTCATCAAAGGCTGTCGTCTTCTCAGAGCGCAAGCACCCGGTATATCCGGTTTAATCCATTGGCATATTTGAACAGCACTAAGCGTTTAACGGCGCGAAGTGCTGTTTTTGGCATGTTAGGCATATCATGATCTTGAGCCAAGGGATGAATGGTTTGGATACCACTTTGCCTGTAGGGGAAGGAGGAAGATCCGGATCACATGGATATTAAACAACTTCATTATTTTGCAGAAGTAGCCAAGCATAAAAATTTTACAAAAGCTTCGCAGGTGTTGTATGTTTCTCAGCCGTCCATCAGCAAGATGATCAAGAGTCTCGAGGATGAATTGGGCGTTATGTTGCTTGACCGTTCCGACAGGGAAGTTGTACTCACCGATACAGGAAGGCTGGTTAACGAGAAAGCTTTAAAAATTTTGCAGATGCTAGAGGATTTATCTTCTTCCGTAAATGAGCTGGTTCACGTGCAAAGAGGAAAAGTGACAATGGGGATCATGCCTACAATTAGCGCATTGCTTTTCCCAAAAATCATTTCTGGATTCAAGAAGAGCTATCCCAAGATTGAGATTCAAATGGTAGAATACAGCGCGAAACAAGTAAAGATGCAGATGGAGCAAGGAAATATCGATTTTGGGGTCACGGTGCTGCCGGTGAACACACAGCTGTATCGAACGGTTTCCTTGTTAACGGAAGAACTGGTTGTCATCGTGAGCAATCATCACTGGCTATCTGGAAGGAAATCCGTCAGCTTAACCGAATTGCAGAATGAGCCCTTCATTCTGTTCACCAAGGAATTTGCCCTTCATGACGTAGTTGAGCAAGCATGCTTGCAGGCTGGGTTCGAACCCAAGGTGGCTCATTTGACCTCTCTATGGGATTTCTGCTGCGAGATGGTAGCTTCGCAACTAGGAATATCATTGATTCCCCGATCGATGGCGAACCGATTGCACCATCTTGCCATTCATGCCGTTACCGTGTCCCAACCGGAAATCGCTTGGGAGCTGGCTCTCATTTATCCTCGGGATAAATATCTTTCTTATGCATCCCGCGCGTTTATCTCCTATATCAAGGCCAATCCGCCGAATCAACCGGAACTATGACAGTGGCTGGTTCCATCCTCAATAGGGATCATGGAAAAAACTGGCGATCAACGAATGACTGAAGAAATTGGATGAAGCGGAGTCCAAAACCTATTAAGGTTTTAGACTCTTTATTGGAGAAGCATTTATTTCACTTTTTTGCAATTTTGAATACCAAGAACTGCATTCGCCGGACAATAGCGAGTTGTGCCTGTAATGATAGGAACCAATCCAATTAATCCCCACCATTTTCTGTAATAAAGTCCCGTAAAGATGATTGCAGCACCAACCGAAATTCGAATTGCTTGTTCCGTTTTTCCAACATTACAGTTCACGTACTTTACACCTCCATAAGCTACTATCAATTTGCTCATACACCATTTAGAGTTGCCGCATAATTATGGTTTGAAATTGGGCACATTCTCATGCGTGGAATTGATTGGCTAATCTTATACACACTCTCCTAATGTGATGCTTAGGGGAGTGTTTTATTTTACTCCTTCAAAAAAAAGGATTTACTTGGTAATTTATTGTTTCATATACAATACTAGGATCTACAAGTAAAATCCTATAATATGGAAGAATTATTCTGAATAATCGAATTAAACTCAAAAATATTTTATTCCTGTCATAAAAGTTATGAAGTTTCGTATTATTTCTTAATAAAAATATAAAAAATTCATACCAAATTACCGATAAAAAAATTAATGTAGTACATTAGTACTACAATTTTACATAAAGAGGGGTAATTGTATGAAGAAAAAAACAAACTATGTGAAAGGAAGGAAAGTACTCGTAAGTCTGTTAGTGAGTTTGCAAGTGTTCACTTTTGCGAGTATTTCCTCCGCTGCTCCAAACGAATCCAATGATATTGATCTTGGAATCGCAGGCCTGAACTATAATCGCAATGAGGTTTTGGCTGTACAAGGGGATCAAATCAGTAGTTTTGTTCCCAAAGAAGGCATTCAGTCCAACGGTAAATTCATCGTGGTTGAACGGGACAAAAAATCACTTACAACGTCACCCGTAGATATTTCAATCATTGATTCGATCACGAATCGCACTTATCCAGGCGCAATACAGCTTGCAAATAAGGATTTTGCGGATAATCAGCCTAGTCTGGTTATGGCTGCGAGAAAGCCAATGGATATTAGCATCGATCTGCCTGGATTGAAGAACGAGAACACAATTTCCGTTCAAAATCCAAATTACGGCAGCGTATCTAGTGCCATTGATCAGCTCGTATCGATTTGGGGAGAAAAGTATTCCAGCACGCATACACTGCCAGCTAGATTACAGTATGCTGAATCCATGGTTTACAGCCAAAACCAAATTTCCAGTGCACTGAATGTGAACGCGAAAGTGCTTAACGGAACGCTTGGAATCGACTTTAATGCGGTCGCAAACGGCGAGAAAAAAGTGATGGTTGCTGCTTATAAGCAAATCTTTTATACCGTAAGTGCAGGACTGCCCAACAATCCATCGGACCTGTTTGATGACAGTGTGTCGTTTGCCGAGTTAGTCCGCAAAGGGGTAAGCAACGAGACTCCACCGTTGATGGTATCAAACGTAGCTTATGGCCGTACCATTTACGTCAAATTGGAGACGACCTCCAAGAGCAATGATGTACAAACGGCATTTAAATTATTGCTCAATAATCCTAGCATTCAGGCTAGCGGACAGTACAAAGATATTTATGAAAACAGTTCGTTTACTGCCGTTGTATTAGGTGGCGACGCGCAAACCCATAACCAAGTTGTCACGAAAGACTTCAATGTTATCCAAAGCGTAATCAAGGACAATGCAGAATTCAGCAGTAAGAACCCAGCTTACCCGATTTCATATACAAGTGTCTTCTTGAAAGACAATTCCATCGCTGCCGTTCACAACAATACCGAGTATATCGAGACGAAAACGACGGAATATACGAAGGGTAAAATTAAGCTTGATCATAGTGGTGCATATGTAGCTCAGTTTGAAGTATATTGGGACGAGTTTTCATATGATGAAAATGGACAAGAAATCGTGACTCGTAAAAGTTGGGATGGAAATTGGCGCGATAGAACTGCTCATTTCTCAACAGAAATCCCACTTCCGCCTAATGCCAAGAACATAAGAATTTATGCAAGAGAATGCACAGGTCTTGCTTGGGAATGGTGGAGAACAGTTGTTGATGAATATAACGTTCCGTTAGCTAGCGATATTAATGTTTCGATTTGGGGAACAACGTTATATCCGAAATCATCCATTACTCACTAATTAATATGAATACATGAACATCTCCCCATTCATTTGGGGAGATGTTTTTTGCTCTAGCATGTTTTTGTTTATCCTCATTTATGATAAGATTTGCACTAATTACATCAGTAGTGAGAAAATTTACGGGGGTTATACAAAATTTCTTTGTACTATTTGTATACTATGATAAACTTGATCCCGAATACAATTTCAAGTAACGATCCAAGCGAGGGCATGGGAATCCTTGCGAACAATGTCAGCGAACCGTAATGTCTAGGAGTGATGATAATGGCGCGTGTTTTATTTATAAATGGGGGATCAGAGGGACATATCGTTCCCACGATTGGAGTCGTACAGGAGCTTATCTCACGGGGAGAAGAGGTCGTATACTTCTGCATAGAAGCATTCCGAGAGCGATTGGAGAAGACAGGCGCTATCGTACGAACATTTGATGATCAGAAATTCATCAAAGCCTTTATTTCAGGTGGACGAAATTATGTACTTGAACGAATCAACGGCTTGCTGCTTACGGCAGATGTCGTCATACCAAGCGTACTTGAACAGATCAAGGGAGAGCAATTCGATTACATCATTCACGATTCCATGTTTGGTTGTGGACGAATCATAGCTCAAATGCTGAAACTGCCTGCAATCAATTCCTGTACGTCTTTTGCACAGTCAAAGGCATCCTTCGATAGCATGATGGAACAGTTCCATGCAAGTGTACCTGCAGAGATCGCAAAGCCTATCCATGGTACATTTGTAAGCCTGATGGACAAGGTGAAGGAAACCTATCAAGTGGAGATTCATTCTCCTTTCGAAGTATTTTGTAATCCAGCACCACTTACCATCGTGTATACGACTAGGGAGTTCCAACCTGAAGGAGAAACATTTGATCATTCCTTTCAATTTGTTGGGCCATCCATCTCTTTACGGGTCAGCCAAACGGACTTCGACCTTACGGCAATCGAAGGAAGAAGCCTCATTTACATTTCCCTCGGTACTGTCTTTAACCAAGCGATTGATTTCTATAAGCTCTGTATGGATGCTTTGGGAGACACGGAACATACGATTGTCATGTCGATCGGTGATAAAGTCCAAATTTCAGATTTAGGTAGGATCCCTGCAAACTTCATCGTAAAAAACGTTGTGCCACAAACCGATCTATTGCCACACACGAAATTATTTATTACACATGGTGGCATGAATAGTGCTCATGAAGGTCTCTATTACGGAGTTCCGCTCATTGTTATCCCGCAAAGCGCGGATCAGCCAGTCATTGCCAAGCAAATCTCCAGAGTTGGAGCGGGTGTTACATTACGTATGGATGACTTGACTGCAGAGCAAATCCGCGAAGCCGCAGACCATGTGTTAAGCCACGCATCTTACAAGACAGCCGCTATAAACATGCAACAATCCTTCCGCGAATCGGGTGGGTATGTTCAAGCTGTTGATAAGATATTAGAATTTATTAGCCAACATTAGTCTATGTAAGGCTCATGATTGATTCCCCGTATACACGAATCGATCATGAGTCATTTTTATTTATTGGAATCTATCGACCTTTATACGTAACATCCTTCGTTAACATGTGCTACTAGCTTGGTGGCGAAGGTATGCCTTGAAAATTATGGTGGGTTTTTCAATTCAAATTTGCATCAGAAATCATGTCTTTGGATTGAAAAAGGGGACGCCAATATGGTAATGAAAGGTAATTGACGTGATAGCGTTTTCATTACATCGACTTTTATAGCCTGTCTTTTGAAGTACATGAGATGAACATAACATCAGAGCAGCTAATGTGGTATATCATTGAGAAGTATTTCACATAATAATGGAAAAGAAGTGAATTGTTAAAGTCGGCTGGTGTTCAATTAAGAAATAGTTCATGGATTTGATCGAATCCAGTCGATAATAGATCTAAGATGCCAGTTCAAACATCTGTAATTGCGGAATATGCAATGTGCGGATTAGCACGCTAACAGACGACACATTAATCAGTAATAATAAATCAACTGTGCAATCATTGAAGTCAGAGTAATAATGAACAAATAAAATGAAATGCACGCAGTAATGAGCATTTGATAATATGGTGAGATTATGTGATTTAGCTGCAGATGCATGCCAATTTGGAGAGACTCCTTTTAAACCTATACTACTGTTTCACAAAACCCGTATTTTGTACACATGTCACTAATTCGGTTTAATCCCTTTCAGCCTTTGGTTTATCATTTATTTGTCGGATGACAAGAACTTTGGGACATTCCTATTCCCTAATACAAAAATCAGCTACAAAATTCCTTGAAGTTATTATTGCACTTATCAGTCCCATACGTAAACCATGAGCAAATGTATTTATCTATGATATTTACTTATACGCCACCCTGTTCTACACGCTGGGAAATCACTTGTACACCTGTACCTTACTTTTTGTTGCTTTCAGCTCAAGAGCATAATCCCATTTTCCTTTGATCATTTCTTTACTGTCAGGAATCGTAACCCCTTCCACGTTCCATGTAAGTTTTACAGTGTCGGGTTTCTTTTGATGGTAGGCTGCTCCCATTATTAGTCCGACGTATCTCTTCGGCCCTATCTTCGTAATTTTATCGCTGACGACCATCCCCTCCGCGTCCTGAATATCTAAAACTCCATGAATAATTGAGGCATCTCCTAAATCTTGATTACTATCTAATGAATAGGTTAATGATACTGTCTCGCCATTGAAAATCGCCTCATTAATAGTGAACGCTATGCCTTGGCTCTCTTGCGACATATTGATCTCATTCGAAAATTCTTTGTAATCATGGTAAACCCCAGTTCCAATTATTCTAAAAATATCTCTGATTATAGAGATATTGTTCGCATAAGCTGGGAACGCAGCTCCCAATGCTGCCGTTGATATGCAAGCTACAATCACAGCGGCCGTAATGCCCTTGATCCAAGTTCGTTTCTTTCGTTCGATTTCACTAACCCTAATCTCCTCGAATTCCTTGTCATCGATATCTACATCGTTCAATAGTTCATAAATAGCATGACGAATATTTTGAAATCCAGAAGATTTGGCAAAGCACTGTTTTACCCTGTTCGATCAGGTTATTGAGATGCTTGACGGTCAATGTTTTGTACGCACATAAAAGCCTTTCATTTTTGATAAATTAGATATTCATATTCTGACCCAACACATGAATATGAATAGAATCTTAATAAAAACTTAAGATAAAATTTCTGTTTTCTTTAAATATTTATTCTATAATTTATTGCACAAATATGAAAAATCTCTTTAAAAGAAGATACAGTTTTCTGTAGCGTTTATATCGGGATTTAAAGAAAAATAAACACGATATATTCACTTAGTATAGTCATCTTTATTAACAACAAAATCTACGGTTTATTAGGAGAACAATTTATGAGTAAAAGAATAAAAGAATTAGATTCTATAAGAGGTTTAGCCGCTATTGCAGTGGTATTTGGGCACTTTTGTTTAATGCTACCATCATTGCCTAATTCTATTAAATTCTCCCCTCTTAGGTTTTTATGGGCTGGTGGAGAAGCTGTAATCATTTTTTATGTACTTAGTGGTTATGTACTATCTATGGCACTTTATCATTCAAAAACAAATTATTGGGGATATTTAATTAAGCGATTTGTACGAATCTATATCCCTTATTATGTCTGGATTTTCATCACCTTCGCTTTATTCGTTTTATTTTCGCCGTATGAGGTGATGGGATTACGAGATTGGTTCTATGATAAGTGGCAGGGTTCTATAACAAAATTAGATATTATCAATCATATTGTACTTCTAAACAATTTTTTTACAGACAATTACAACCCGGTGATCTGGTCATTGGCTCAAGAAATGCGTATATCTATCGTGTTCCCCTTGCTGTTCCTTCTTTTTTATAAACAGAGTTGGAAGAAAACGATACTGTTTGCCATGAGCTTTTCTTTAATTAGTATTTTCCTTAATATGTTGAATATTGGGAAAGCTGAGGGATTTTATAATGGTTACGCCGATACACTGCATTTCACGTCAATGTTTATGGTTGGAATGCTACTTTTTAAACATCAGGAAGAACTTACTCAATTATATAAAAATATGAAAAGTATAAATAGAAAACTACTTATCGCATTAGGGGTCTTTCTGTATTTATACTCCATTTTGATTTATGGGCTTTCTCAAAATGATACTACTTTCTTATTAAAAGATTGGGGTGTCGTAATTGGTGTTAGTATAATAATCATTATGGCAATTAATAACCTAAAGGTAAAAGCTATTTTAAATAAGGGTGTATTTGTATACTTGGGGGAAATTTCATATAGTATCTATTTATGCCATTTTCCAATCACGATGGTACTGTTTAAACTTTTGTATGCTAAGATACCTACCCTTTTTCTGCTTATCTTATGTATTACAACGACAATACTTTGTTCTATATTATCATATCATTTAATTGAAAAGAAATGTATCAATTGGGCAAAACAAAGAACAACAAAGTTCAAAAAAAAGGTGTGATACTTGCAGCATCTGAAATTGTTGTTAAATGATTATGTGAACTGGTACAATAAACACCGGATTCACGGAACACTAAGCTATATGAGACCAGTTGATTACAGAAAATTAGCCCTTAAAAAAGTTGTCTAGTATAGTGTTGACAATCCACATGCGGATCAAGAAAAATGGTTAATGTAGAATGCTTACAGTAGTCACAATAACCGTATCTGCGGTTATCAGAAAAACAAGACTATATTACTTTGTTGCGAAGTCAAATTTTATAACGAATGGAAGAAAGAGCAAAGGAGTAGCATTCGCTACTCCTTTTTGTTTTAACTAGAGTCGTTCAATAAGTTCCCCACTCGTCATCGACTACAAGCACCCGAATTTCTGACATATTGCTCACCCGCTTCTTCAATCCTAATTCAAGTGTTATTCATCCTCGATTATGGTGTTAGTTCCCTTATGATTGCAATGTCTGTGTGCATGAACTTTATATCTGGATTTTAGATCCTGTTTGTGTAGAAACCATGTTGAAATCATGGAGTATAAAGTCTTGCATCTCGGCTATTCGTAATTATTTTCCACTTCCCTAAATAACAAGTCGAGAATTTTCTCAACCGCTTTACGGTTCTTTCCCTTGTATGGATAGCAGTGGATATGAATGGCTGGCTTAAAGTTGATCTCAATGATACTGTAATTGGAATCGGATGCTTCAGATGTAATATCATCAATCATCATATCCACGACTTCGGTTTAATGACGATAGCTTTGTCACGGTACATCTCATAGGCAGCCAACGCCTCTTACTGACTACGGAACGCCTCCCCATTTGGTACGCGAATACCATGCTGAAATAAATTATCCAGAACCCGTGCCATCCATGTAGGATCTGCTTCCCAATAAAATGTTTCGTCTGCCGGTAAATCAACATCGAGCTGAATTTCTTTTTCCTCAAATACAGGATACCACGCAGCAACAGATGCCCTTACCAAACGCCCAATATCTGTTGAAACGGGCCCAAAAGGATGTCTTCCTGAGGTAAGCAATGTATAGGTAAGTAAATCATCCATTAGATCTCCGACTCTGGTAATCGTATGGTTGATCTCTGTTAACGAGTTTTGTCCTTCTAAACTCATGGATTCTTTGTTTAATTTGGTGACATGTCCTCTCAAAATGGTAAGTGGCGTTCGTAAGTCGTGAGATAAATTCGCAATGAGTCGATGTCGTAACAATTCCTCTTCATATGCTTGTTTACGACTGTCTTCAAGCTGCTGAATCATCCAATTAAAGGAACTTCCTAACTGGTCTATCTCATCCATACGATCCGCTTGAACAGATATGGGTTTCGGAAATGAGTTATTTTTAGCAGAAGATGACATGACTTCTTGTAAGCGGGCGAGACGTTTGCGAAGTCTCAAGAAGAACAACCAAGATAATATAACAAATGCGACAATAATAAAACCAAACAATAGTAAGGTAACGTAAAATAGATGTAACGTATTTAGATCTTTTTCATGGATATTAGAAAACCCAACAAACGCACTCAAGAAAATAAGCACAATGGGCGGAAGAAAGATAAATAGAAAATGTACTTTTAGAAAACGACGAAATAATGATCTATTCTGTTTCATAGTTTCACCCGATAGCCTATTCCCTTCAACGTTTCAATAATCTCTGGAGAATCGGGATGACGTTCCAGCTTTTGACGCAGTCGATGGATATGTACCATTATTGTTTTATCACCAGTGATATAAGTTTCTTGCCAAATTGCTTCATAGATTTGTTCTTTTGGTAGAACTTGATTGGGGTGGCGTAAGAAGAACATTAAAATTTGATGTTGTTTTCCAGTCAATATAATTTCTTCGCCTGTGCGTTTGTCATATACCATTTGGACTTCCGGATCTACTTCAATATGATCTCCTAATGAAATGCGTTCGGAATGTGTTCCACCTCTTCGACGGATTAATACTTCTAATCTTGCAACCAATTCATCCGTATGGAATGGTTTCGTTACATAGTCATCAGCAAATTGCAAACCATCTACCTTGTCATCTATCGATGTTCGAGCAGATAACAGCAAAATAGGAACAGCAGGATCTGCTTTCTTTAATCGTTTTCCCACCGTAAATCCGTCTAACCCGGGTAACATGATATCCAAAATAACTACTTCATGCTGATGTACTTCTTTTTCGGCTCCTTCACCAGAAAGGAGCCACTGAACTGAAAATCCTCGCTGTTCCAATTCTTCTTTTACCCAACTGCCTATTTTCTCATTATCTTCAATATATAATACGTTTCTTTTCAAGTAACATCCCTCTCTCTAAATTGGGTTCGCCATTAGACAGAATAACAATAACACAATCTAAAAAAAATGAATTCCAGTTAAGACAATTTTAACGTTCGTTAATAGAGTTTCATAAAAAAGAGGCCCGTCTAAAGTACTATCACCATGCGTTACATCATTAAACAACGTGCCTCTAAATTAATTTTAAGTTCGGATACTGTAGCGCAGTTATCACTTCTAACAGTTAAGGATCGTATTTCGCCCTACTTGTAATAAGGTTCACCTCAAAGGGGCTATCGGCGAAAAATAAGAAGGAGTTTGTCGCGGCGTGACAGCTCCTAGAAATCCAATTGGTTAACAACTTGCGCCCTACTTTGAAAATGTGCTAAGTAAAGACGGCCATACGGAAATTTTCTCACGGCAGGATGGACATAATGTTTCCCCCGCTAAATAATACAGATGCCTAACCAATGTTTGCTCCCCGATCGCTTCCGCCCGCTCCGCTAATGTTCGTAATTCTTCATCTGCAAATGACGTGACCGGGACGATCACATGGGATTCCTGATCAGTGTGAAAGACGGGATCTTGTTCATAGGCTTGAAGTATTTCGATTTCTACAGAATGATCTACATGAGGCCAGATGAATACATCATTTTCGCAGGCCGGACACACGGCCACATACTCATCACCGTTAATAAAAGTCATCAGCATATCGGCAAGCATATACGAACCTCGATAAGCGGCATCCGCAGCAAGAAAAAAACGTTTCTCCGTCTCATCGATGGAATGACGGGCCGTGTAGTTGAATACTTCCTTTGTAAGCGCCTTGAGTTTTCCAATGGCCTCTACATATTCACGATACAATTCAGTACAGGCAGATCTGCCTACATCTTCAGCCAGTTCAGCCCAAGCTTCCGGAAATGGTTCCTTATCGTGCCCATCACGGCTTGCCTCGATTATACCGCAATTTACAAACAGCTCTTTGCGCACTTCCGCATCAGATGTAGAACATGCTATTTGTGCCAAAAACGGCATCGCTGCATATGTAGCCGTATATATCGAATTTTGATGGTACAAGTACTCTTGGAAGATTTCATCAAAAATCTCCTGACTATAATGCTGCATTAGCTGCTGCAATGACACAGATAGGTTTTCTGCAGAACTGTACGGTCCAGTCAGCTTTCCCCATACATCGCTATTCCACGTAAGCAAGCTTGCCCTCCGTTCCTAATTGCCAACTTCTACCCTTTCCCTTATTGTATCACATAAAAATCACGGAATCAGTGCCCAACATCCAGCGCCTCTATCTCCTTTAGTTTTAGAAGATTACAGATTCCTTTCTCATCTTCAGCATAAGGGTACAAGCCGTAGCCGATATTTCCATCACCTCGACGATGAAATTGCCGTACATCGATGAGATTATCTTTCTGGGTGATATAGAGTGACAATGTTGGATGCTCCATATGCGCTTTTATTTGCAAGACGATTTTCTCGAATTGCTTCTGTCTGCTGTTATCTTCTAAACGGTTAAAAAACCATGTAAGGGGTGTGGTGCTTTTTGAAAAGTTCAAGCTCCCAATCTTTTTCCACAAGCTTATTGTTAAGTACCTTATTATTATTTATGATAATTTCTATTGGTATCATCTCTACTTCAGATGCAGGTGTGAAGCATACTGAAACTGGAAATCCATTATTTATCGCATCAGACAGTCAAACGGGTACAGTTAAAATCTAATATACTCTTTGAAAAAAGGGACTCCGTCCCTTTTTTTGTCCTTCAAGGGGTTTACATGCAACTGTATAAGTGTGCAGGCTTCGGTAGCATGCTCAACAAAATGTGTTTAATCAACTATCGTGACTTGTTAGCGTAATCTATACATACTTCCAATCACTGTTGTTTAGCTCAAAACTTGCGATAGAACTATGGAGTGCCTCTTCGATTGATCCCATATCAAAATCTTGATAGACTTCCCAGTTCTTATCGCATAGGAATAGATAATAATTATTGGAATTGTCGTATTTCGCAAGTGCTAATCCTGTAATGATTATTTCCTTAGAAGAGCCATTATCTTCTTCATATAGCATTTTTGCGATTGGACGGTTCACATCATTATCCACATACATTATCACCTTCGCACCGTCCAAATGAGCAGGTACAATCATTGAATACCTCCCCTACCGTTTGCTCCCTGGTTTCATTGAACAACGTGTCCCGTTAGTTTAATGGAATTTTTTTGATTGAAGAACAGTGCCTCTTTAACAATACCTCGTTTTACAATAACAAGTTAATCTTGCACTTCGATAACAAATACGTAGCTTGAACTACCTTCAGAAATTCTCTTTTCTTTATCTTTTAGCCAAGTTGCAGAAAGAGAATAGTAATAAGCACCTTTTTCTCCAGGAGCTTGAAAGGAGTTTTCACTTATTGTTACTTGAGAATGTGCGCCATTATGGAATTTGGAAAGGTTTGTCTCAGTCGGCTGTTTTCCTTCAAACCTAAACTTAATAGTTGAATTCGCAATTACTGTTTCTTTTTCCTTATCCCTAAGCATTTCTTCTGGACTTATATAATCGGCACAAGTGTTTCCCCAACAGTATGAGCTTTGATACACCTGAATGGATTCTCCATTAACGATGACTTCTGGCTGAGGAGGAGTATTACCCAATTGTGGTTCGGAAAGGCCTTCATCTGAGCTGCAAGCACTCAATAACAATACAATCGGCAGTATTTTTCGAAGCATCGAACCCCTCCCTTTTTAGCGTAGACGTAAAATGATTACATTATGTTACACTTGTTTTCACATGGACTCAATGAAAACAAGGGGATCCATTGGCCGTGCAATCGTATGAATATTGCCGCGATCTCTTAGCCTATCGCTCCCGAACCCATAATAAAAATCCCACCAGGTTCTTTACGATGGGATTTTTATCTTTTCACAACAGGAATCCTGCCCTTTAATAACATAAGAAATACGATTCCTTATAATGAAGAATCAACTATTTTTGATGAATTTAATCATTTAGTAACTTTATCAACCCTATTTGTCCATATATAGCCCTGATATCCTGCTGGAATTTTTTCGAGGCTTTCTTTTGTATCAAATCCTTCTGACCATTTACCATTTCCCTCTACGATTACGACTCGCGTGTTGACAGATTCCATTCTATCAATAAATTTATTTGGCCAACCCCATAAGAACTTCGCATAATTTAAAGGCAAATGAAGCTCCATATTATGCAATTCTTTCGGAATATATCCCGTCCAACCTAATAATTCGTATTTTAAAAGTGCGTTTTTCATCATTGTTTTCGTCAGCAATTTCAACTCTGCATGTTTTGAACGTAAATAATCAAACCCTTCGCTGTCTCCATCACCATAAACTGTTATTTTATCTAATTGATTCTTAGACATTTTACTTAAATAAGAATTCCACAATACTTTTGTTGTTTCCATATCTCCATCTTTGTCATGAATTAAAAACTCTTTATTAGGAAAAGCTGCAAACACATCATCTAAGCTTGGCATCATACCAATGCCTTTGCCACGAAACGGATAGCTCTCACCATTATCAGCCGTATATCTATAGCCGACATCTAGTTTCTTTAATTCGTTCATTTTATAATCTTTGACTTCACCTTTACCATTTGTTCTATACTCTAAAGTAAAATCATGAAAAACAGCTAATTGATGATCCTTCGTTAACTGAATATCTAATTCCACTACGTCAGCACCATTATCAAATGCTGCATAGAAGGAATTGTATTTTCTAAATAAGGGTGCTCAGGCGGATAAATGATTTCAGCTGTATTCGTATCATACTCTACCTGTGAAATATCAAAGGTTTGAGCCAACCCTCTATGAGCTAGAATCTTATAATTTGTATCTTTCGAGTAAAATAGACTCGTATTATTCATCCAAACCATAACAACCAAAAGGGTTATCCCCAAAATGATATATGTCTTTTTATTTTTTATTTTTTTCATTGCTTATCCTTTCCTTCTTTTTCTTTTCTTACTTTAAAATGAATTTACAATGTTATACCCTTTTTACTAAGAGTATTAGAACCTTTAATACAGTTCAATGTATAAAAATGTAATCTAGATAACGATTATCTGGAAAATCAAATCTTAAAAAATCCGCTAATAGCGACTTTAAATGGGATCATGTTCTTGTCCCCGACAAGCAGGTGTCAAAGTGGCATCATCAGATAGTTGAGATGAATTTTTACATTGCTGATAAGTCTGATTGAACTAATCTAAGCTCTTTAACTATAAATATCACTTACATATATAAAAAACTTCTCATCTATTCAATCGCAGATGAGAAGTTTTAGATGTGATACATACCTTTACTGGAGATTTAAAAGTGTAAGCATGTCCAGTGGATGTCTGAACTTATACTTTGCTGGAATAGAATCCCCTTGCTTACATCCCCACAAAGCTAGTCCAAAGTCAACACCAGCGTCTCTGGCACATTCAGAATCATAAATGGTATCGCCGATGTATATGGATGCCCCAGGTTTCGCCCCCGAGATATCCAGAAACTTTAGTAATGGTTCGGGATTAGGCTTGTGCAATGTTGTATCATCTGCACATATTACGTATTGCATATATTGATCAAGACCAAACGGAACAAAATCGTCGACAAATTCTTGTTTCGTCTTGGATGTGACTACCCCGGTAGAAATAGAATGTTCTTTCAGACTCGCAAGCAACTGTTGAATACCTTCGTAAACATGGATTGTATGTTTATAATCCCCCATAAACTCATTCCAACAATGATTTGCATATTCGATGTCATTATCCTTAATGCCCAGTCGTTTCAAGGAGACAGAACCTGGTATCCCTAGCACAAAAGCAAGTTCTGAGAAGTCAACTTCCCGATCATAGTTAATCTTTAGCAGCTTCTGCAAGGATCTCAACACCGCTTGTTCTGTATTTATTAATGTTCCATCAATATCAAAAATAATTGTTGTATACATGGTTATCATCCTCCTTTAGCATATTTAAAAAGAACTCCTATTTGTATGCTAAAGTATGAAATCCATTTCAGGTCAATAGCTAAATTGATTCCGAAAGCATCTAACTTTTTTAAAAGACATATAGGTTCGTTAATATGTTAAAAATAAGGAAAACCTCCATCGCCACCGTAAGGAGAAATGTGGCCGAGGAGGTTTTTAACGTTAATTGTAGCCCAGATAGGCAACGACGGTGAAGTCACCTGGTGAGCTTAAGACAAGTCTATACTGTCCGTCGGGTTGATTCGAAGCCAAAGTAATCTTGAGACGTGCATATTGACCAGCCGGAATGGTATTCGTCGAATTACTCCCTACCAGCACATCTCCGGTCGGGGTAACTCGGTACAGATTTAAATTAACTCCGAGGCTGATCTGCCCGTTGTTTATGAAGTTGCCTTGAACACCTTCCATAGCATTTTGGGATGAGGCGTACGGATCCGCAATAATTCCTTTATCCTACTCCCCATTTCTAGTCTGTATATTTAACACTGGTAGTATTGTAGAATCATTGCATGAAATTCACTCGATCGAATCGACCATCAACAATAAGCCCGACGCTCTTTGCAAGCGGCGGGCTTCCTGCTATTCTAAAGCCTGCGTTTACGGTTGCAGTTGCCAGAGTGCGGGCACGTTGCTCGGCTCCCAACCCGGCAAGGAGGTATGGTTCTGGATGCATTTGTACACCTTGCCGTTATAGGATACAAGCGCATTGACCACATAAGCGGTATTTGGAGCCCATGGCGTTGCACTCGGACCGTCGGCCGTTGACACCGTCACAGCATTGCTGTTGCCAGATTCGTTGTTCGACGGGTCGTAAGCGCGGACCGTAAACGTATATTGCGTGTTCGGCGACAAACCGGTAACGACCTTCTCTGTTGCCGTTCCAGTGACAGTAGCGATCACCGTGTTGCCGTTGTAAATCCGGTAACCAGCGATACCGGAATCATCTGTGGATGCATTCCACATCAACGTCACTGACGTCGACGTCGGGGTGCCCATCACATGGAGGCCGGTCGGATTGGTCGGCGGCGTCACGTCTACCGGTAATTTCGTGGTCGTAAACTGGACACTATTGCTGAGCGGTGACCGATTACCGGAAGCGTCGAACGCCTTCACAGCTAGATTATAAGTCGTGCCTGCCAATAGATTGGTGAGATTGGCGCTCGTCTGATTGGCAGGAACCGTGGCGATGACATTGACGCCGTTGTACACCTCATAACCCGTGACGGCAATGTTGTCTGTCGAGGCCCCCCAAGTCAGTGTAGCCGTCGTTGTGCCTACGTTGCTGACTGCCAAATTAGTCGGCGCCGTAGGTGCAACGCTGTCGCCGGGACCGAATTGGGCATCGATGACGATGTACCAGGCATTTTGGGTATCCGCGATATCCCACACTCCGAGAATTACATGGTAACCGTCTCTTTGCGGCACATTGCAGGTTTGGGTTAACGTGGCCGGCGGCTGCTGGCCATTCCCGTTAATCGTGCAGAACGGAGTCAGATCAAACTGGGCGCGGGTCAACGGTGCATTGGGATTCCAATCCGGCTTGGTGATGAAATACCGGTAGCTTGTCGTGGCATGACGAGCGGTAAAAATCCAAGTAAAGTTGTTGGTGCCGCTCTTCATGCTCACCTTGTTCCAGCGAGTAGCTGATTGCTGGTCAAGCGGAGCGAAGCCAGCAAGGCCGGCGCTGGCGATTTTGCCGTCAGGGGGTCCGGCAGCAGGAAAACCTTTCGGCCCCTCTAGGCTCTGAGGCTCATAGACGATCGGGCCGCAGTTGGTATTTAATCCGTTTTTACACTGGATCGCGCGGCTGGCCGGATCATTAATATATCCGTGGGCTGACAAGGTCTTCGAAAACGCGAACATACAAGCGAATACGAGCAGCAATCCGCCTCCAATCAGCATTAATCGCTGGATGAAACGGGAATCCAAACGGGTTTGAAACATCATCACATTACCTCCCATGATTTGGTTTGGTCATAATGTGCCTTCGTTTTTCGACACCATCTTTGCCGCGATCTTGTGAGCTGCCTCCTCTCTTGAATAGGATCCTGCCTAAGCTGTGCACAACCGTTAACGTGCGGGCATCCACTCCTTTTTAAACCGATTTATACAAACTCCTTAGAGCTTATATACTCGTACAAAGTCATGAAAAACAATACCTAATCACATCGTGAGGAGCGTAGACAAGCGGGTTGGAAATCTTCGTGGAAAGGGGGAATTACGCGTGAGCAACTCTGCTCTACTTTATAGAATCAGCTAGTAAACTGCTGATAAATGCTGACTTTCATAGCGCGCAACTATGTTGGGATCAAAACCAAGCAAGTACGCCTATGGATAAAGCTTGCAGGGGATTGGAATCATGTCTCATATGGAGGAATCGATATAGATAAGCATTATAGAGTTTCGTCACAATTGGAGTCATGTTAGCGGAGTATCATGAATTAGCACTTTTCTTTAAAGGATTTTCCCTCTGAACAATAAGACTTAAATAATACCGCTTTTATTTTTTATGCAGGTATCTAATCGGCTATGAATACAAGTTCTTATCCTTAGCTCGGGACATGAACTTATACCATTAAAACAAAAAGCCGCTCCTGTAAAGTTAAAGATTAGTTCCTCTAATAAGTGTGGAGTGGTTGGAATCATCAAGGTATGTTACAAGGCTAATAGATGTTAGCACAACACGAGGAATCTCCTATATAGGCATCTGCACAATCATATAGTTATTAACCTACATACTGTACATACAGGATATTTGACGTTACGAATAATACGTTATCTTTATAAAGCAAAAGGAGGTATTGTAATGACAAATTTTTATTCTTTTCACGGGATTATCACTATGATTAATGATTTTTTTACAGGGCAAAATGGCGAAGGATGTTATAAATTAATATCTGTAGACAACGAGTTGGGGGAAATCGTAAATTTCGTGGTGTCGCCCAAAACCTATTTTGTAGACCATGTAATGGTGTCAGTGGGAGATCAAGTGACTGGATATTATGACGGTAATGCACCTGCGCCTCTAATTTACCCTCCACAATATCAAGCAATTGTCATAGTAAAAAATAGTCCCTATCAGAATGTAAAAGTAGATTATTTTAATACTGAGTTGGAGAGTAGTGATGGACAATTACGATTAATCATTTCTCCCTATACTCAACTTGTACTAACAAATGGGCAACACTTTTCAGGAACCCCTGTGAACCGAGATCTAATTGTTATTTATGGACCTAGCACACAGAGTATCCCCGCCCAAACTACACCCTATAGAATTGTAGTTTTGTGTTTGGGGGCATTATAGAAAATTCCTGTTTAGATACTTTGCGAAAACAGCCAAATAAAAAACCGCGCATCGCGCGGATCCTATCTAATGGCACGTACCATTTTTAGTCCTAGTTAATAATCGAGATTGTGTTTATTATACGTCTCTCCTATTCTTTCCTACAAACGTAATGATCGATGAAGATAACGGAGAGAACGGCGTTTTATCCCAGTCAGCATATTGATGTTCGACGTGAAAGCCGTGACGGGTTAATAAAGAATGAAGCGTACTCTGATCCGTGAACCGACAAGCAATTCGGGAAGTCGTTCGCTTATCCCCCCCAATTACGATTCGTGACCCAATGCATGATTTGCTGGCTAGCATCGTAACATGCCATTCCCTCCTTTCATTATTTCATCAAGTACTCTAAAATTTGACTCACATTAGACTCCACACTGTTTATGTGCGTATGTATCGTGATTTCTGGGTGCACCGGCGCTTCATAGACATCAGAAATACCCGTAAATGCTGTTATCTCACCTTTTATTGCTTTTGCATATAAGCCCTTTACATCTCTGCGCACACAATCCTCTAAGGGACAATGCACATACACTTCAACGTATGGCTCCAGCTCTGCTCGCGCATAGTCTCGCATTTCCAAGTAGGGTGCAATCATGGAGATGATCGTCGTAACACCATTGCGGTTCAGCAGCTTGCTAATATAGACGGCACGACGAATATTCTCCATTCGATCTTCTCTACTGAATCCAAGCTCTCGTCCTACCATTTGTCTAAGTTCATCGCCGTCCAAGCATTCAACCCTAACGCCTCTTACTTGAAGAGCTGCTGACAAAGCTAACGCCGTTGTCGTTTTACCAGAGCTCGGAATCCCTGTTAACCATATTGCCGTTCCTACCAATGCATAGTTCCCCTTTATGCTAATATTGCGATTCGTTCGAGTGCACGTTCTCCGTAAATAGAATCGAACGACTGCTCCTCCATATGGATATAGCCTATATAACAATCACATTGCCTCATACGACACGAGCGTTCTTTAGAGATTCCATCAAGCCCATCTTTATACAAATTTCCGATTACTTGACGATCCTTATAGCAACGCTTTACGCGCCCGTCTCCTTGGACATAAAACACACTTTTTCCGGCACGGCACGGCTTGTCCATACTGTCGTAATCCCTGGCATTAAGGATAAAATAGGGATCCATATCGGTCAAAAATGCTGTATCCTCGGCAGAATAGTATGCCGGTTTATCTTTGTAGGCGTTCACCCACATATAAATATCAACAGGCAGTGCCTTCCTTAAGGAAGAAATGGAGTTGAACGCACTCTTCACACCGACACAGCCTACACTGAACGGTATTTTTTGTTCATAAAGCTTGCCGCATTGCTGTAAAAATCGTTCTTCCTTCGTCTGCCCAGGATGGTACGTTACCCAGAATGCAGCCGAAACCGGATTCAACTCGCGCGTCCAATCGAGCTTAGCGGATAAGTTGGTTTGTATAGCGACCTTATGAACGTGCTGCATGTGGGACAGCTTAACCATCGCTTCCCTGTACCAACTATGCGTAAGCCCTTCACCATATGGGTTGAAAAAAACGGACAACTGATGCCCGCTTCCTTCTTGCTTCCTTACCCAATCGACAAAGGTCTGCACTTGCAGCCGATCCTTCGCCAATGTCTCTGGACTATCCGTGTTCTTGCTAAAAGGACAGTAAGGACAGTCATAATTGCATGAGCTCAAGCTCCCGCGAAAATAAATCGTCGCTTTCATAACAGTACACAGCTTTCCATACGTGCCCGAATATCCGGGGAAATGAACCAATCTCCTATGGAATCGGAGTACATAAGCCCTTCATCCGTCAGCCGAAGCACCTCATGCTCGATAACAGCAAGATCCGTATGCACAAGCAGATTCAACTCGGGATAATCGACGAGAGATGACGTTCCGAACCGCTCCACGTAGCTGCTCAATGCCAAGCCTTCCGTATGAAGCAGCGCTTTTAGTATAAAGCGTCGCTGCTGGTCATCCTTGCTTAATACAATGCCATAATCTGCATGGGTGTAGTCGGCTGAAGCCACGTAGTCGGCAATGATGCTTGATGTAGCTGAACGACCTACACTGTATCGCGAGGAGTAATGGGCCGTTCTTGTGTAAGAGCGTGCGCCACAGCCAAGTCCAATCATGCCCTCCTCCTGACAACCATACGGAAGCAATGATTTTTTCGAAATCGCATCTGCTTTGGCAAATCTGCGCATCGAGTACTGGGTATATCCATGTGCAAGCAAGCGATCCCGCGCTGCACGATAGAAGCTTACCCTCTGATCCTCGCCACTCTGCCTTATCTGCTCTGGCTTTACAATCGTGTGCTCGCGAGTATATAGCGGATAAATAAATAACTCCTCTGGGTCATAAGACAACGCCTTATCCAGCGAATAAATCCATGAATCATGGGTTTGACCGGGAAGGCCATAAATCAAATCCAGATTTAGGATCGGAAATTGGTATAACTTGAGCTGCTTCAGAGCTCTTTCGACTTCCTGCGGCTTTTGGGGACGATAGATCGCGTCCGCTTCAAATTCTACGAAGCTTTGAATGCCCATACTGACCCGATCCACCTGCCTGCTTTTTAAAATATTCAAGCGTTCGGTGGTTATCGTTTCGGGAGATGTCTCTACCGAGATGGAAGCTTGGGCTGGATTCATGCCCATCACATTTTGAGCAATATGAAACAACCGATCCAGCTGGTCAGGCTCGAGTAAAGTCGGCGTACCGCCTCCAATAGCAAATCTAGCAATCGGCTTATTCGGAATAAGTGGAGCCCATTGTGCAGCTTGTCTCTCCAATGCATCCACATAATTGGTATGTACGTCGGCTCTCTTGTCAGGCAACGTGAATAAATTGCAAAATCCGCAGCGTGCTCCACAAAACGGGATATGCATATATAAAAAGAGTGAATCTGCCTTTTCTCGGCTCCACAGTTCGGAAAGCGGCAGCTTCCTCTCCAATTCTCGATAGGAGGTTTTGTGTGGATAAGCATATAAATAAGACCGGTAAGGCTCTGATGTGAGGTTTTCCTTCCAACTGCGCAGAGCCTCTGAATTCTGGATGATATCCGTGTAATTAGGGTAGACCGTATGGCTCATCATGTTTCCTCCTCTCACCTTACAAAATAAATTCGCGATAAGGCACGTTCCACACGACCTCATGCGCTAGCCTATGGCCGTTGTAGCCATCTTCACCGAAGGCGGTTCCATGATCAGAGAACGCCATGCAAAATACAGGTCGTTCCCGTTCTCTGAATGCCTGAAATAATCGACCAAGCTCACCGTCAACATATCGAAGTGCTGCGCGCTGTGTCTCTAATGAGTCTTTCTTTGCTCCTGGTACAAAATAATGATTGGGCCCATGAATCGCTGATACGTTCATAAATAGAAACAGGCGTTCCGTCTGATTCGAATTATGCAGGAGCTTGATGGCATGGTTCACCTGATGCTCTGTCGAGCGTTGATTTGTAACCCCAAAGGTCATCCGCCAATAGCTTTCTTGGAAGTAGCTTGGAAGAACTTTGGCTAGCGGAACCTTTTTGGTAAAGAAGATAACTCCGCCTATACAAATCGTACGGTAGCCCACAGCTTGCAATCCAGATACGATATCCGTTGTATCAAATTGCCATGTATACGGATGTGTCTTTAATCCCGTATTTTTCGAATGAAACAATCGTACATGCTCTGCCTTATTTGTCGTAGCCGGAGTTGGCAGAAATCCGCCAAAGAAAGCATGATGAGCAGCATAAGTGAAGCTGCCTGGTGTATGTCGCTTTTCCCAATGCCCGGTCCCGCACAAATTCGGACAGTTTGCTTCCTCCAACACAGCGGCGTCATATCGCAGTGTATCCAGCGTAATCATCAGAATATCGTGACTGCCTACAATTTCATTCATGTTAAACATCGTGGTGATCCTCTTCCATTTTAGATAGTCGTAGAGAGTGTAGCCATTCTCATTTCCCATTCATAGGGATCATGTCCTTCATAATGACTATGGTACAGTAAATCTCCGAACGGATTAACATCCAATACATAAGGTCTATAGGAACCGCTGCTCAATAACACATCTATGCCTGCGACAGTAGAACGTGGAAATACCGATAGCGTTTGTTCAGCGCATTGTCGTACGGCAGCTTGAAGATTGTCAGACAAGCCGATTTCATCCAAGCTCATTCGATCACTATCAAGATGCAGATTCGTTATAGGTGTTCTGCTTACCCTTGCAATACTATGACACGCTTTACCTTCTACGACAAGTTGCCGGATATCAAAGGTGCGATCCCGATAAGACGCTTTCGGAATCCATTGCTCTACATGAGCGCCTTGTTCCAATAACCAGTTGATGATTTGGCGAATGACTTGGCGTTCTTTATAGTTCACCAGCTTTTTTACGTTATAAAATATAGGAGGTCTACGTAGATAGTTCTCCACACCTATCGTAGTCACGGCCGATTCTGCACCTGTAATGGGGTTTACCTGATATGCGATCACACCACATGCGCCGGAACCCGTTGCTAGCTTAATAAATAAACGATATATGCGCTCTTTTGCCATAACATCCCGAAGTATATTGTAATCCGGTATGTCTTCCGGTGCAGCTAATCTTCTAGGTACCGGTAATCCAGCCGATGATAAGATCTGGTGAGTATACCTTTTATCGAACATTGCGGCTATATCCTCGGGAGCATTCATCCAACGTGGCGTATTCCACAGCTGTGCTGCCTCCCTGTCCAGTTGAGATAACAGCTTGCAATACCCACGAAACCACTGGGAAGGATGATACAGCTCTCCCTTATTTTCCTCCAACCCTTTGGCCATCCTTACCGAGATAGGCTGAACAACGCACTTGTTATATCTAAGCCATCGCTCGTCTATATGGGTGTTGGCCGAATCAGGGGCGCCAAGTGCAATAAGCTCACGTTCCACTTCAAAATGTTCCCCGGGCGCGTCAAGCCGCAGCAATGGAGGTTCATCCAACGTTTGCCCCAAGCTCTGTGCAACCGAACTCAAGGATGCATTTCCCTGCAACACATCTAAATAATTCAAAACAAGAGCTGGGGGCAACCCCAGCCGAGTTCTTGCTGCTTGTAGTCCGGTTGTTCTTCTATTGCCGGAATTGCCAATGATAATCATCGATTTCATCGTTATTCCGTCAATGAAGGATAGCGATAATCCTCGTCTTCATCAGAATCCTGTTGATCACTGATATCTACATTGAGGCCTGACTGCTTCCAACGATTCATCATTGCATCTGACATGTAATGATAGCTTAAATCAAGCGACTTCAGTTTCAATATCTTTTCACTATTGATAAGAGCTTCCGCTCCCTTATCTGTCAACGTCCCCATAGAAAGATCCAACGTATGTAGTTGATCAAGAATCGGTGCATCGGCTACTGCAATAGCGATTTCGTCTTGAATTTCACTGTCTTTGAGCCCAAGATAGGAAAGCTGAGGGAACTTTCCAGGTTCAATCAACTGGAGCACATCCGCGAGACTTCCGTCAAATCCATACTCCTCTACCCCTAAATAAAGCTCCAGCTTCTTCAAATTTTTGAAACTGCCTTCACTTATGCTAGTAATGACGTCTGTTCCAAGCCCGCCGCAAATAATAGTAAGCTCCTCTAGTTTGTCGTGGTGAGCCGGAATAAGACTAAGACCTGTGCTCCCTTTAATGGTGAGTGATCGAAGCTCAGGATAAGCAGATAGAATCGGCCCTAGGTTAGATTGATTAATCCAAGAAACCTCGCATTCTTCAGAGGACATATCGCCAATAAATAAGCTCCGCAGCTGCGGAAAGCGGTCTTTTAACCGAACAAGAGCTTCGACAACTACACTGGAATCATCCTCATAGGCGCCGCCCCAGTCACCGATTATGAGACTTTCAAGCTGCAAGCTCTCATCCTTGCCTGCAAGCTCCTCTATTAAATCTACGATTTTGACACCATCCTCGTATTGATCATAATCGACAGATAGTTTACATTCGGACATAACATTACCTCCTGAAAATGAATACTAACTTGTTCATTATAATAGCCACACTTGTAAGTATCAAATGTTTCCAATCCATAAATATCCCCTAAAGTAATTGCCTTGCGGAAGGGATCCGACAAGCCGTATCTCTTTCTGTGAAAGCCAAAATTGCATATAACTAATTCCTTATGTTCTTGTCAAATGAAAATGACATGAAGTTGATGACATAAAGCAAAAAAACCGCATTTTGCGCGGTTAATCTAAGCCTTTCAAATTCAAATCATGTTCAGACACTAAGATAGGACTCTATAGAGTTTTTCATATGATTTACGAGTGCTATTACCTCGCTGAAATCTGCTCATTTTATTTGTAATTTATCTTGTTGCATACATCATGAGCATCCTCCCATTTTCTTTTGCAAGAGCAATATAAATGACACCGCCAAAAGATCCCGGAGGAAGAGTTCCCTCGATAATCCAAGCTTCTGCAATAGGGTTATAGCTGATAGCAAAGGGTGTTTCCTCCAAAAAACGGGGATAATGCTCTGCTAAATAGGGGAAGATTGCCGTTGCAACTGCATGTACATCTGTAAGCTCACCAAAAGCAGTTTCATCTCCAAACCGATTATCCTGGAGAAGAGTGTCGCGATCGGCGAAATAGAGCTCAAACCTGCCATATAAATTCTCATCATCCAAATCACGTTCTACAAATCCATATTCAATAACTTTTTCCTTTTGATAAACATTGCTTTTACTCTTTTTCTTATAGTCAGCCCGTACGGTGATTTGATTAACTCGAAGCCGGTCGCGTTCTTGCTCCTGCTCAGCTATTATTTGCTCCAAAGCATCCATAAAGCTCATTTTGATTCACCCTCTGTTCCCATTGAACTCCTTTTCAAAAGCATGAATGCACTTGCCCTCTTTGGAAGTGTCCAAGACTGCAAAACGAATTTCCGAAAATAGGTATCCTAAGCCTTCATCCTTCAGCAGCTCCCGCCACCATCCTGCTACCTTCACCGGGTCATTCCGGAAAACACCGCAGCCGTAGGCACCCAAAATGAGGTTCTTATCGCCTTTTTGGGCGAATATGGCTAAGGCCAGTCGCATCCGGTCTTTCATCATACATTCCGCTTTCCGGGGATCCTCTCCCTTAAGCAGAACCTGCCCATAATTCACGGCGGGCAGAGTCAATACTGAAGCTGTCACCGGCCGCTCTATAAGATCGAACCGCTGGTTACGGAAAAACACTACGTCCGGGGAATAGATGGCGTGATTCGTATACATCATCGATTTACAGGCCCGATTAGCCTTATAATAACGTTCATTGCGCAGCTGTGTTTCATATAATCCGCTGGAGGCCGCCAGGCTTTCTTCCTGAGCCATCGCCCCGTTTAAAAATCCACCTCCGGGATTTTTTGCGCTAGCAAAGTTTAACACGCCGACGCGCCCTTTCCCTAGCTCCGCAAAATCCAAGATCGACTTTACTGTGGTCTTGTTGGCGACAGAATAAACGGGTTCTTGCGGCAACTTAGGCAGCTCGTCATTTCCCCGTACCAGTGTCTCTCCCTGTTCCGGTGTAATCAGCTCGCTATTTGCCTCGGATTGCTTTTGTGCAGTGGCGAATTCTACCCGCCGCCCCTTATATTCATAGAAGCCTTGCCGCTGTATTCGTAATGTTTCCTCAGCAATTTCTTTTCGTTTCATTTCATTCCCTCTTCTTTCATCAATAACAAATCCGGTAGATGTTAATCTCGTAGTAATTCGTCTCTCACTTCGGTCAGCACAAATCCGAGTAGGTTCCTACCACGCCATATTAGTGGATTCTCCACATCCGGATTGGACTGTCCCATGCCGATTCCCCAAATGCGATCCCGTGGGCTGGCTTCAACGAGAATACGGTTTTTCGTTGACTTGAGATATTCGCCAAGCTTCGGATTCTGCGAAAATTTGGCCAAATTGCCTCTTTTAACGATGCCATAGCATTCGTTGTCCCAAATATCCTTGTCGAAGTTTCTAACTGCACGCCCGTAGGCTTTCATCTCCTTAGGATGCTTAGCTTTAAGAATCGCGTCCAACATTTCGCCATCTTCAAAAAGTCTTGCTTTCTCGGACATCATAAACTGCTCGACACAGGAATACTCGTGTCCCTCTACCACGAAAGGGCTCATCCACCATTGGCTAAAACAGCTTTTGTCAACCCCGCCGTCTTTTGGCGGTGTATGGCCCCAGAAGAAGACAAACTTGAACGTTTTACCTGCAATATATGCTTTTCTTAACTGCTCGATATTGTATATCATCATCGATATTCCTCCAAATTTCTTCGAAACAAGCGGGAAGGACGGTGTCCCGCATTTTCAGTATAATGATCGGTCTCCGCTACAAGATGCGCCACTTTACGCCGGAAGGCGGCTTTCAATAATTCTTTGTCCAAGATCACCTCGTAAACCTGCTGCAGCTCCGTCAAAGTAAAGAGGTGCGGCATCAAGTGCAGCGCAATGCCGGTATAATTCACTTTTCCCCGCAGTCGCTCAATAGCGCAGGCGATAATCTTCGCATGATCAAAAGCCAATCCGTGATTTGATACGATGGAGTAAGAGGTCGACGACGAGGCCGGCTTTGACGTCATCGTCCATTCCACAACTGCCGTAAGCTCTTCCTCTTCGCTGCTTAGCTTGAGCTCGTATTCCATTGTTTTCACAAACCCATCCTCAATAAACTCTTTACGCTCACGTAGGAGCCGATAGGTTGCCTTGAACCAGGCTGCGCCGACAGCGTCATCCCCTGCTTTCAGCTGTACCTGATCGCTGTTAATTAAGGCCATGTAGCTGCAGCTCATCACCCATGTGCGGGGATCCCTACCAACATCGCTGAAGGTGTACAACTGCTCCAAATATACGTCATCCACACCCGTTTCCTCGCGCAGCTCCCTCACCGCCGCCTGCTCCGTCATCTCATTCGGCCGGACGAATCCGCCTGGAAGCGCCCAACTGCCCAAGAATGGATGACCACCGCGGCGAATGAGCAATATACGCAGCTCTTTTTCCGGAAGTTTGCGGTAGCTGTCCACCTCCGTTTTCGTTACTGTGAAAATAACCACGTCCGCCGCCACCGAAGGCCGTTCGTAATCCCCGGCACGGTACTGCTCGAAAAATTCACTTTCCGTAAGTCCATCGCGATCCAACAAATTCAAGCGTCTTTACCTCCATTGTTATTTATTCTAGCCGTGCAGCTCTTCGAAATGAGTTCCTCAACATCAATTTATAGTTAGTAACATTTTAATAATATCACTTTGTTAATATCAAATATAGCAAAATAGAAAGAGAGATGCAAGAAGAAACGTGATGAGGAAAGGCATTTGTTACGACAATGCCTCAATCACAAAGAAAGCTAAAGAAGCTGCCGCCAGTAGAGTACCGACGACAGCTTGCTTCTTAGGTATTTTTTCTATGTTCTCTAAATGGGGTCCTGACCAACCCCCGGGCGGCTCTTTTACCTTTAACAGTTGCTTCATTTAGCAGCTGTTTCATTTCATGTAGCGATATTCCAGGAGATTCTTCAAATTCGAGATTTTCTGCAGCAGCTTCTCCCCGACATTGGTTTCCCTCACCAGTTTCCGTTCCAGTTCTTTGTCCACCAGTCTTTTTACAGACAATACGTCCGTTCCGTTACATAACACATCTTCTTTTGAATTAAATTTCTTATGCGCGACGAGCTGCATGCCAAAGGAATTATACAACAAGGTATATCCGGCGATACCCGTTGTGGATTGATAGGCTTTGGAAAAACCGCCGTCAATGACGACCATTTTCCCATTTGCTTTAACAGGGTTCTCTCCACTAATTTCTTTAACCGGAGTATGCCCGTTAATGATATGTCCATGATCCGGATTCAAATCAAACTCTTGCAGGATTTTCCGGCAGATCTCCTCATTTTCCCGCAAATGGTAGTAAGGGTTCTTCCTCTCCTTATGGGTATCTTTATCTTGGATAAAGTACCGCTCAAAGGTGGTCATTTCTCTCTTTCCAAAGAGCGAGGAACATTTCCCTGTCCAGATGTACCATACCATATCCGTAGCCAGATCATCCGTCTCTTCCGGATTCGCAAAGGCGTAACGCAAATAATATTCAAAAACATCGATCAGCTGACGACCCGAATAGGTCTTGTCTTCAATCTGCATTTCTTCCATGTTTCCTTCTTCATTCAAAGGAATGCAGCCGTGGATCAACAAATTCCCGTTGTATTTTAAATAAAGGCTGCCCTTCTTCATAAGGAAATTCATATGTCTGGCCAGCTTTTCGGAATGCTGAACGGAGAACAGCAGCTTCTCCATCACCTGTTGTTCTTCCTCCAGCAATTGTTCAGGCTGCTGCGGATTTACGGTAGCGAAACAGGTGTTTTCCAGCGGGTACGTTTTTCCGCCGATCTTGATTTCATTTTTGTCGTAATCGATCTGCTCAAGCAAAAGCCTTTCAGACATATGAAAGTAAGGACGTCTCTTGATAATCGGGATTTCAAGCTTAAACTGGATCATGGCAATGGCTTGATGGATTTTAGTAATCTGTAGGATTTCCTGCTCCGATACGTTATGGCCTTGCTGCAGCTTCGGTCTGAAGGCTAGGTTGTCATCATAGTATTTCTCCGCCAAGTTCAGCAATGGGCGAAGATTGATTCCGTATACGTCTTCGATGATGTCCAAATTGTCGTATCTGGCGCAGATCCGGATAATATTCGCAAGGCAGACCAGAGAACCCGCATAGGCGCCTATCCACAGGACATCATGGTTCCCCCATTGAATGTCTACAGAATGGTGGTTGATAAGCGTATCCATAATTTTATCGGGGTCCGGCCCGCGGTCATAGATATCTCCGACCACATGAAGATGGTCAACCACTAGGCGCTGGGTCGTATAAGCAAGGCCGATAATCAGCTTATCCGCCTGACCCAAGGAGATAATCTGCCGGTATATTTCCTCATAATAAGGATCCTTATTGTTGGTAGAATCCGTCTTGTATAGAAGCTCTTCTATAATATATACGAACTGCTCCGGCAGAGCTTTACGCAATTTCGAGCGCGTATATTTGGAGGAGGCATAAGAAATGAGCTTAAGCATTTGTTCAATCGTTTGTCTATACCACCGGTTCAAGGCTTGTTGATTGCACAGGTCTCCTTTAACAAGCTGTATTTTTTCTTCCGGATAATAAACTAACGCCGCAAAATCATTGATTTCTTTATCCGTCCAAACCTCTTGGAACAATTCTTTGATTTTCTCTTTTACGGTACCAGAACCGTTTCTGAGTACATGCTGAAAAGCCTGGAACTCCCCATGCAAGTCACTGACAAAATGTTCAGTTCCCTTGGGGAGATTGGAGATCGCTTTAAGATTGATGATTTCTGTTACGACTTTTTCTTCCGTATCATATTTCTGGGCCAATAAATCTAGAAACTGCGCATCCAATACAGTTGTCCTCCTTCAGGGAAACGGTGATGTCTAGCTGGGCGTACTTAGAAGCCCCACGGCGATGAGTTGTCCCCTCGAAATAGCTCATCCAAAGGCCGAGCCATTCCATAAGGGCATTTGTACCAACATACCACTATGTTTTCCCTAAATCAAAGACAAATATGAAGACTTCCCTGATAATAGGGCTTTTATGAACTTGAAGGTGCTAGAAGGAATCAGGCCCGAGATCGCGACGAGCCCCATCAACGAGAAGATCAATGACATCTTTCCAAGTGTGAAGGGATTGCGACGGGACATGTTGGGTGATATATATCGCTAAATACAGATCCAATTGCATGATTGTTATAATAGAGAAAACGCCTGCCAAAATATATAGAACAAATATTTTATCCTGAAAGATGACTCCATAGCCTTTCCATTGTTCTTTTATCGAAGTTGAAACTGCATGTAATGAAACCTTTTGGCTGGTACCCGGCATACTTTCACGAATTCTCAGAAAGATTGCAACCGTATAGAACAGCATGACGATTGTACAAGTCCATAGCAGTTCACTTCGGTATTGAAAGAAAAAAAATGCCCCCAATGCGGGTCCTAATACAGCACCAATATTATGAGCTGTCGTAAATGTGGCGAACACCTGCCGTCGAGCCTTATCGGAAATAAGATCCGCTAAACTCCCTCCAACCATGCTGCCAAGTATGCTAATGAGGGGCGGGATCGACATTAACATCCCTGCTGTCTGTTTACCTAACGCTTCGCTAAAGTAGACCGTAATAAAAGGGAAGTACATCCAAAACAATAAATTGAACAGTCCCTCGCCGATTAGGCGAATTTTCAAATTCACATCCCAAACATGTAATTTCAAATGTTCTCCCTCTTCTCTAACGCAAACATCCGTATAGGTCTACGAATATTCACCGTTTTCCCCGGCCAGGTAAACCAATGATAAAGTACTTGGGAAATTAAATATAGACTTATAATTTTTAATAAGTTATACTCATAATATGGAAATCGATGGAACCCATTTTTAATTTAATTGCTCCAAAAACGAACATTTGTTCGGAATAAACTCATAAAAAAGACGCTCTTTATGTGAGAGCGTCTTTGTTCGTATGTTCACGATCTCTTATGTAACGCCACGAACAGCCGAAGCTCCTCGTCACTCTAATCTTAATCTCTAACAGGGCCGCATAAGGATCGCCGCCAATGTTCAGCCATTTAGCACTGGATGGCGCTGTCTTCAAGCCATGATTGTTGGTGGAAACGGCTATCGAGTCGTCGCATCTCGCCTATGCAACTAATCACTTAGCGTTGCAGATTGTCCTATTTTTCCTCTTCCATTTCACAATCGTTTTCCTTTAAGTGATACTTACTAACAACACTATTAGGGCCAGAGAAAATGGAACCGCCGTTGCGAACGGTATCGCGAATAAGTCTGATCATCGATTCTCGATCGGCTTTCACCGCGGAAATCCATTCCTGTGGCGCATCAGTCACAGGGTCGTACTGGGCGCCCCAATCGGCTAAATCAAGCAAAATTGGTATTAAATCCAGGCCTTTGTCCGAAAGAATATAAACCTCTTTGCGTTTATCAGTAGCGTGGGGTTTTTTTATGAGAATGCCTTTCAACTCCAAATGAGCAAGGCGGCTAGCCAGTATATTTGACGAGATTCTCTCTTCAGACTCAATAAACTCCCCGTATGTGTTCTTTCCGAAATACAAGATGTCTCGGATAATCAGCAACGACCAGTGATCGCCAAAAGCCTCTAAAGAAAAATTAATCGGGCAGTGTGATTTCGTATCCAAACGTTTCATATGACCAACTTATCATACTTGCATAACGAAAGCAATATCACTTGCATCATGAAAGTAATAATCGTATACTGAGGTCATTACAGCATGTTTAAAATTTCCAACTCATGTAGGGAGGAATGGATTATATGAGCATTTCTTCAATGCCTCGGATCGTTTCAGAAGAAGAGTGGCAGATTGCCCGTCAAAAACTGCTCGTCAGAGAAAAGGAGCTCACCCGCGCGTTAGATGCACTTGCTGCGGAACGTAGAAGACTGCCGATGGTGAGAATTGAAAAAGATTACGTGTTCGAAGGATCGAACGGCACTGCAAGCCTGCTTGATCTTTTCGAAGGACGGCGCCAACTCATCATTTATCATTTCATGATGTCTCCAGGCTCCGATCATCGCTGCCGCGGCTGCTCATCCTTTGTTGACAACATTGGCCACCTATCTCATCTGCACGCCCGTGATACTTCCTTCATACTCGTTTCGCCAGCACCCTTTACTCAGATCGAATCATTTCGAAAGCACATGGGCTGGACTATCCCTTGGTATTCCTCAAACGGCGACAATTTCAATTTCGATTGCGGTGCAGGCAAGGGATTTGGTTTGAGCATCTTCCTCCGTAATGACGATAGTGTGTTTCGAACCTACTATACGACTGCACGCGGTGTGGACAGGATAAGAGCCGATTTCAATCTCCTCGATCTTACGCCTTATGGTCGTCAAGAGGAATGGGAGGATTCTCCTAAAGGGTGGCCGCAAACACCTCCATACACGTGGTGGCGATTACATAACGAGTACGAAGTGAACCAAGATGGAAAATAACCCTTTCATATGTCCCGTTAAATGAGGAGAACTGTTTAGGAAAAATGCTCGTTTCCTGCAAGAACTAATGGATACGATATTCACGGTTTGGTACGACCCCTAACCCGTTCCAATTCAGAGATCAGAGAAAATGAGGCTGCCGTTACATGTCGGTAGCCTCGTTCCTGGTGATTGTTATCTCCGAAATAAACCGCTTTACCCTGGCAAAAAGAAATTAGAACGTTACGCTTGTTCTGCCCAGTTAGCCGGATATGTTACATAGATAAATCGTGCATATTCTGGCACAGAAAATTGAATCTTACTTCCATTTGGAATCAGGATCACTTCTCCTGGACCAGCTGACACCTTTGTACCATCAATGATAACATCCAGATGTCCCTCTATCACATAATCAACTTCATCATAGTTAAGTGTCCAGTCAAAGGTGGTTTCTTTCATCTCCATGATACCGCAGCCAAGTCTTGGACTTTCCTGTAGCGAGAAAAGATCCTTACAATAGACGATATCATTCGGGTTGCCTGTATCGAGACGATCCTCTTCCGTTACTTTCATATTTGGCACTTTAACAGAAGTAATCCCTCCAGGACCTCTATGAACGTTCTGTTCAATCGCATCAGCCGCTATTTTTTCCATGATGATATTACGAACCATCTCTTCAATCATCTTTTTATCGATACTCATAGGTATCCTCCTCTAATTTCTAGGTGCAGTTTTTTTGGAACCATTTTACTTGGAATGAGCATAGCAACCATTACAGCCAGAGAATAAACACAAAGAGGCCTAAAGTTATACCGATTCCGTAGGAATGTTATAACCTTAAGCCTCTTTGCTTTAGTAAGACTACGCCTTTGTAGTCCTCTATTACATTTTAAACGTGATGAAACTGTTGTTCTACGCTGTAGATTCCAATTGTATGCTTTCTTTTAGTTTATCCTCTACATAGCTATTTACAATAGATAAACCTAAACATTTTTGTGAACATTCTTCAACATTGAATCCTTTGCCGTCATCTATTACTCCAATCGTGCTCAACATTTGATATAACTTTGTATCCAACCGAAATTTTGGTGTCCTAAAAGGAATTATTCGACATCATCTCCTACTGAACCTATGTGAAATAGAGTAAATAGAAGTTATAAAGTGATATCTGTATATTGCTGTCGTTGATTACGCTTACCTCGGGATTGAACCAGTTTTTACCTTATCTTATACTGACAATTGTTAGCCTAGTTATTTAGCTAGCAACAAAAGAATTCAAGAGAATGGAAAGGAGAGATTACGATTATACACACCTATTCCCGATTTAGGAAAACGTTGTCCGTCGCTCTAGCCTCAGCCTTGCTTTTTTCATTAGGTACTTGGTCAAATGGAGCTTACGCTTCAGAGAGTGGACAGTCCTTTCCAACGAGCAAATCATTCTCCAACACTGCAACTTCAGTATTCGAAGAAAAAATTGTTGTCAAACTTAAAGAACAATCCTTCCTTCCAAGTGAGGAAGGAAAACTTCAATTGCAACAAGAAGTATCCCCCCTCTCAGCTATACCAGAATTATCGTTTGACCCGCTAATCTCAGAGGAATTCTTACCGTCAGCTAACAAAAGCTTAGCTGCTAATCCTTTTGCATCCGTGTTTGATCGCTATTATTATTCCAAAATCCCCGCTGGTGCTGACGTCGAACAGTTATTGCAAACGTTGCGAAGCTTCCCGCTAGTTGAGGAAGCATACGTAAGTAAAAAACCAGAATTGGCCAATGCGCCTCTTCCGAACACAACACCAGTCCTTCCAAGTGATGATCCGCGCTTCTCCTTGCAAAGTTATGCGCAAGCAGATCCTCTAGGTACTAACGCTCCCTATGCTTGGCAATTTGAAGGTGGCGATGGCAAAGGCACCAAGTGGGCCGATATCGAGTGGAATTGGGCACTAAATCATGAAGATTTAGCCGCTCACAACATTCAGCTTTTGCCCGGCGGCACTAATGATGGAGATGCTAGTCACGGTACGGCTGTACTCGGGGTTGTATCCGCGGTTGACAATGCTATTGGCAATATCGGGCTAGCTAACAAAGCTACGCCGATTGTATCCTCTTTAGTTCGTACAGGTGGTACAGCAGAAGCAATTTTAGCGGCCACACAAGTATTATCTCCGGGTGACGTTATTCTGCTCGAAATACAGATCGGTTATAACGGCGGCCCTTGGTTACCTATCGAAACACAGTCGGCAGAGTTTGATGCAATCCAATATGCAACAAGCCTAGGGATTGTCGTTGTAGAAGCGGGAGCCAATGGTGGTGTTGATCTCGATCAGTACAAGCATTGGGATAATAAATACATCTTCAATCGGGATCTCCCAGATTTCAAAGATTCTGGAGCAATACTAGTTGGAGCGGGATCATCAACTGCACCTCACTACAAACTCGGCTTCAGCAGCCATGGCAATCGAATCGACGCTTACGGTATTGGTGAGAACGTTGCAACTTTAAGTTCAACAAGCACTGCTTCGACAACTGGTTATACCGACTACTTCAATGGAACATCTTCCGCTTCACCTGTCATTGTAGGTTCGATTCTACAACTGCAAGGGATCGCGAAAGCCAAATTCGGCGTGCCGTATTCGCCAGATGAAGTTCGTAGAATACTGAGATGGTTACCGTTTAATACCCCGACTTCCGATTTAGCAAATGACAGAATCGGTACCCTACCTAATTTGCAACAAATTATAACGAATTTACCTACGCCAGGTGCTGTACCTACCGATACAGAAGCACCACTAGCACCAACCAATCTAATTGTTAATACTACCTCTGGCACAGCTAGCTTGAATTGGACAGCTTCTACGGACAATGTTGGATTGATCGGCTATGACATTTACGTAAATAACGATCCTTTTGCTAAAGCAAGATCAACTAGCAACTCTGCTACGATCAGTGGATTAACTAGTGGTTCATATACGTTTACTGTCAAGGCTCGGGATGGCTTTAGTAATTTGTCTGCGGCAAGTAACTCGGTGACCGTTCAAGTACAAGTTGACCCCTGCCCTGCTCCATGGAACGCTTCCTCCACTTATGTTCAAGGTGACATTGTTTCTTATAATGGAGTGAAGTATCAAGCCAAATGGTGGACGCAAAATGAATATCCAGATCTGAAAAATGATCCGAACGATGTTTGGACTGTGCTCGATCCATGCTAAAAGAATAAAAACTTGATTAAATAAAAGAGAGGTAGGGGCATATCCATTCCCTATCTCTCTTTTATTATCTTCGATACCCCCCCACTTCAGATACTACTTTCAATCCAAAATAGGCAGAGAATCAAATCAATCAGATATTAATTTTGAATAAATATTGAGATCGTTAAACTTTCCATCTACTCTTTCATATTGTCTGAGTGTTCCTTCAAACGTAAAGTTGAGCTTTTGTAATAGCTTCATAGAATTCACGTTTCTGGGGTCAACCCTTGCTTCGATTCGATTCAGCTTTAAAGATGAAAATCCATGTTCGATCAAAGAAGAGATAGCTTCTGTAGCGTATCCTCTTTCCCAAAATGATTTAGCAATGTCATATCCAATTTCTGCGCTGCTATTTTCAAAATCTAAGGCATTATAACCACAAGAACCTATAATCTCATTGGACTCTTTTTTAATGATGGAGAAACGAATAGCCTTACGATCTTGAGAAAGATCATCAAAGAGATTAATCATTTCCTGTGCTTGATTTTCATTAGTAAAAGAAGAAATATTCATAAATTTAGTAACGTCTGGATCTGACCAAATTTTAAACAAACTAGACGAGTCCGCTATCTTCATTTTTCTCAAATGTAAACGTTCTGTGTGTAACTCTGTAATCAATACTTTTACCTCCATTATATTTAATAGTTAGGTTGAAAATATTGACATCTGCGCATAGTTCAGTCCCTTCATTTTTGAAGATAGTTTCATTATATAAGAGGCTATATGCTTTATCTACGCTTATCCCCAAAAAAAGGACAGGGTGTAGGCAGGCAGATCTTCTTCCTTGTTCAAATATTTTCTTTCTCACGACATCATCAACTAAAAAATGTTAATAATTATTTTATTCCGCCCGTAAACCCCCTAATTTTTTCAGAGATTTCTTTTGGATGGGAACGATATAAATAATGGTTCGCTTCCAATAACACCATTTCTCCATGTATAGAATCCTTTATTTGCTTCTCATGTTCGGGGATCCATCGATCCGTCACAGGATGATTCGCTTGGACAAAGAAAAGAACAGGTAAATCGGGAGGGAAAGATTGCTGTTCTGCTGCTTTAAAGTTGGAATACATGCTCTCTGCCTCATTTAATTGAGTTGTATTATACATGTTTTTCCGTATCAAAATGTTCAATTGTTCTTTCGTTTGTTCATCATAAGGCAGTCCATCATAAGGGTCAGCACCCAGTTTCAATTGTATACGGGCGAAGCCCAAGTCGCGGAACCATTTAATCGGTTCTGTCACAGACGAATCAATCTTCTGTTCACTCAGCGAGGGAACACTGCTATCCAGCCCGATAAACGCTCTCACTTCGTTAGGATATTGGTTCACATAATCCAGACTGTAGATCCCCGAAATTGAATGGCCCATGAGAATATAACGATTTATATGGAGACTTTGTAATGCTTCATGAATTTCACTTACGATATTGGCTGTACTGCGCTCCTTCTCGGACTGTTCGCTCAATCCATAACCAAAAGGTTCAATCACGACGACTTTATAATATGGAGATAACTCTACTATGAGTGGTTTAAAATCAAGTGCAGGTGCCGCTGTTCCAAAACCGGATAGAATCACAACGGTTTCTTCGCCTTGACCTTGAATGAAAACATTCATCTGTTTCCCATCTACAGACACATGCTGACCATAAGGTTGCATTCTTTTTTGCTCCGAATGACTGCTTATTTTATTAACGGTATACACGATGGCAACAAAAAGCAGGATCGCTATAACTACTGCGACGATTACTTTAAGCAAAATACGTAGTACACTCTTTGTTCTTGTACTATTCCTTACTTCCGTTCCTGCTGGTTGTGCCAAACTCTTCAGCTCCTCTTGTTATCTGTACAATGTCCCTGCGATCCACCACTGCAAGTCTAGCCAACCAAGATGTCCTCACAATGAATGCAATATGAACGGAGCATGAACAACGTTTTTTGGCAATCGGGACAAGAACTTGTCACGATTAAACAATAAAAACACTATATTAGTTGTCCAGAGAAAATAAAGTGCTAAACTGACGGTATTAAGGCCGATTAAAAGCAAAATAGCCCACACCTCGATAACAAGGTGAGGGCTATTAGACACTTACTAGTAAAGCAACACAACAATACTATTTGATAAGACGAGCATTTACCCAATCGGCATGGTCACTATTTATACCATCTCCACCATCTGTGACAATGAGTTTTAGCTCATTCTTTCCAGATAGATTAACGTTTACCTCTTTTGCCGCTGTATTTTTATTCATTACGCCACTAGTGAATACAACTTGATTGTCTACAACAACTTTGAACTCCACAGTACCTACAGTACCTACCTCACTATCTACTCCAACTAGCGCGGCAAAGGATGTGTACTGCCCATTCAGTTTGTAGACAATTTCACTGTTAGCATGTGTGCCCAAACCTTTTGTATAGGTCTTGTCATTTAACTTGAGTGTATTTCCATCAACACTACGATCTTTTTGGACTGTTCCCCAACCTGCTGTGGCAGAAAACCAATTCATATCGCTGAGATACGTTGTAACAGGTTGTGGTGCTTCAAAGAGTTTAATCTCACTTGCAGATGCAAAACCATTTGTGCCACCACCTTGAGGTACTTCAAGTCGAACATATTTGGCAAGAGTAGGTGTGAAAGTGGCTGTCTTTTCTGTTTTGTCCTTTGCCCAAGTGCCTGTGGCAACCTCATTGAAGGATACTCCATCAAGACTAGTTAGGATTCTATATTTTGTAATAATTCCATTTTCTTCACTTTGTCGTGGTAGATAGGTTAGCTTGGTGAATGTTGTAGGATTTAAATACTTTGCTGTAATATGGTAAGGAAACTGATTTGGGTTATTCCATGCACTGTGCCAAATAGTTTTTGTATCTCCATCAAATGCATATGCTGCGGCATTACCCTGTGAAGTCTCTTCGCTATTTGCTGTTGCGGCAATGATACCTCCAATACCTTTTACCTTATCCATTCCATCTGTCGGTTTAATGATGTTATAATCTGACCCAAACCAAATTGGTGCGGTTAGAAGAGGTAAACCCAATGCATTAATCTTGTTTTTTGTTTCATTTGTTGCAGGTAAACCCCATTTATCAAAGAAAGGCGTCAAGTCATATTGAGCTACTTTTGAAGTGTTGAGAATAAATGCCTGTTTTTTCTGATCATCTGTAGTTGGCAGATCTGCTTGCGCTAACTCACGATATAATCGATGTAACGCTGGATAGAAGTTATCCCCAAATGCAAGATTAAGCTGCCACAGCATTTCTAATTTTGAATTAGAGTCTGCAAAATTCTTGGTTGGCTGATCTACAAACGTGAAAGCAGCTAAGTACTCGCCTTGGGATCTTGCAGGCTCAGTAGGTTTAAGAGCCTTCTTAGCGGCTATAGAATATATATTTACATTCACCTCAGTCATCCCATCCCAATTCCAAGGTGCTTGTTGTCTCAGATGACCTGCCTCATGATACTGACCCCACCCCGTTCTTGTAAGGTCTAAAGCATCGGCACTTGCTCCAGTATCTTTAGGCATAATTGCCCCATCCCAATTTGCATATGCATACGCTCCTGGTATGGTATTTTCTGATTCAATAAAGCCAATCAAATGCCTATCTAACCGATGCCTAGGATCAGGATCAGAACTAGATAGTCCAGATATTTGATCCTGTGCTGTAATAAACTTATCATAAGTCTGTAAAAGAGTAGTTGGGTCTTGATTCAAGATATGATCTCTAGCAGTAGCATAATAGAAGACAAAGAGAGCTCTTTCAGATTGAAGAACAACAGAAGGTGCATTAGGATATGCATTCATCATTGCCTGCCAATCCGCATTTGTATTCTTGCCTAATACAAAGAATGGAACAGGACTCCCCCCGCTCACTACATTTACATTAATACTACCTTCATTGTTGCTGTTATCAAAAGACAACAAACCGCCATTTGGTGAGGTAATTGTGTTTATGCCTGGTTGTAATGGATAAAAAAGCGCCCATTCTTTATCATGACGATGGATCCCAATAACCGCTGTAATTGGTTTGTCACCTGAAACTTCAATCTTAATTTGTTCATTGGGTTTTGCATATAAACCTGTTGGCTGATATATTTTTCGAGCATTTATGAATCTACGTTCTCGGTCGCCTTCCGCCCATATATCTCCAAGCGCTTTTACTTCAAAATTTCGCTGAACAACAAGATTATTTAGCTCTGTAATGGCTTCCTCTGATGGTTTGATGGCTGGCTCCGTTGGCGTGATGACTGGCTCCGTTGGCGTGATGACTGGCTCCGATGGTGTAATGACTGGCTCTGATGGTGTGATGACTGGCTCTGTTGGTGTGGTGACTGGCTCTGTTGGTGTGGTGACTGGCTCTGTTAGTGTGATGACTGGCTCTGAAGTTTGGGCTAGTGCCCAAGATGGCGAGCCAGCTACAACAACCGCTGTTACCACCGTAAGAGATAAAACCTGAAGTGACTTCTTGAGTTTTCTCATCAAATCCTCCTAGAACAAATGAAATTTATGCATAGCTAGCATTTAAATGCTGGCATATCCATCTTGGTAAGTAATAAATGGATTTCAGACTAAAATGATACTTTTTCATTCCACTTTTTTACATTTGTTAAATAACACCGTTTATCTCTATTGCTTCAATTCCACCTTTATTCTGCTTTTAATAAAAAAAACAAACTCACAACATAAGCTGTAAGTTTCTATTGACAAATCGATTGATTCATCTCATCATGAATGTCGGCAATGTTCTTGCCTGAACAAAAAAATCCTAATGCTACGAAGCAGGCGTATGCCATTTCCATAGCAGAAGGATTTATTAGACAGGATCTACAAATTTCTCATCTCATAGATTTTTTGCAAGGTATTAAGGTGCAATGATTTATTTTCGGGCGACTCAGCGAATTTATACCACTCCACAAGCCTATATCCGAACATAACAAGGATTAGTTCATAAATACAATGATCGGAATTGTGGGACACATCCGCATATTCCGAAAAACCCCTGTAATACGCCCGAACGCATCTTTGGTAGTATTCAACCATATGACAGACATCCGCTTCGTCCGCTATTAAACTCGCAATATCCTCACCCATATACCCCCAACCGGCGGTATCCCAATCAATAAGTACGATTTTACTGTCCGAATAGAATATGTTTGCCACCCAAAAATCTCTGTGACAAAGTACTACTGGCAGCTTTTCAATGCGACTGAATATTTCGTCCGCATTGTTATCTAAGTCTATAAGCATTTTACATAGGTGCTTCGGAATTTCGCAGTCTTCGGAGCGTATGTAATCATACAAAACATTCCATGACCGATATCGCAGATAGTAGTTTTTTGTAAACTCAACCTTGCTTAAATTGGTCAAACTCTGCAATATGTTTGGTCTTTCAGCGTACAGCTTGCCTTGAAACCGCCCCAATTCCTTGGCTGCACGTTCATACATTTCGGAGGTCAGATTTAAGCCTGACACACCATCAATATATTCCATCCACAATTGAATCTCATCGCCATTTATTTCGGCGTGATAACACTCCGGCCACCGGAGCGAGTCGAAGAAAACCTGTTTGAAATCCGATACATAGAGGTCGTATTCCCTACGCCATGAATCCGGATCACCATAACGCTCAAATTTTTTCTGTGTTTTCCAAACCATCTTATACGGCAGATTTTCACCATCAGAAGTTTCAGCCATACCTGTTACAAGCCGAACAGTTCCTATTGTCCCGCCTTGCAACTCTGTGAGTTGATAATCTGCGCGGATTATCGTCTTGTCGAGCATTTTACTCAAAACAAGCGCCAGTGTTTCGGGCTTAATACACCTTTCATCATGGTTGTTCATTTCTTGTTTCCTCCCTTTTTACCCTTATGCTGCATGGCAATCGACTTTTGCCGTGCCCGTTTATCGATGAGGTACCCCGATTTATCATTCACAAACTTGTTTTCACGCTTCTGTACAAGGTAACGCTCCCAATGCTCTGGCGCCAATGATCCATCGGCAAGAGCGGCAAGAACTGCGCAGCCCGGCTCCGACTGATGGCGGCAGTCACTGAAGCGACACTGTGTGATTAAATCCTCCACATCGTGAAATCCCGCGCTGATCCCGTCGTCCGCACCGAACAACCCAAGTTCACGCATTCCCGGTGTATCAATAACCATCGCGCCTGAAGGGAGCATGAAAAGCTGGCGATGCGTTGTTGTGTGCCGACCCCGGCTGTCGGCCTCGCGGATACCCTTGACAGTCATTACATCCTGATTCATCAATGCGTTTAGCAGCGAGGATTTTCCAACGCCGGACATGCCGAGGAACACCACGGTTTTTCCAGGTTGCAGATATTCACTCAACCCGTCTAAACCACTCCCGGTATGACTGGAAACTGCGTGCACCGGCACACCAGGGGCGGTTTTCTGAACCTCAGCTAACGATGCGCTGAAATCCGGGGCCAAGTCAGCTTTTGTTAAGATTACGACAGGCTGGCCGCCGCTCTGCCGTGTCTGTGTCAGATAGCGCATGATACGGCTGACCTTGAAATCCCAGTTTAGGGACGACACGATAAATACGTAATCAAAATTCGTTGCTACGACTTGCTCAAGTATGGTTTTGGCATACCCTGCTGCGTGACCCGAATAGTCAGCGCGGGAAAATTTCGAGCGGCGAGAGAGCAACTTGGCAATGCGCGAAACGCCGTCGTCATTGTATTGTATAAATACAAAATCGCCAACGCACGGAAAATCCTCCCGACTCCCCACAGTGTGGTAGAACGCGCCTTTCAATACAGCTGTCACTTCTCCATGTTCGGTGATGACGGTATATTGATCTCGCTGAAGTTCCGTAACCCTTCCGGGTATCAAATCTATCGGCGGCGTCTCGGAATCGATATAGCCATATTGTTTCAAATCAATCATTGAACCGATCCACTCCTAAAAAATTCAAGTTGTTTTTGGGCATAAAAATACCGCGAACAAGCAGCCTCCTAAGAAGCTGCTGTTTCGCGGCGACAAGCCAAAAGTCGGCTTATAATCAAAAAGGGATACGACCTACATCGTATCCCGCTAACAGCAGTATTCACGAAAGGTTACTGTTTACGGCATAGCAAAGAAACACGGGTAATATTCCCGATTGTCTCATTCCAAGCTATAATCAAAGATTGGAATTTACTACGCCCGATATTCGGCTAAGTTAAAATCACCAATACCATATAAGCAGCCATTTAAAACATCTCCTTTCGAGGGAAAAAGTGGAATTGCAATTTCACTTCTATAGTTTTACATAAACCTTTGTGGAAATCAATAGGAAATTAGTATTTGATCTTTCGTACATATTGATCCTCGCCCTGATTTTTCACAACGATTCCTAGTTCACGTAAGTCCATTTTTAAATTTGTGGCCTTTTTCTTATCCCCTTCCCTAATTGCATTTCGACGTTCATATAAGATAGCATTCGCATTTTCTCCACATGCATGATCATGCAGGGTCCAAAGATTGAATTCATCTTTATACGGATCCTGTTCACTCCATGGGTAATGATGATACAGGAAGATTTCCCGTATTTTCTCCTTCTTGATGTCTGTCTTTTCTCATAAGCCCCTTAATGAACTTGGACACTAAGAGTGTATATGATTTACACTAATAGTTGACAGGGGATGATGAAAATGAAACGAACGAAACATTCAACAGACTTCAAATTACAATTGGTGAAAGAAGCACTGGAGACTGAAAATACAGCGGCGGTTGCTCGCCGCTACGAAATAGCAACGAATATGCTCCATCGTTGGATTAAAGAATATCGTGATGGGAAGTTCGGCGATGTTCAGATGGAACAAATCTCGGTGTTTGACTCTAAAGCAATAGCTGAAGAAAATGATCAGTTAAAAAAATTGCTGGGAGAACAAGCACTAGAGATCGCGATTCTCCGTGATCTTATAAAAAAGAAAAACCCTCACTTGCTGAAAAAATTGAAGTAGCCGATTTCTACATCGAACAAGGATATAGCACCCAGCTCGTTCTGCATCTAGCTAACATTCCACGAGTTATTACTATCATAAGAAAGCACAATTACGCAGCAAATTAGTGAGTGAGGGACGCCCAACACCTGGATTCTCCCAGCTTACAAATGGTTGCACAATATCTGATGAACAAATTAAAAGAATGGATTATGGAGCTTATTGCTAGCGATGGGGCTGGTTATGGTTACCGTAAACTGACGGTGGCATTGCGTGAGCAGTACAAGCTTCGTATAAACAAGAAGAAAGTTTATCGACTGTGCAAGGAACTAGGTATCCTAAAGCCACAACGTCAGAAACGAGTTCGATTTCCGAAAAAAATCGCGTCAAATCGAACAATAACGAATTCCAATAAACTGTTTGAAACCGATATTAAATACGGTTATATAGCAGGTGAACAGCGATTTTTCTTCATACAATCCATTATTGAAGTTTATGATCGTGCAATTGTATCTTTTCATATTGGCCTTCGATGTGAAGCCAAAGACGTTGTACGAACCATACAAGCCGCTTTGTTTAAGCGTCAGTTGTTTAGCTCTCAGACGATGCCAGTAATCCGTTCAGACAACGGCCCTCAGTTTATATCAAGCACTTTCGAGGAAGCTTGTATCGACTTTGGTATGGAGCATGAAAGAATACCGCCCAGAACGCCAAATATGAATGCCCATATCGAGTCATTTCATCGAATATTGCAGGATGATTGTTTGAATAAATACGAATTTCAAACTTATGGTGAAGCATATCAAGTGGTATCCGAATTCATACGATTCTACAATGAGCGCAGGATTCATTCCAGTATTAGGGATATGGCACCAGAGAAATTTTACAACCAGAATCAAGTGGAAGCGATTCCAATCAAAATGGTTCGGGTTTAAACGAAAATGAATGAAAAAGAAAGAATTAGTGTCTATGTGTCCAAATTTATGGGGTTAATCCGCGAACATATGCTCACTCAGCAGCACGACGTCCGGCTTGTGCTTGTCCAGCAGTTTTTCCATATCTGCTGCCGTATCCGCCTCAGCAGTGCTAATGATTTCAACCTCAACATTCGGGAATTTGACATTGAAATAGCTTCCGTAATCGCGGTAGAACGATTCCTCACCGTAATAAGTCACTTTTATTTTCCCCTTGTCCTCATCCAATGGATCCAATAACGGCTTTTCCAAAAAACATCCCGTTAATACAGACAACATGCTCAGCAGCAATATGCCCAACCTACATCTTTTACTCAAGTCTTTCTCTCCTCCTTGTATTTGAATAGCCTCTCGGCATTCACCGAGGCAGATGGGACAAGGGATTCCTTGAACCATCAATCTTGTCATCCTCCTACTTCCATAGGAATAAAACACTTGACAAATTCCAAAACCCTCCAAAATCGCGAAAAGGGGTAAAAACTCATGCCCATCAAGCTAAGATTAAATAAAATTCCGTTTAACTAGGTTTTTTTCTAAAGATCCAGTGTAAGTTTTTCAAAGATTTGCATACCAAATAAACCCTATCGGAGACTACTGCAAAACGAATACAGTTTATGTAAAAAGCAACCCAGTACCGAGTCGGTACTGGGTTTGTTGTATACTGGGAGAAAAGGGAAAGCGAGATGAGAGGATTTGCTGCAGCCAGCCAAACAATTAACCGCATCGTTTCATGCGGAGTTATATAAACTTGTACCAGAAAACCACCTGCTTCGCAAAATACATGCCACTGTAGATTTTGGATTTATTCATGAACTAGCAAAGCTTTCCTACTGTAAGTATTATGGCAGACCGGCAAACGAACCGGAATTACTGTTTCGTTTCTTACAGATCCTGTACAATCTCTCGGATGATCGAATCATACAGGAAGCTCAAGTAAATCCGGCATACAAATGGTTTATTGGGATCAATCCAGAAGACTCACTTCCAGATGCGTCACAGTAGTCACGGTTCCTAAATCACCGCTTGGGAGCCAGCCAAGTTGAAGATGTGCTGAAACATGTGGTTGGCCAATGCATGGAACAGGGATTGGTGAAAAGCAAATCCATCATTATGGACGCAACACACACGCAGGCAGGCAGCCAAAAGCAACGGCCGCTCGACGTATTGCGTGGTGCAGCCAAACGACTGTTTCGAGTTGTCACCAAACATCATCCCAAGCTGGAGAAGAAACTCCCTAAGCTACCATCCGTAAAAAGTGAGCAAGCGTGCCGAGCAATTCATGCTGGCCTATTTGGCGCAGCTTGGCCAGACGGTAGAGAAGCTCTTGCCGGATCATGAAGTTGCGGTGAGCGATAAACTTGGCATCGCTAAGCAGATTGTCGAGGACGAGCGGCTACTCTCACATAAGGGGATTCTCTCAGCCATCGACCCAGATGCGCGCTTCGGCTGGAAGAGCAGTTCCAAATCGTTTTTTGGGTACAAAGAACATATTGCAATGACGGAAGAAGAAATCATTACCGCCCTAGAGGTGACACCGGGAAGCACCGACGGTGGAGACAGTCGCTCTCTCGTGTATTACTTTGACGTCGAGAAGTGCAAGACGTGTCCGATGCGTGAAGGATGTTACAAGCCAGGCGCCAAGAGCAAAACCTACTCGATTCGAATCATCGCCGAACATTTCAAGGAACAGATCGAGTTCGAATTAAGCGATGCGTTCAAGGAACGAATCAAGCGCAGACCAATCATTGAACATAAAAATGCAGAAATGAAAAGATTCCACGGTATGGGCACGGCTAAATATCGAGGTCTCTTTCGTATGCGAATACAAGCCTACCTCACCGCGTTCGTTGTAAACGCAAAGCGGATGGTAAAGCTAATAGAGCAAAAGCAGCCTATTCCTCAAGTGAGGATAGACTGCTTTTTTCTCTTATGAGACTACTGCAAAACGAATACAGTTAACGTCTATTTGCTCGTTCTGATGTACACGGGTTTCTTTTCAGCATCCAACGCTGCTTGCAATACCGTCTCTTTACCTTTAACAAAATAATAATCTTTAAATAGGTTGTCCCACTTCACTTCACATCCCGAAATATCGATATTGAATAATTCCTTGGCAAGCGGAGCGACCACTTCCTTTGCATCTTTTTCCGTAACCTCTTGGTTGGTCGTTACCTTTTTTCTTGTATTATTAAATACGTTCAAGACCTTTCCCTTTTTTGCTTCCATCTGAAGTGAAACATCGTTATCCTTAAGTGATAACGTTTGAACTTTGTCACCTTTAGAATAAAGTTGAGCTTCTGTGATTTCAAAATCATGATCAAATGCCGTTTTCATCGCTTTTGCTGCCGTTTCCAGCGACTTTGAATCGAGCTCTTCCTTGGCAAGCTTTATTAAAACTCTACTCTCAAATTCCGCCTTACCCGATGCTTCCCAATGTGCCTCAAAATCCTTCCCTGTCAACCAATACGAAAAATAATCATCTTTTAATTTTTCATTTTTACCATCATAAAGGCGACTCAGAACCACTTCTTTATCAAGGACGTATGTTTTCTTCGCGTATGCACTTTTCAGTGCTTTCAGGATCTTCTCCTGATCCTGTTTGCTGATTTTATCGATTGGGATCGTTCCGTCGATCTGCCTTACTTCTCCTTTTTTATAATCGAAGTAGACGACATATTTTCCATCAATCGATGTAACCTTTGCATCTGTAGCAAATGTAGTCTCGGCAGCCTCCTGCAACTTTATCTCTTTCTCCGCGAATTGCTTTACCGCTTTTTGCAGCTTGGCCGCCAGCTTCTGGTCGATCTGAACCTTCTTATTATCCGTTTGCTTCTGCGCTTGCGCAGCCTCGGCTCCTGCAGCAATCGGGCCTGCCACGGCAACTAACATACTGGATACGATCATAGACGCTAGAATTGCTTTTTTTAAATTCATACTAAACCCTCCTACATATTCTCATTGCGTACCACTGGTGTATCGCCTACAATATATAACAGTTTCAACCCGCTCATTTGTGACATCATATCTCTAACACTCTGAATTCATTATCATACACGCCATGAGATTGGTGATACGGATCAACATTTTTAGTCAAATACACAAAAAAATCCACCGACATATGGAAGCCAGTGGATTATTCGATACTGAGTCAAAATATAATTAAATGGTTCATTTGCAACGTTTATTTAGATTTCACTTCCATATCTGCTACATAACCGTCGAACTGCGCATCAGCAGCTTTCCCGGCGCATATGTATACAATCTTTTTATTCGCATCGAGCGCTGCTCTCACATTCATGCCATTTTTGCTGGTGAAATAATAATCCTTCCTGTGTTCATCCCATTTCACGCTATGTCCATTCATGTCGATATTAAATAATTTCTTCGCTAACGGGGCAACCGCTTCTTTCGCCTCTTTTTCTGAAATTCCCTTATGATCTCGTACTCTTATTCCAAACTCATTGTACATGCCTTTTATTTCTCCTGTATTGGGATCCGCATAAACCGTAACTTTGCCATCATGAAATACCCACGCTGCCTCTGCTTTATTTTTCCCATGAGCCGTTATTGGGAATACATTAACTGCAAGCTGAGCACTTGTCATTTCAAATTTATGTTGAAACGCCGTCTTAGCAGCAGCTATAACTGTTGACAGCAATTTCGGATCAAGCTCTTTCTTATCAAAATCAATACGGAGATAATCAGTTTTCAGTTGACCATCATCATCAAAATCGATTGAGAAAGTGGAGAAATCTTTTCCTTTCAATTCGTACCGTTTCTCCTTAGATAGCTTTACTCTGTCAAGAGGATTAAATGCTCTAACGTTTAGTTTACTCACCCAAACTTCTTGTTCAAAGGCGTACTTCTTCTTTGCATACTTGGCATACTTCGCATCTATTACTTTCAACCACTTTAAGACTTCTTCTTGATGCTGCTTGCTGATTTGGTCGATCGTGGTTTGGCCGCCTACCCACAAGATAATTTCCTTATCCTTAAGACTGTCAAATTGTACACAATATTTTCCATCTACCGATCGAACTTCTGCCAGACCTGCAACAACCTTATTATAAATTAATTCACGCTTGCCCACCTTCTGCAATTCAACATCTTTCCCGGCAAATAATTTTATCGCTTGATTCAGCTTTTCAGCAAGCTTCGGATCTATTTGAATCGTCCGGTGATCCGATTGTTTCTGTTCTTGCGCCTTGGCCCCCGCAGGAATCGGGCCTGCCAATGTAGTCAGCATGCTGGATACGACCAGTGTTGCGACGATTGCTTTTTTCAAATTCATGATAAATCCTCCTATGTAATTACTTGAATATAAAATCGATTAGATATTTTAGCGTAGGAATTGGTAAATAACCACATAACATTCCATTAACATCAATTAAGAACACGTTACTATTCCTTAAGGCTTCTTACCTGACGCTGCTCGCGCTTGTATAAGCAACTCTTGCGCCTTGGCCTCCAATACGGCAGCCGCTTCATCCACTGACTTCTTGTTATCGACAACGGCTTGCAGCTCTTCCCGCAGCGGCTCATCGAACAGCGTGAAGAACTTGAATGGAACACGACCGCTCTGCCGTATGGAGTCAGCCTGCTTGACCTTCAGCATATAGAACGCTTCCATGCTCTTGCTCTTGAATTCCTTCACATATCCGGTACGCGAAGGCAAAGTGCCGTCCATCGTTTTCGAACGGGCATGAGCCATTTCCGGGCCGCACACGAACTTGACGAATTCCCAGGCAGCTCGCTTATTAGGCGAGTCGGCGGCAATCGCAAAGAGAGAGTCAAGGTACACGCCTGTAGATTCATCCGCAGGATCAATCGGTACCGTGACAGCTTCCCACTCTACCGGCGCCTTATCCGCGTTAAATCCGACTTCTCCCGCATGGGGGACACCTTTGAACGTTATCGCGGCCACGCCGTCGTCGAAGAGGTTTTGCGACGAATCGAGTTGAGCTACGGGGTCGAAATATACCACATTGTTGCGTACTGCATCCGTAGCCAGACTCATCGCCTCTTTCCAGCCTTTGGAATTAATGAGCACCTTCTCTCCCTTCAGATCGAACAGCTGCAATCCGTAGGTCTTGGCGATATCGTACATCAAATCGCCAACACCTCTCAAGTCATCAAGAAAAACGCCGCGCACCGGACGATCGCCGTGTTTGATATTGGAAAATCTTGCACCTAGCTCGAAAACTTCCCGCCAGGTCATCTTGTTCGTTGGCGGATCGATATGATTCTCCCGGAACAATGCGGTGTTATAGTGCAAAGCCTTAATGCCGACTGCAGGAGTCAGCCCATATAGCTTGCCGTCGCCTAAATTTTTGATCACATCGATCAGTCCCGGCATGAACCCTTTGATATCATAGTTGTCCTGCCGAATCGCTTCCTCTATGCCGTACAGCTTCCCATTGGCGGCGAATTGCTCAAAATTTTGCTGATCCAGCAATAGCACATCTGCTCCAGAGCGCTCCAACAACTTCCTTACCTCTGAATCATATTCATCTGGAATAATCATTTTCCCGAGATTTTTCAGTACCTGAATTTTAGGGATGACTTCAACTTCAATTTGCGGGTAGTTCATCTTAAAATATTTTCCATAATCTAGGTCAAATGCTTCCTCAGTCTGATAGATCACCTTGATTTTGCTTGGCTGTAAAGGCTCCAGCACTTCCTTCTTGCCGAAGCAGCCGCTCATTAAGGAAACGATCATTAGCAGCAAGATCACAATCTTCCATCTATTATGCATATTTTCTATCTCCCTCTTTGTTCAAGCGCAGTTTGCAATGAACCCTGTACTTCTTCTAGTTTCAAACTGAAAGAAAGGTTAGTCCGATAACATCTATTTGCTCGATCTGATTCAGCATCCAACGCTGCTTGCAATACCTTCTCTTTGCCTTTAACAAAATAATAATCTTTAAATAGGTTGTCCCACTTCACATCCCGAAATATCGATATTGAATAATTCCTTGGCAAGCGGAGCGACCACTTGGCCGCCAGCTTCTGGTCAATCTGAACCTTCTTATTATCCGTTTGCTTCTGCGCTTGCGCAGCCTCGGCTCCTGCAGCTATCGGGCCTGCCACAGCAACTAACATACTGGATACGATCATAGACGCTAGAATTGCTTTTTTTAGATTCATTTCATTTGCTCCTATGTATGAATTGATGAGTTCTACTTTTATGCTAACATTGAATAAATAAGATTCAACTTAACATAATCTGAATATAATTTAAGAATAAAATCAGAAATAAAATGCGGCCAGATGGAGGCTTCTTACCCATCCCATATAGCGAAGAGCCTTTTTAATTCACTTTTGCCCCTACCTGGTTTCCCGCAATCGTTCTAACATTTCTTTGCCCCTTGATCTGAAGCTCGGCAACCGCATCGTCGAGCGTTTCCTCTTTGTTAATAATGGATTTCAGCGCAGCCGACAATAACGAATCGAATTCAGCTTGGTAACGCTGGGGCGATATCCAGTTATTAAACAATTTAAACCTCGTTACCTCCACTTGAAATTGTTATAATTAAAATGTTTTTAATATTTTTATAATGGAGGGCTAGAGAATGAAAATTGCAATAGTCTGTTTCGATAACTTTACTGATATAGATGTTTTTTTACCATGGGATTTATTAAATCGTGTACGTCTAGTTGGCGGTATTTCTGATTGGAATGTCCAACTATTAGGAACGGAAAAAACTCATATATCCATGTCTGGCTTACGTATCCCCATGACAGGAAGCATATCTGATATTCCTTCCGCTGACGCTGTAATATTTGCAAGTGGTAAGGGTGTACAAGATTTATATCAAAATCAAGAATATCTTAATAGCATTCATGTAGATCCTCAAAGACAATTAATAGGCTCTATGTGTTCTGGTTCACTACTACTAGGAGCTAAAAAATTGTTAACTGGCAAAAAAGCAACTACATATCCATCCGTAGTAGAACAACTTAAAGAATTTGATGTAGACGTTATTGAGCAAAGTTTCGTAAACGAAGGAAATATCTCGACTGCCGCAGGTTGTTTTGCTGCTCAAGATCTCTCAGCTTGGATTATAAGAACCCTAATTAATGAAGAAATGGTTGACACTGTGCTAGAAACTGTTCAGCCAGTGGGCAAAGGTTTATATTTTTAATTTCAAATCAAGTCAGAAGTAGATAATGCTACACACGACAGCTACTCAACTCGGCGCCTTCGGCTACCGCTTCTGGAGCAAGCCGATGCCGAAGCTGAAACGATATCTTAAAAAGGGAGAACCACATCCGTTGGAGCAGGTCACCGACGAGAAAGACAGACAGCGGATTCGATTGACGTTTCAGGCCATCGAAGGATTCGTCATGTGCAGTTGCTTCGCAACGGGACTGGTACAGATGATCTCCTTGCGCTTTTCTGAGTGCGCTCCTAACCTGCTCTTCCGCTATCTCCGAACGCCATCCAAGACCGTCGTTTCTGAGGCGACCGTGGTGGTGTATTTGCGCAAGTCTATTTTTCGCTTGTTTGCCCAAAATCCGCATTTATCCATAACCCAAATAATTCGTTCCAAGCATGAAATGCCTGATATTGACGAGGATTTTCTGGCTTCTTAAGCGTTAGAACTTTTCACTGTCCAGTACCATACAACTCATAACTTTATATGTACCGACTGCGATGTTTCCTGTTCTTTTCTTGGTTATACATATTTAGTATTATTCCCCTTCCCCTAATTGCTTTTCTCGCTTCCATTTCTTTTTGTTGGTACTACCTGCCATATCGTACCCTTTTACCATGTCTTTGTTCTTTTTGGGCTCCATTATGTCATGCTCTCATTTGCTGCATATGCGAAGGAAATTACCGGACGGTCACTGGGTTATATTACATGCTCCCTCTACGGTTCTGTTTAAACAGCTTGATCGTGTTATCAATTTTCGCTTTGATCGTGTTGAGCGGCATTTCCGTCATCTCCGTAATTTCTTCTATCGTATATCCTTCTACATACTTCAGTTGAATAAGCAATCGCGTCATTGGCGACTGTTGTTTCATAAAGGCTTGCAACTCCAAATTCTCTTCCGTCGTTTGGCGTTTCACAAGTCCCTTAACTTCTTCATCATCGATGAAGACAATTAATTTACTATTGAGCAAATGGGATTTGCATTTATGAATCACAATCCGATTGAACCAAATATTGAATCTTTCCAAGCTATTCATATCGTCCCGCTGCGCACGGTCAATCATCATCTTCTGATCCATAGTTTCTCCTTGGCAACGAGGCATGAGTGCTCAAAATAGTTCTGGAATCTTCACATATAATTATATTCGGATGTTTTTTTAAAACGAAGATTCTGTCACTGTGGCTCTCTAGCAGCATTGTTATCATTCGATTTTTTGTTGCACTCATAGTAACCCACGGTTCCATTAAGTCTAAAAATGTCTTTGATTATAGAGGTATTGTTCGTAAAAACGGTTAATATCACGCTTAATGAGGGTAACTGACAAAGGATCTGCCTGGCGGCAGTTTTCTACCTTTCCAACAGATCCTTTGTTTTGTAAGCAGTTTATTGTAACCTTCTTATGATTTCATCGCTTTAACTTATTAATTTTTCAGGCCCTTCATCGGCCGCTGCTCGAATGTATGGAATGTCCCTTACGGATTGACAAGTGCGATAACGGTCGGCTGTCCTTGCTTTGTGAACGTATAGCGGTCGAGTTGTATCGATACCTTCGATCCCTTCAAATCAACGCCAAATAGCTGCTTTACCGTCGGCGCGGCCTTGGCTATCGCCTGTTCTGACGTGAGTATCGGCTGGGCGAACGTTTGCTTATATTCATCGTCGGATTTATAGGATTCTTCTTCCCGAAGCAATTCGGCCCCCCATACCTTCCCGGTATCCGCTCCGATATGCACGATGCGCAGGATAGAATTCTTCAATTCTTCATCGTAGAACTCCAGCACCTTTCCCTCCTTGTTCTGAGGATTATAATTTAGGTTCACCCCATCACGCACCTTTACGTCCTGCCCGCCGTTTAAGAGCTTCATCGTTTTGCGCGCTATATCAACCTTTGATTTGTCTGGCGCCTTCGCATAGCTAACTGTTGCCTTTGTTACTTTGCCGCTTTTGCCATCAATCGTGACAGAAGCGAAATTCTGACCTTGCAGGATCCATGTATCCTGTCCTCTATATGCGCCTTTCACCTGTGCCATCTTCGGATCCAATTCTTTCAATTTATTCTTGCCCGTTGTCAAAATGGACATAGGTACATCCTTAAGATCTGCAACTAAGCTGAAAGATACGATTTCTCCAGATTGCGAATTGACGACAATGTCTCCGCGTTTATCCTTAAGCTTGAACATAATGTACTCCCCATCAGGCAGATTCGGCATTCTACCCGCGAATAATCGGCAATTTCATAAACCGAATTTGGCATGGCATCTTTTATTGCCTTTTTCACCTTCGCAATGATGTCTTCGCTAACTTCGATTTTGGCCTTCGATTGTTGGGCAAAAGCCTTTGGCAAATAAGCCACTTCGGATAAAACTCCTATAGAGAGTGCACTTACAAGCATTACAGCGACAACGGTTTTCTTCACATTCATTTCGATTCCCTCCTAAAGTTGAAATACTATAAACAAATTTTCCGCAATCATGACAAAAATGTATTTCATGAAAAAGTGCGCAGGTTGATCATCGTCTAAGAACCCTTTCTTCTTACTTGCCTCCATGTCTATGTATACTTCATAATCGAACGATTGGATCGCTATAAGACAAAAGGGCAATCCTTTGTTATTCACTTGAAAGAGAACGTCAGAATACAGAAGGTTCCCCTGTAATCAACTTTTCAGGGAGAGGTCTGCTCTTTTTTCTCCCTCTCCTCTGTATGCGCCTTGTTCAGCATTTGCTGCCCCTTCGCTTCCAGCTCATTGACCGCCTCATCCGGCGTCATCTCGCGCTGCATGACCGCTTGCAAAGTTTTGTCCAACAATTCACTGAACGGTGAGTAGAAGTCTTCCGGCACATGTTTGTTGCCGTACCCTACCCAGAATCCCAAGCTCCCTTCAGCAGGCGAAGATTCCGTAGATGACCTGGGCTTCAACATATAGAACGGTTCTGTGCTCCTGCCCTCCAATTCCTTGAAAAATTGGTTTCTCGTCGGCAAAGTAGATATCGGATTGCGGGAAGCAACCTTCTCCATGCTCGATCCATTGACGAATTGGACGAACTCCCAGGCAGCCCGCTTGTTCGCGGAGTCCGCCATTACCGCAAAAATTTCCGACAAGCGCACCTTAGAGGACTCGTCAGGTCTTGCTAGGTCGATCGGTACCGTAACGATATCCCAATTGATAGAGCTCAATTTTTTATCGCGCAGAGGGGCACGCCGCAGCTCTTTGGCGAACCAAGGGCCATCCATGACCATGGCCGCCTTCCCCTGAAGGAACAGATTGTTCATTCCTTCTACTTGTACGGGCGGATAATTCCGCACCGCATCCGTTGCCATCCGAATGGCTTGCTTCCACCCGTCGGATCGGATGCGCATCTTCTCTCCCTTCGCGTCAACGACTTGAAGGGAAGAAGTCGATGCGATATTTATCAATAATTCGGAAGGCCTTTGATACAAACCGTAAATTTCGTTAGTGCCTGTTCTCATATCGTCAAAGCGCTTGGATAAAGACAGCACTTCCTGCCAGCTCATCTTGTTGTGCGGTAGTTCGATGTTGTACGCTTGGAACAAGTCGCGATTGTAATAAATCACTTGATTATAAAAATAAGGGGTCAGCCCGTACAGCTTCCCTCTTCCTTTCGTACGAATCATATCGATCACGCCCGGCATGTAGCCTTCCAGGTCGAATTTTTCTTGTGCAATAATGTCATCCAACGCATAGAGCTTTCCTTGCTGCGCATACGATTCGAACATATGCTCACTCAGCAGCACGATGTCCGGCTTGTGCTTGTCCAGCAGTTTTTCCATATCTGCTGCCGTATCCGCCTCAGCAGTGCTAATGACTTCAACCTCAACATTCGGGAATTTGACATTGAAATAGCTTCCGTAATCGCGGTAGAACGATTCCTCACCGTAATAAGTCACTTTTATTTTCCCCTTGTCCTCATCCAATGGATCCAATACCGGCTTTTCCAAAAAACATCCCGTTAATACAGACAACATGCTCAGCAGCAATATGCCCAACCTCCATCTTTTACTCAAGTCTTTCTCTCCTCCTTGTATTTGAATAGCCTTGGATGAACGGTCACTGGGTATAGTTACATGCACCCTCTACGGCTCTGTTTAAACAGCTTGATCGTGTTATCAATTTTCGCTTTGATAGTGTTGAGCGGCATTTCCGTCATCTCCGTAATTTCTTCTATCGTATATCCTTCTACATACTTCAGTTGAATAAGCAATCGCGTCATTGGCGACTGTTGTCTCATAAAGGCTTGCAACTCCAAATTCTCTTCCGTCGTTTGGCATTTCACAAGTCCCTTAACTTCTTCATCATCGATGTAGACAATTAATTTACTATTGAGCAAATGGGATTTGCATTTATGAATCACAATCCGATTGAACCAAATATTGAATCTTTCCGGATTACCGAGTTTTTGGATATTAATAACGGCTTCTTCCACAGCATCACACACCGCGTCCATGCTGGCGGCTTCATCGAGTAAATAGCTATTCGCAATTCGGTACGATTCGTCTTGAATTTGTTGTATTACAATCGCGAAGCTGTTCTTATCGCCCCGCTGCGCACGGTCAATCATCATCTTCTGAACCATAGCCCTTTTATTAAGTTAATATCACGCTAATGAGGGTAACTGACAAAGGATCTGCCTGGCGGTAGTTTTCTACCTTTCCAATAGATCCTTTGTTCTGTTTGCAGCTTATTGTGATCTTCTTATGATTTCATCGCTTTTAATTTTTCAGGCCCTTCATCGGCTGTTGCTCGAATGTATGGAATGTCCCTTTCGGATTGACAAGCGCGATAACGGTCGGCTGTCCTTGCTTTGTGAACGTATAGCGGTCGAGCTGTATCGATACCTTCGATCCCTTCAAATCAACGCCAAATAGCTGCTTTACCGTCGGCGCGGCCTTGGCTATCGCCTGTTCGGACGTGAGTATCGGCTGGGCAAACGCTTGCCTATATTCATCGTCGGATTTATAGGTTTCTTCTTCTCGAAGCAATACGGCCTCCCATATCTTCCCGGTATCGGCTCCGATGTGCAGAATACATATCTTCAATCCTGCATCAATGAACTCTAGCACCTTGCCCTCCTTGTTCTGAGGATAGTAATTCAAGTTCACCCCATTAAGAACCTTTACGTCCTGCCCACCGTTTAATAGTTTCATTGTTTTGCGCGCAATATCAAGCTTGGATTTGTCTGGCGCCTTCGCATAGCTAACTGTTGCCTTTGTTACTTTGCCGCTTTTGCCATCAATAGTGACAGAAGCGAAATTTTGACCTTGCAGGATCCATGCATCCTGTCCTCTATATGCGCCTCTTACCTGCGCCATCTTCGGATCCATTTCTTTCAATTTATTCTTGCCCGTTATCAAAATGGACGAAGGTACATCCTTAAGATCTGCAACTAAGCTGAAAAGTACGATTTCTCCGGATTGCGCATTGACGACAATATTTCCGCGTTTATCTTGTAGCTCGAAATCGATGTACTCACCTTCCGGTAAATTCGGCATTCCTACCCGCGAATAATCGGCAATTTCATAAACCGAATTTGGCATGGCAGCCTTTATTGCCTTTTTCACCTTTGCAATTATGTCTTCGCTAACCTCGATTTTGGCCTTTGCTTGCTGGGCGAAAGTCCTTGGCAAATAAGCCGCTTCGGATAAAACTCCTGTAGATAGTGCACATACAAGCATTGCAGCGACAACGGTTTTCTTCACATTCATTTCGATTCCCTCCTAAAATGAGCAAAACCTAAGTGACTTATTTGTCTTCTGTTGGCATTGGCAATGGTACTTTCCAATTCAGCTCATAGCTCTTTTCTGCCAATTCTGAAGTAAGACTAATCTTTTGAGGGAGTTCTTTCATTTCAGAACTTTGCAATTTCATTCGGATATGGTTTCTACCTTGTTCATCCTTTCCTATCATTTTAAAGTCTCCACCTGTTACATCGTATACTTTGCCCGCTTCATCCTTAATCGTCCAACCAAAACAATTTTTTTCTGTGTCATCATCCATTAAAATCGTATCTGCTATATTAATATAGGTTATATCCTTTAAATAAGCCTCTAGTAAAATCGTAGCGTGCTTCTCATTCTTCGGAGATGCTTCATTTAATGGTTCGTCTAAGGTTACTGACTTGATCTCAATTGTTTTGCCATCCTTATCTACTCGTACAGGTTTGTCGGCAAGCTGTTTCGGCTCGAATGATACGCCTAGCTCATACGGTTCTGTTTTTACTAAAGAATCCAATACTAGCGTATATTGATGATCAGGAGACAGTGGAGAAAATCCATACTGCCGATTCGAATGACCGTATTCTCCCAAGGCCTTGCGTGGCGTATCAAGCGCCCTAGTTAAATCACTTACTTTCTCTCCTTTTTCATTTTCAACATGGAAATTCAGCTTAAAATCATCATAGCGAACATAAGGATTAGCTGAATCTACTTTTCCTTTCACTTGTTTGCTTTCCTCTACTAATCCATTCTTTGCCTCTTCCGTCCATTTCGTTTCATAATCCACAAGAGCAGCAGTTGGTGAATGCATAATGCTGTTTAGTTTGATTTGCAGTCCCTGTGGTGTGGTATACGTCTTATCGATTGGCAGCACCTGAGAAGCCTTCGTTGTTTTTTCTAAATCAAAAGGAATCTTTAAGGCCCAATTTCCCTTAACCGAGTCGATCTGATTTCCCTCGAACTGTAATACAAGCTTCTGTTCTTCTGTTTCCCCTGGATTTTTTAGAGTGAGATATCCGTAATTTTCTTGCTTTTTTAACTGATATATTTTAGTTTCTTTAATGACATTCCCTTTCAAATCTGTTACCTCTACGTTACTTATTTGAAGCTTATCCGGATGAATAAAGTTCTTTTGCTGATCCTTGATCGAATAAACGGCCACAATTCTCATTGGATCGGCCAATATCTCCTCTATTTCAAGTGTATAGCCCTGATCAGTCACAGAGGCATTTACCTTTTGTGAAAAACCCTCCTGTACTGCATATTGCAGTTCTTTATCAGAACCATTAAATAAGGATTTAACATAGGCTGCAAAGGTAGGACTCACCGAAATCGTTAAAAGCAAAGCGCAGCCAATAGAGACTGGAAGTACCACGGCACCTACGCCTAGTAAACGTGACCTTTTTCTTTTATCGGCTGCCACTTGGTAAGGCATCACAAAGTTAGGATGCTCCAATTCTCCAGCTACCTTTTTTAAAGTTTGTGTAATTTGTTTGTCAAGATTAGTCATGCATGATCACTCCCATCTCGGTAATTACCTGTTTTTCTTGATTAACTTGCATGTTTTCAGCAATTAACTTTCTGGCCTTATGCAGCCTTGATTTTACCGTCCCCTCAAACACACCAAGGATTTTTGCAATTTCAGCTACACTAAACTCTTCATAATAGTAGAGAATAACTGCAGAGCGATGCTTCGGCGTCATCAACTGAATCGCTTGCCAAATTTGTTGCTCTTTCTCCCTTTGCAGAATACTCTCCAATGGGTTTTGTCCAGGGTCAATAGAGTCCATATATTCTTCTGTATTTTTCTTTCTACGCACTACATTAAGTGCACGATGTGTCACAATTTTCATAAACCAAGCTCGAAACGATGTCCCTTTTCGTTCATCATATCGATAAAGGGATTGATACGCTTCCCATAGAGCTTCTTGAACGGCATCCTGAGCGAGATGGTAATCATGGACGATCAAATAAGCAACTCGAAATGCACTAGTTAAGTGAGGTTGAACAAGTGTTTCAAAATCAACTGGATTTCCCTCCCTGGGTATTGGATAATGATTGCTTTCTTTCACTTCAAAGACCTCCTCGTTTTTCCTTTCACTTCTTATTCACCAGTTCTCGTATTTTGGTTCATAAATAGAGAAAAAAACTATTCCCTCACTTGGGTGAACTGGTTGATGATCAAATTGACAGAGCTTTTTTACATCTGTAATTAACTCTGGGAAATACAAAAAAAAGAGCCGCAACCGCGACTCAAACAAGTCAACTGAAAAAACTGCCATCAAATATGTTCCATGTACGTAAATCAACTGGTTCCAGGTATACCCATCAGGCAGAGATAGCTCGGCCGTGACATAGCCCGCGTTTCAGTGTGGTATCTGTGTCTCATCCGGATTGTCCTCTGAGAAATGCAATGACCAGCCTACAACCTCATTATAATTAATATATTGATGTAAAAGTCAACTTCTCGATTACTTCGATTTTGTTTTATTCGATTTATGCCAAAGGCTGGGCCACTGACCTTTATGCACGAATGACGCCTAATTAATGCTATCAGAGTGTCTTTCTTCAATAAACCCCGTATGAACCGACACGAGCTGAATATAGCACGAATACCGCTTAGATCGCTCTAAACGGTATTTGCAACTTGCTTCACTTATTTAGCGGAGACTCTCCCGTGCCCTTGCTTTCCTCCGAATCGATTCCCGCCTGGCATTCCTCTCCCATATCGCCATGCTTCGACAAATCAACAGATGATACGTCGATCAACTTGCTGGAGTCCGCTTGGCATTATCAAAAATAGCGGAATAGCTGCTGATGGCATCGTCGCTTACACCAGAGAAACACCATTCTGCGCGCATAACCCCACATTTCATGATTCAGGTTATTTACGTCCTGAAAAATCAAAGAACCCGAACAGCAGCAGGAACGTCTTAGTAGACGAAATATTCAGGAAATGAATTACTCCAAAATAAACGAGCAGCATAAATACTCTCTCGGCAGCCATTGCACCAAGACCAACGAGCCTAGCATGCAATTATCCCCTTCTTATCCCCCGATCCATCTGAGCAGCATTGATCGGGCCATTTGGAGCGGCCAATGATAAACCTAACAGGTAGTGATTAATCGATATATTCACTATCGTACCTCCTCATATGTACTGCTTATAGATATATGAGGGGTATACAGCAATAAATCTACTCTCTTAGAGCACATTACTTAAAAGATTCAATCTGTACCTAAATTTGTTTGACTGGATAGGAGGACTTGCTGTGACTAATCCAATTGCAACGCATGAGGTGTTGGAAATCCATGAGCTAATGAATTTCAAAAACACCTGCATGAATAAAACGGCATCTATGTACAATTTGGTTTCTTGTGAACAGTTAAAAGCATTGATGGAAATCGACATTCAAAACTCGGCTCAAGCGATAGCCGACTATAAAAACATTCTGTCTCGCATACAACAATAGTTTCTGCTGATACGGCAGCCAGCATGGTTGCCTGCAGCCAAGTAATGGGGAAATCCATTCGGGAAGACATTGGTGCATTGTTTGGAAAATACCACATGACTAAAGCAGCTCTTGGATTGAAAGCTCTTGAAATGAGTAAGGAAAAAGGGTGGCTAATTCCGCCTCCACTGCTAATAAAGAGACCGGAAACAGATTAGAAGAATAAACGACAAGTTAGAGCAAAAAACTTAACACTCCAGCTGTTGTTTAGATTAATCATCGCGTAGCGGTGAGGATATTAACGGTATCGAGAGCAGAATATTGACAATTGAGAAAAATAGAGGGTGCAGAGTTTCCTCAGCACCCTGATTTTTTTCACTAAAATATGGAGCTAGTCCTGTTTATCCTGTTCAGATCCGGTATTATTATCAACTTGATCGCCAGCCTTGTTGCCCAACGATGCGCCTACGATACCACCAACAACGGTTCCTACAGGACCCAAAGCGGAACCAACTACAGCACCTACAGCACCACCACTTACAGTTCCTACAGTCTCTCCAGTTCCCAGACCAGCCGTGTTGTGTTTAGAATCATCGTTTCGGTTACGTTCGTTGTGTTTAGCCATTTCAGTCACTCCTCATTTTGTGATAGGAAACGCTGCTGTTGCCTGCGTATCATTCCAAAACATATCGTTCCCTACCCTAACTAAATTGATTCACTGGGTGCTACTGGGTGCTTTAAGTAATCCCCTCCGAATAATTTCTCTTCTACTGAAAGATAGCCTGAAATTCACATTATTGATTTGAATTCAATCTAAGTTACGATAACGGAAATGCATAATGTAAGGACAGAAAAACAATGATAACTGTAATGAGTACCATTTATGAAATTGAGTTCTTATACCATGCATTCAGATTTCGAAAACTCATTTACACGAATTCACCTGTTGTGTCATGCGAATCAAAACGCAATTACAGCTGAGGAGATCCATCCTGAAATTAACAGCCATGGCTGTCAATTTAGCCCTCAGCAAGTAAAACAAGAACTGGATCAACTGACGAGTGAAGGTTTCAGGATTTAAAAGCAAAATTTGCTGAGCTCAGTGGAACACCATATAGGTATTTGTCATAAGTTAAATAGATGTGTTTTCAACTTATGACAAAGGAGTATACAACTCATGTATCGTTTTGAGTACTATGGCTTTCCACAAGCCGTACCCCCAGCTCCGCTTTATTATCAAAATGAAGACGTACAACGCAAGGAAACTTCGGTATATCCAGAACATATTAATTACACGGCAGCTGTGGAACCCAAATTCACCGAACAATTGATCCAATACAAAGGGTTAATGATTGTCATCACAACAACTGTCGGCAAATTGGTAGGTATTCTGGATGATGTTTTCATTGATCACGTAACCCTTATCGTTCATGGAAAAAAACATCACATTCGATTATGCGGAATCGTATATTTTGAAAAAGCGGCCGAAAAATAAGCCATGAACGGCCATAAACGTGATTTGGACTTCATCATAAAGATGATACCCTCACAAGGGATGATTGTTAACCTACTGTATGGAACTAACTAGAATCGCTAAAAGAGGCAGCCGATCGTTTCTAACCGGCCGCCCCTCTATGTGTCTAGTAGAACTATCGTTCTCCGTCTATACGATTTTTGAAAACCTGAATCTATTTATATTTACCTATACATCTCTGTAAATAAAATTAGGCACAACATTTATATATAACAGCTCCGCTATCAGTTCAATAATGGTCTGGGTTACGATCACAGACGCTGCTATTGTAGCCATCTCCCCTGGTAAGGTAAGAGCAAGAGGAAGGACAACAAGCGAATTGCGAGTTCCAGCACTGAAAATAAGTGTTCTTCCCTCTAATGGGCCTAAACGAAAAACAGTCGATATGATTCGTGAAATTACCGGAGAAATGATATGGAATAATACATAAATGGGTATCACAGAAATAATGACATGAAAATCCTTTACAACCCTGTCAATTTGAGAGCCTATCACCAAAAAGAGCACAAGTGCCATAAGCGGGACTGGCAGCCATGCTGTAAAGTCCAGTGTTTTCATGCCGCGTATATTTCTTCTAGCTACATATTGAATGATTAATGCAAAGAATAAAGGAACAATAATCAAATAAACAAAAGCTTCAACGAATGGTCCAAATCTTACGATCTCAGATGCCTCAGCACCAATGAATAACCAAAGATAAATAGGCAGTATAATCATTTGGACAATAAAAAGGATTGGAGTAGACGCAAGAATTAGCTTTTCATTTCCTTTGCCCAATTGAGTAAACACAATGACATAATCGATACATGGAGTGAGAAGTACCAAGCAAACTCCGATCAGAACCGGACCAGGCTGAGGGAAAATCTTAATTAATAGGAATACAAGCAATGGAATGAAGATGAAATTCACAACCAGCAAGACCCCTATGAAGTGTCTATTCGTGAGTGCTTCCCTTAATTTTAGAAAAGGAATTTGACAAAACATGCTGAATAAAAGAACCGCAATCGCAAATGAAACCAAGGGTTCTAGCAAGCCCCCTAATTGTGGACTTGCCAAGCCCACTCCCCCTCCTACAATTAATGCCACTGCATACACGACGATCTGATTCTTTTCTAAACTCTCCCGTGAAAACACCGATATATTCTCCTCTTTTTATTCGAATTATATCATATCGAGAAATCCATAAGTCGTGGAGATGACGTTCACTGCTAAGATCGGAATGAAATCGAATGAATCTCTAAGGGTAAAGAATTGATATTGACAATATACGAGCAGCGATGCCATGATGATAATGGCTTCCTGTGCTTTGTAAGTACGAATAGTCGATTTCAACTTTGCATAGGTATGTTCTATTCAAAAACGGAGATGTCATCAACTTCTTGTCTTTTTATTTGACCACGAAGTTGATGACATAAAGAAAAAAACCGCATTTTAGCGGTCTTTTAACGTCACTATGTTCTTGTCATCCGACAAACTAGTACATGTGACTCTCTCAAGTCTCAAGCCATCAATTGTTCAATCAGCTGCTTTACTATGTATATCGCGACAGCCCAAATAATAATGGCCGAAATCTTATTGATATTACGGATTAACCTACCATTGCTATCTAATTTTCCTACGGCCTTCCCTACAATCGCGAGCGCAAAAAACCAGCACCAAGATACAACGACGCAGGCAACAGTGAATACAAATTTTTCATTCCCCGTATAACTTAGTGAACTTGTGCCAATGACGCCTATCGTATCTAAGATTGCATGAGGATTTAGCAACGAGACAGAAAGTGCAAACAATATCTGCTTCTTGGCATTTAATACATTCCCGTCCTGCTCCGTGTTAGGAGGCTCACTCTTCCAGACGGACCATCCCATATAGACTAGAAACACCAGCCCAGCACCAAAGAGAATAAGCTGCAGCCATGCAAGCTGTAACACAACGATTGAGACACCCAGCACGGCCAGCAAGATTAGCAAGGTGTCACATAATGCGGCAGTTAGAATTACGGGTAACGCTCGTGAAAATCTCTTCTGCAATGCTCCTTGATTAAATACGAATACATTTTGCGCCCCAAGTGGAATAATGAGACCAAAAGCTAATGCGACGCCATGAAAAAATGCAACAGTCAAGATCCTTCCTCCTATTGTCCTGCTGAAATGCTATTCTATTCTTTTATTGCGGCTATTGCGGCCAAAGTGCCTTCCACAGATGTCTTCGATGGCGCTAAAGAAGCCGGGAACAAATGATTTAAAAAATCCAGTACAGTGATGCGCCTTCCTATATTCCTCGTCCTCCATTAGCAGTATATGGGCTTTCTTCAAGTTGTAATGAGGTACAGCCGGAAATAGGTGATGAACTAGGTGGAAATTGTCGTGGTGGGGATGAATTAAAAAACGTTCAAGTGGATTGCCGAACGTATTGCGGCTTGCGTACAGTTCATTGTCTGTCTTCAGACCGGAATGCTCTGCCATCTCAGCCCAGTATCGAAAGATCTGGAAGGTCGTTAGCAATGGAACAAACCAGAATAATAAGAGTTCTTTCCAAAAGCCGAAAGAAATACTACTCGCTATTATTGTAAGCCAATAAATTGACTTGGCAAGCTTTTCTGACCATGGTTCTTCCTTGGATAGGATGTTTACACGAATCGTACCGTAAATATACTTGGGAACATGTGTTAGGGTTAAGGGCTTGAAGATGTGACGAATCAGAAACTGTTTGATACTGTCCTGTGGCTTATCCAGCCCGATCAACGCGTAGCGTTTCGTATCTGGGTCATATTCTGGATCCCACAGGTGCTTGTGATGCATGTAATGTGATTTGCAATAAGTCGTGTAGGAAGTAAATACAGGAAATGCTACAAAAAAGCAAGCCATCCACTTATTCAGGTTGCGGTTCTCGAATAACAGAATATGACTAGCCTCGTGCATTAAGTTGTCGAAGGCTCTCATCCTGCTGCCAATCAAGCAGAGACTAATCAAGTACATCCACCAGCTTGGATAAGCTTTGGCGAGATAGATACCTCCTGCAATAATCAGCCAGTCGTAGCTAATTGCGAAAAAATTATACCAATTGTTCCTTTTCTGCAGCTTTTGTACTTTCTTTCGTATCTCAGTTGAGAATATCGCCTTCTTCACGATATGTTTCTCGCTGCGTACATCTTCCTCCATCATTATGCCTCCTTCTTAGGTTTCTCTACATCAACAAGGATTCTGTCTTATTAAAGAAGTAATGATACTAGGTGACATATCTTGATGGGCAACGGGTTGAATTCGCCGATTATCTCCAATACAAGCCCTCCACCACCTTCCATAAAGGGGCTTATAATGGTAATTTTTTATATATTTAACATCTATATATTACCTTATCTGATACTTTGTGTAAACATCTCTTTAAAGGTTTAACGATGTCAAAACAAATCCCCCTGATTTCAACTTCATCAGGGGGATCTTATTAATTATTAGTCAGTTTAGCTACACTAACAGACAGCTTTACCTCCTTGAATTTATAGTCGCTGGAATAATCACGTGGCGACACATTAACGGTCATATTGCCATTTATCTGTTAAGGACTGATCGGATCCGTTTACTTTAAAGGTAATGCCGTGATTGAGATAAGCGTTGATATTCTCCATATACACCGGCGGCTCCCGATAGAGTCATTCCCAATACGATAGTGGATAGAAGTACTTTTTTCACAACGAATCTCTCCTTTTTATTGAACAAATTCATCTTTTGAAATCGACAATATGGGTTACGGCAAGCTTCTCTTTGTCATCCACAGTGATACCCAGCCTGGAGCCAGAAGGGTTCCAGCTTAGCGGATATGCCGGATAATACGGTAACCCTAGCGGCGAAACCTTACCGGAGACTGTATCAAAAATATAGATCCCATTCATGCCGCCCTTATCCTCGGTATAAACCGCGAAGGCCAGCTTGGAGGAATCGGGAGACGCCGCGGCTGTCCATCCAGCTTGCGGCATACGTCAAAACCGCTTACACGAGGCATCATGACATCTAGCACCATAACGTCAGGTGAGAACGTCTCCACCTTTTCCAGCGCCTTCTGACCGTCCGAAGCTGTCTCCACTTCATAACCTTCCCTGCTCAGCGCGTACACTAAGGCCGCCTGGATGCTGCTCTCGTCATCCACCACAAGTATTTTGATCATGGACATCTCCACTGATTTATTTATGGTTAGCTCAACAATCTATTTTTGACGTTACGAGTCCTTATGGAATATAATACCTATTTGATGCTTTCCCGCGATAGGCAGAATCGTGTTTTACTCTAATGCCGAGTCAAATGCCTTTTCGATCTGCTCAGCATCAGCTGAGACCACAAACAGAACATAGTGAGACTTCACCTTTAGTACATGTTTTTCAAGCAGAGCATATTCATCAGGGCGATAATCTTTGAATTTAACTGCTTGAGCGTCGATTCTTTGTGCAATACTTGCCTTGACACTGTCTATCTGCTTTTCATCCTTCACTTTAATGACAACAATTTCATCCGCTCTGACGTTAGAGGAAGCAGTATATAGCAGGAAGTCCTCTACTTGTTCCGTACCAAGGTCGTACAGCTTCTTCAGCTTATGCGCGTCCCCTTTTTTCAGCTTATCCAACTTGACCGATTGTTTCATCTGATCCTCTATCTTGGCAGCAGACACGTTGATGTCTGACTGCTCCGAAGCACATCCCGATAACACGCTAATTGCAAAGATGAATATGAGCAATGCGAAGAATCGTTTATTTTTAGCAATATAATGATAAGTGCTCATGGGTATGATCCTGTTCCTCCTTTACCCTTCTTCGTTCGCTAAATAATTGATTGATGGATCTTCAATGAATGTATTCATGTTATACAGAATCAACATGTCATGGATTTGATGCTGCCTCGCAAGCGCTGCTACATCTCCTTCATAATAGCGAAGGTCAACCATATAAATTTCACTGAAATGCGATGTTAAAAAAGGCACGAAGCTGTTCGCATAGGAATCCTTGACCACTAGCAGCTTCTTCCCTTCTCGATGACTTGTTTTCAACTGAATAAGAGAATGATTGCCGTTAAAAAACACAGTGTACTTGTCCTTCTTCTTCACATTGTCCATCGCATACATCGAATTCGTGGACTGTTCCTCTTCGACATAATCGACGGTAACCTTCCCTTCATTCTTTGGTACATACAAATCTATACTGTCAGAGTGCAAATTCCGAAATCCGCTCTTTGAATATAAGGAGCCATAGAAATCTTCCGTTACCGTTCGGATCTCGAATTCCTCTTCCTTCATCGGCTTGTATCCCATCCAATTGCCTAGCTGTTGGTACGCATAGTAAGCACCCTTACTTGTCCAATGATGATCAGTTTTATAGTAGATCGATTCATTCTGATGCGAAGACAGTGCAGGGTATACATCGACATAGCGAATGCTTGGATTCAATGATGTCTTTACGGTATGTAGAGCATCCAGCTCTCGATTCTCAGATACGTATTTAGGGAGTTTGCTTTGAATCACACTAACAGCGGTCGGAGCAAGGATTACATACTTATTAAGTTCAGGTGTCGCTGTATGAAAGGCATTGATCGATTGGATTTTCTCTTCAAGCTCTCCTTTTTTCATTGCAGAGAATTTCTGAATTAAATAGCTGTCTTTACCAAGGTACACACCGTTACTTTCTTTTTTACCTATCGCTTGATCCGCATTAGACTTTATACCAACCCATACATCTCTAACTACGAATTGATCCGTTATAAACTTTTCAAAGTTGGATGTGAACTTCCCCGAAATAAAGCTGTGAAACGTAAACGCAGGTAACTGCTCAAGCTTCCGATTTTCTGCCTCTGAGAATTCCCGCTTCGGCAAGATCAAGTTGAGTAGTAAAATAAGGCCGATTACGCAAAGAAACAACACGGCCATAACAGACAGAGACAACTTGTCATAACGATTCAAGCGAAATCACCTCCTTTGTAAATTGTGATGTACGACTTCTTAAAATCGAAAGTATAAGAAGGGATTATACGTGTCATTGACCAAATAGGCTGTAGAAAGAAACAGGAACAGAACATACAGAATTGGCGATAAAATTGCGCTCCCTAATGGGTATCTTTGCTTTAGTGCTAAAAACATCTGCTTCGGCAATGGCGTCGCTGCCAGGATCGCAAGCAGCAATATAATAAGATTCGTCGACAAGTAATAATAAGTGTTGTTATCAGCAAAATGATGTGTGTATAAGCCAAACATAGCCCCTAAATATGCTAGGGCTGCTGGTAAACGATCGAGATCAAAGAATACCCATCCCACCATAACAATGAGAAGTGTATATAAATTCCCCATGAAACGAGGGAGATACAGCAGCCATTTGTGCAGGAATAGCTTCTCCATCACAATAAAGCATCCGAAATAAAGGCCCCATATGATAAAATTCCAGCTTGCACCATGCCACAAACCGGTCAGAAACCACACAACAAACAAATTGCGAAGCTGCTTTACGATCCCTACCCTGTTCCCGCCTAAAGGAATATATACGTACTCTCGGAACCATGATCCTAGTGACATATGCCATCTACGCCAAAACTCTGACACGCTGGTTGCTATATACGGATAGTTGAAGTTCTTTGTGAGATCAAAGCCGAACATTTTCCCAAGACCACGTGCCATATCCGAATACCCGCTGAAATCAAAGTAGATTTGCAACGTAAAGGCAAGGATACCGATCCAGGAAGTTGCTACTGTCACGTCAGACATAGCTGTTGCTTTGATGCTTGACCAGAGCATGCCGATATGATTTGCAAGCAGCACTTTTTTTGCAAGGCCTCTTACGAACAATTGTGTCCCTTCCCCAAACAGTGATAATGTAATTTTTCGTAGTGTAAGTTGTCTCGCAACATCGCCGTATGCAACGATAGGCCCTGCAACTAGCTGTGGGAACATCGTCACATAGGTACCGAAAGCGATGAGATTTTTCTGAACGGGAACCTTATCTCGATACACATCGATAATGTAAGACATCGTTTGGAACGTGTAAAAGGAAATGCCGACAGGGAGCGGAAGTGTCGTCACTTCGACATGCAAGCCGAACAAAGAATTGATGTTCTCTACCAGAAATCCGTAGTATTTAAAGAAACCGAGAATCCCAAGATTTCCGACAAGGGAACAGACCAATAACGCTCTAGCTGTGCTTTTTCGATACCGATATTTATCAATAAGCAGCCCATACCCATAATCGATTACCGTTGAAAAGAGCATGAGAAAGATGTAAACAGGCTCTCCCCATGCATAGAACACTAAGCTTGCTACAATCAAAATTGCATTTCGCAGCTGATTCGGTGCTATAAAATAGATAAGAATGGTTATCGGCAAGAAGAAGTACAAAAAAATCAGACTGCTGAATACCAACGCTCGTCGACCTCCTTCTTGAGAAGCGTATTACAGTTCGCCTTTCAGAAAGTCGAGCAAAAGCGGATAAAATTCAGCTTTGAAATGAATGCCGTCCTCATCATAGAGGGCTGGATTCTGCTCAGCAATAGAGGACACATCTACATACTTCACTTGTTTTTTGCCAGCCAGTTCTTTTAACATTTGATTGTACGCGGCAATATTGGAGTACCTCGGCTCTCCTTTTAACGCTTTCTCTGTTACCGGGGTCACCGACAAGATCGTTATTTTGGTATGAGGGAGCTCCTCTTTCATTTTATCGAGCAGCAAACCGTATTGTTGAATCGCGAACTGTAATGGATTCTCCGTCGGCCAAAGGATGTCATCTGAGCCGAGTGCGATAAATAGATGTTCCGGATTTCTCTCGACCAGTTTGGCCACGTCATTGTCTTTTAAGGCGAAAAAGGCTGTTTTTCCGGCCTCTCCAAATACATTCCTGATGTCCAAAACATCATGAAACATAAATCCTTCTGTAATGGAGTCGCCAAAGAAAACACTTTTGTTGAATAATGCTTTCAGTTCATCATTTTCATTCATTGATGTTGAGGCTTCTTTTAACGTTTTTGCGTCTTTGTTTGCTGACGTTTCTGTATCACCTTCCTGCAGAGATGCCCCGCCATTTTGATTTACACAAGCTGTTAAGGAGACAACAATCATCCCAGCCAGAAGTATCGTTTTCCATGTGTTCAACATAATCTTCTTCCCCTCCTGTGACTCACTTTTTGTCCATTAATGTACGTGACGTCCTTATCTCATAACAATGGATAGTTTAATGTGGAGAGATGCAGATAAAGTGCAGACGAGATTGATATCAAATAAAAAAAGAGCAGTTCTTGATATTATCAAGAAACTGCTCGCATATATAACGAATCTGAATGGGTTAGGCTTATTTAAGAATTGCTTTTCTTCAGGTTGAAAAAGAAGAGAACACCGTCCGTTGTATTACATGCGCCATAATCGACTTCATGCAATTCCAATATTTTTTTGGAAATAGCCAGTCCAAGGCCAGTCCCCCCAGTAGAACGATGGCGGGAAGCTTCTCCACGGTAAAAGCGATCCCATATTTTCTCGATTTTCTCTGACGGTATATGGACACCTGTATTTTCAATACATACCTTCACCGATTCCTGTTTCTCATTCATGGAAATATGAATGGAATTCCCTTCAGGTGTGTAGCGTATCGCATTCGTGATAAAGTTGACGATTACTTGACCGATGAGGAGTTGATTGGCCACGACTTCGACCGGAACAAGAGATACATGTAAACTCAAATTCTTCCCAGCAATTTCTGTAGAGAGCTTCTTACATGATTCTTCAATGACTGTATCGATACGGAACGTGTCTAGTTGTATTTTATAGGTACCTGATTCATATTTCGCTAATTTCAACATGTCCACGATGAGAAGATCCATCCTCTTCACTTCACTCTCCATCGCGGCAAAGTAATAATCCTTCTTGTGGTTCGCTACCCCATCCTTCAAGATCGACAGACAACTCTGGATGACACTCAGAGGAGTTTTCAATTCATGCGATACACCGGAAATGAATTCCTTGCGTGTATGCTCCAACTGCTTTTCTTTTTCAATGTCATGCTGAAGCTTTTGGATATAGGAATGCAACTTGTCCGATAGCTCATTAATATTACGTGAGAGATCTCCGATCTCATCTTTTGACGTAATCGGAAGCTTTTCAGAGAAATCCAGCTCCGTAATTTTCTTTGTCATTTGATTGATTCGCAATAAAGGTCTTGCTATACCTTTGGAATAATAGAACGAGGCCAGCAATATAAGCACCAGAACGAATATAATGAGATAAAGATAATAATCTTGGATCATTTGTACAGCTTCATCAACTGGCTGCAGGGAGGTCATTGCAAATAGATAAGCGTCCTTCCCCTCTTTGTCTTTTATAGGCAAAATAAACTGTTTATATTTGATATCATTCTCTTCGTACGTACCCTCTAATGCAGCTGATGCCTCTTCTACATTCTTCAACAGCAATTCAGCTTGAAATGCTCTGATTCGGTCTAAGAACAGGTGGTTCGAATAAATAAATCGTATAGGTTCATTTTTTGCAGGAAGTTTCGTTTTCGTTATGGTTCCGTATAGGGAAAATATAGGGAATTTCCCAGCATTCTTATCTCCTTCATATCCATTTGGAAAAAGCTCATGCTCTTTGTTTGCGATTTGATTATTCTCCCACGTAAGTGCGAAGTTATATATGCTCATTCGATAAGGAATAATTTCTGTCCCTTTTCTAAGAACTTGAATTACGGCATCGGTCCCTTTTCGTAGAAATTCATGTCCTTGTCGGATTCCCTGAAAATCAGTAAAGCTATATAAAGGGATTGTGATGATTTTGGCAGCGTAATTCCCACCGCTAACGCCATTTATTTCAATTTCGATTGAGGAGTCATCATTGCTTCCTTTAATATTGCCGAGTTGATCCAGTACAGTTACCCATGTATTATGCTCTCGATAAAATTCCTGTTCCAGCCGCTGTATCTCTACCGTGTGATTGTCTGGGTTATCATAGTTTTGAGCGAATGCTTCAAGGCTTGCTTTCACATTCTCTACCTTTTGGTGAATATAATATTTCTTGAAAAATACGGTCTGGCCAAAATAAATGATGGCGAGGATGAGTAAACATAATGCGGTTGTTAACACAAATAATTTGAATACGATACCTTTTTTCATGTTATCTCCTCAAATTTATAGCCAGACCGAACAACCGTTACGATGCAATCAGATTTGTCCCCTAGTTTTTGACGCAAATTCCGTATATGACTGTTGACCGTTCGTTCATCGCCTTCAAAGTCATAGCCCCATATTCTTGTTATCAATTGTTCGCGCGTGATAATAATCCCTTTATGCTTCATTAAGTATGTTAATATTTCAAATTCAGTATGAGTTAAGCCACAGCTAACTCCGTCTACTGTAACCGTGCGAGCATGCACATAGACCGAGATTCCGCTGCTAGAGATGATTTCGTTGTCCATTTCTTGATGATGTCGGTTTTCTAGCAATCTCTTCGCTCGAGCGAGTAATATTGGAGGGCTGTATGGCTTGGTAACGTAGTCGTCTGTCCCCAGTTCAAACCCGAGCAGCGTATCATCTTCATCGACACGAGCGGTTAGCATAATAATCGGTACATTTGAAGTTTTGCGAATTCGACGACATACGGACCAACCATCTAATTCTGGCAGCATGATATCAAGAATAAGTAGATCTACATTGTTTTCCTGAAACAGTTGTAATGCTGCTTTCCCATCCCCTGCATCTAGAACGTTATATCCTTCGTTGCTAAAATAGTCTTTCATAATTTCCCGCAATATATGCTCGTCTTCGACAATTAAAATTGTTTTTGTCATGTTTTAAACCTCTTTGGTTATTGTAGTGTGAATACAAGCTGATCTTACAAGAAGTTTAACCATGATCCGGTATATATTTCAACTGTTTCACCGGGGGAATGCATAATGAAGGGATAGAAAAACAATGATAACTATGATTGGATACCATTTATGAAAAGGGGATTTTTCACCATGCATTCTGATTTCGAAAACGCATTTACACGAATACACCTGTTGTATCATGCGAATCAACATGCACTTACACCTGAGGAGATCCAACCTGAAATTAACAGCCACGGCTATCAATTTAGTCCACAGCAAGTAAAACAAGAGCTGGATCATCTGACGAGCGAAGGTTATCTAACTATCACAGGTTCCCTATACGATATTACATTAAGGGGAAAAGATGAACTTCGAGACGCTCAGCAGCATCTGGAGACATTATATCAAGAAGTCGCAAAGAAAAAAGTATAAGCAGCTGCTTATATCACAAAAACCAATCCCCCATACGGTTTGTAATAACCGGGCAGGAGATTGGTTTTGAATTAACCAAAGTTAATTACAGCAGAAGCCAGTCAACTGTCTTAGCTATTGCTTCAGCAATGGCTACACCGTATGAATCAGGAACACCTGCCATGCGAAGGCCATCGAGAACAATGGTACTGATGTCTTCAGTCGCATAATCCTTTGCCGTATCGATTTTGGCTATTGCATTATCGATACCTTCAATGATTTTGCTGGAGTTGTTGGAAAAATATTTTGCTGTATCTTTATTAAGCCATTTTGCAACATTGTAAAGTACTTCACCACCAGTAGTAACGGATCCCTTAATTACACCAAGAGCACCTCTAACCAGCACACCCAACTTTTCGGAAGCTTCAACTTGTCCATCCATAACTTTAACGGCTACTGATGTTACAGGTGCAGGTTTTGCAGCAGCAAATGCTTGTGTCGCCGGAAGTATCGCACTACAAAATAGAACAGCGGCCATCGAAGTGATCATTAATGATTTCTTGAACAATTGGCAAACCCTCCTGGAATGAGAAAGTATGATGGAATAAATACCCATCACTGATAATGATTATAACATTCCATATTTAGACAGATGAGGTTCTGTTGAACTATTTTGTGAATTGTAAAGTAAATATTAGTGCAGAAAATTCCGTTATATTGTCGAACTATCACTACAGAGCGAATCCAGTCCACAGCATCGAAAGTCCTGAACACTAGAGGAGAACATCCAATACATATCGGAATGAAGCAACACTCATACGCTGCACCACTTTCTTTGCAACGAACGTGCCAAGCATGAGTGGGGTACCTACAATAACACCCTTTTGATATTAATCCGCTCTCTTTTGAAACAAAGCTGCCCATAATCCCGATGTGCCAAAACAGTCACTTAGTTGTTCTATATCCTTCATTCTCCGGATTTCAACAATTTGAAAGTCTTTAAATATCATCTTTAATTTCTCAGGAGTATATCCAAGTCCTCCTCTTAGACTACGTTGACGATAAACTTCCCAATCAGTAATATCAGAGCCACCTACATTACCATTCTCAACGAAACAAGTGATTCCAAAGAATCCACCAGGTTTTAAACCTTCGTTAATCAGGTTTACATAATCAATTCTTCGATGCGGAGCAATATGGTGAAAGCATCCAGAATCGTATATTACATCGTATTGTATCTTCTGAATGTCCAAATCAAAAATGTTTTTACAAATAAAACGAATGCTGACCCCTTGCTCTTTAGCCCTTTCATTCCCCCATTGCAAAGCTTCATTGGATGCGTCTACTGCATCAACGTCATACCCTTGCTTAGCCAAATAAATAGCGTTTCTTCCCGGTCCACAACCCAGTTCTAGGCCCCTTCCTCCTGGTGTAATCCATTTTTCCTTGAAATATTGAACCAAGTTTTCATCTGGGGCATTAACGAAAAACGGAACTGACCTACCTCTTTCAGAATAGAAAGTATCCCAATTAAATGTAGATTGTTCTTTTAATAAGGAATCGAGCATAGTCAGGATATCCTCATTCGTATAAATTGTCTCAACCATAACGTTCCTCCTCGTCGTCTTAATGTAAATAAACGGTCAAGTTCGGATACGACAATGCCAATCTTTCTATTTGTTGATTAAGTGTATCTCTATCGAATCCTCTGCCAAATAATTCAGGGTCGGGTCTAAAGGTTATACTAGTACCATTAGTTTGTGTTACGCCTACCGTCAATAGATCGGATTGTGGAATCCCATGTTTATAATCTTGACGATAGATATAACCTTCTCTTTGGACTTCAACAGTAAGACGGTAGGTAAGAGCGTTGACGATTGCAATGCTGATACCTTTTTCCGCGCCAGGTGCTTGGTACGGAGCCTCACTGCTAAATCTTTCGATGTCTGTTAATACAGTTTGTACCGTTGATTTATTACTATTTTGAAATGCTCCAACGGGTATGCCTCTACCGTTATCGCTAACGGTTGCATCCCCATGTTGATGTAAGAAAATATGAACCTCACTCACGTAACCGGCAACGTGCTCAAGTATTGAATTCTCCAACACTGCCCATAAAAGCAAATTAGCATCAAAACCATCCTTGCTTATTTCCCCCAGATATGAACCTGCAGAATTTCTTACCTCGACCATGTCTAAATAATCGCTAGTATCTAACATATCCACCACGGCTGATAACAACAAAAGTAGTGGTAATTTCCGATGATCAGGCAATGTGTAGCGTCCACTTTTGTCCTGTGATAACAAGTCTGCACCTTGCAATGCCTTCAAATGGTGATATAACTGGCCAGTGGTACCCAAACCTAACTTTTCGACGATTTGTGTACCAGTAAGTGACTCGGTAAGAATGGATATTATAATATCGAGACGCGGTTTACTGCCTAAGGCTGAAAGTATTTTTGAAATTTTATCGGTGCCTATATGAAGTAACTGCTTTAATTGTCTTTCTTTTGGTTCCCAACGCAATAATTGTCCATTTGATTGATACTGACCAGCATAATAAACGGAACCAGACGATTCACTTTCATTACTTGCATGAATCTCGTCCGGCAGCTCAACAGAAGGACGACTGGTTGCAATATTTCGAACGAGTCGTTCTAGTCCTGCCATTTGTGTTTTCAATGCGTCTATCTCAATACGCAATTCTTCGTTGCTAATGAATACCACCTCCAAATATACGTTATTACGTAATATTTAATTATGTATTTACTATATCAATATTCTGACCACATGTAAAGGATTACCATGTAAGTGTTTCAATAATAAAGTAGGCCACCACTGTGATTGTGGCGGCCTACTTTGGCATGATTTTATTGACTTCTATTTCCGATCCGGCTTCATTAAATATTCCACTATTTTTTGCTCCTCCGGTCCTTGGCCGCTGAAAACGGCCTGATAACAAACCTTACCGTCAAACCAGAAGTAGCTGACTAGTCTAAGATCATTAGGTCCTTTAGGTTCGCCATCCAGATTGTAAGGTTCTGTACGGAGTACTTCTTTCCCCTGTAGAGTTATGGCCGTGAGCTTAACATTATTCCGTTCACCGTCAATTTTCGAATAAGAAACCTGGCCGTTCTTTTTCATCTCCTGATACATATTCCCGTTTAACATCTGCTTAAATGAAACGTCTCGGATGCCAGAATCAGCTTTATTTTTCTGTTTGTGATCGCCTCGGCTATAAAGGACATTCAACAGTTTGCGCATGGAATCCTCATCATTCTCTACATGATTGAAATTCGCTTTACGGGAAACATAGGAACTGCTGGCGGCAAATTCCCCGGGCAGCTTGCGTGGAAAAGCGGCTTTAAAACCCACCAGCTTCTGAGCACGTCGGATATCCTCGGCATCATACAAACCGGTCAAGATTATGCCATGATACTCATTGTCTTCATGAAGTTTGTTAACCTTGGCCTCGGGAAATTTCATGGAACCTATCATTTGCTCCATTTCGCTGCTAGACAAGATGTAGGAGCTTAATTCATAGCTTATGCCTTGATCCTTCCAGATATAATAATATCTTTCCGGCTGTCCCTTCCAGGTGGTCATGCGAATCGTAATTTTGTAGCCTTCTTCTATGCCGGCTAAGGATAGGGATTCTCTCTCTATAACTTTCCCGCTATCCTTCTGATCGATTCTGTCTTGCTCTCCCTTGAAAATTTGATCATACTGTTTCTGAAGATCAGTGCCTGGCTTAATTCTCAAGCTGAAGTTGCCACTACTTTTGTTTATTTTAGCCTTAACATAATCTAGTCTGACACTCGGTGACGAAGCATCGAATTGAATGCTCAACTTGCTAAAACCATAGCCCTCTGGCAACAGGGAAGGAACTTTAAATGTAAACGGTGCCACCTTCGCCCCTTTTTCAAGGTTATCATATACCCGGAATTCTTCATTCGGAAATAGCATTTCATTCCCGCCGTCTTCGGCATGAATCCAAGCGGAAGCTCCCCCTTCGGATGCGCTCGCATTTGTCAGCGTTGCCGTACCGATCAAGAGTACGAGAATGACTGCCATCATTGATAATTTATAAGAACCCTTTTTAAAAGATTGAATCATACTAATTCTCCTTATCATTTCTTTTTGACCGTTAGAGCCTTTGAAATAAAGAAGATGAGCCTTACTTCTTCCCGTAGCATACCGTCTTAGAAATCCGATAATCGTCATGCCGTAAGGCACTGCCTCCTCTTCCCCAAGCACCTCCAGGACACAGGCATCACAGGCCAGCTCCCGGTCGGCTTTCATCTGCCGCAGCATGAACCATACGAATGGATTCATCCAGTGAACAGCAAACACCAGACTGCCGATCATATTCCAGATCGTATCCTTTCGTTTGTAGTGAGCCAGCTCATGCGCGATCACGTGCTTGAGAAGTTGTTCATTGACTGCTTCTGAAATAAGCGATTTCGGCAAATAGACCGCTGGACGGAAAACTCCAGTAATATACGGACTTTGAGCGGATGGATCCGCGTATATCCCCACAGGGCGTTTAATGGAAAATAAGATGCGACATTGTTCCGCAATTTTCAATATCGCAGGACTGTCGACAGGACTGAAATGTTTTTGTTTTCTTAGGAAGCGCAGCCAGTAGGTCAGGTTATATCCGAGCAAGACGACCGCACCCGTCAGCCAAACTACAGCCAGCACACGAACAGCCGGGTGGCTTTCTCTCTGTATGCCCGCTTCGGCCTGTTCTTCCGTATCCTTCATGGTCATAAGAGGCTGAAAAACAGTGTTCTTCTCAGCTTCATTCGTTGTATAATGAGATTGATTGGTGTTTTCTATTTGGCTGTGTTCGGATATCGTGTCAGGCTTACCCAGCTGATACGAAAGCCCGAAGACAGCATTTTTTATGTCTGTCAGTGTAGGAACTGCATTAAACAAGCTTACCGGACTTTGCAGCAGAACCGGCAGCATGAGCCTCAACAATACAATTAGCCATAGTGCGTGCCTCAAACGCGCATGGATGCGTCTGCGGAACAGATGCTGAACTGCTAGCACCACGACTGCAACCGCGCTTGCCATCAGCGTCGAAGCAACAAACCAATTGAAAAGATGTTCAGCGATATCCATGGCATAACCTCATTTGGTTAAATTTCACGCTTGTAAGGCTGTGATCAGTCTTTTGAATCTTTAGATTCTTTTCCTTGCTTCTCCAGCAAAATTTGCTGCAATCGCTCAATCTCCTGATTTGACAGCTGGGTCTCCTCCAAAAAATTGGTCATCATCAATCCAGCTGCGCCATTGAAGACTCGGTTTAAAAAAGAACGGCTTTCCGCGCGCACGCACTCTTTTTCCGAAATTAGCGGATAGTAAAGATAACTTCTTCCAGATTTCTGGTAACCCAGCGCTTTTTTCTTCATTAGCCGGTTGATAAAGGTTCTGACCGTCTGATCGCTCCAGTCCGTGCCCTCCGGCAAATGCTGCACAATTTGCTCAGCTGTCATCGGGTTTTCCCGCCAAATGACTTTCATGATCTCCCACTCAGATTCCGAAATCTTGGGCATTTTCTCCATTGTTTGTCCTCCCTTCTTATCTTAGATTAACTATTACATATGTAAATATAACTGACACAAACAACTATTACAACTGTAAATTTAATTTCATTCCTCTTAAACTGGTAAATATCAATAAGCGCTGAAAAAGCAACTGGCTTCTGTGTCGGCCTACTTTGGCAAGCAACTAATAATCGAATTAAAAAAGCCAAGACGGAAATTATCTGTCTTTGGCCCTTAAATAGTATCTATTCCTATTTATTAATTTCGTATCCTGCTTTTTCAAATGCAATCCTCATCGGGATATTTTCAACATCTGTATCGGCAAAAATTCTCCAAACTCCAATATCCTCTAATTCCGGGATTACTTTTGTAAATTCGCAGCGATCTGGCACAACTACCTTTTCCTTTGGTTCAGTCCAGACAAAAGCAATTTTCTCATAGCTTGAAGACATGTATCAATTCCTCCTTAGGTTCAATGAAACTGCTTCCTCGCTACAGTTATAGTTAACTTAGTTCAATAAACCATCGGCAGTATAGAACTTAATTGATCCGGTCTAAGGCTGCCGATGGCTTTATACTCGGGTCAGTCTAACACTCATTCTTCTTCGAACAATTTCTCTCCTCGATGGAGCCTCCATGCGATTGTCGCCGTATGAGGAGTCTCACGTGAGGTAGGAGCATGCGCCGCTAAATAACGGGTAACCGCAAGAATCAGTGTTTCACGGGCTTTCTCTGCGAACGTTCCCGACTCGGAAGCCCAGCGGTCATATTCTGCTACGGCCGCCTCGTACATCTGGAAGGAGTGGAATTCCGCATCCTCTCGAAGCAGCGCATGCCCCAATACATTGAATAAAGGCTCCGGCTTCCCGCCGCTGCGCAGATATCGGATTACCCATTCCGCTGCCGGCGCCACCTGTTGCTGCTTGTCGAGAATCTCAAGCAGCTCGGCGGGCTGTGGCACTTCCTTGGTCGCACCAGTTGCAGACGGTCTTGGAGCCGCAGGGATGTTCAAAAACCGATCAAGGTAAATCGTAGCTGCTGTATGAAAAATCCCACGAACCAACCATGGGTCGGCGGAACGGATCAAACCTTCGTGAACTGCGTGAGCGTGCGTAAAAGTGTGCAGCACCGAAATCCAGTCTCCGAAATCGTTTTGCATATGAAACCGGACAACCCGTTCAGCCGCTGCCAATGTGGCAATTTGCGAGATTCGAAACGGAGAGGCGCCATTGAGTAAAGCTTCCTTCAGCATGCTAACCGTCCTGAGCGGATCGTCTCCGAGTAGAGCTAGGAGCAGCTCCTCTTCATCGATGCCAGATCCCTCCCTGCTATCGAATGCAATTTCCTTATTAGACAGCTCCTCGAACGCTTCTTTTAATGGCTGAACCAAATTGATCGGAGACTGCCAGCTATGAAGCTCTTCGCTTCGAGATGCGCTTCCAAACATCGGAACGAGTGAAGCAAGGACATATTTACGCTGCTCTTGCCCGACATACTTCAAGCTCTCAAATGCTTTATTATGAAAATCCAGTGTATGGCCTCCATTAATATAGAAATGATCCGTTGCCGCCATGCTCATCATTGAGAATAATCGCTTCTCATCCGCCCCTGCCTTCACGAGGGTCAGCAGCACCCTTTCCGCGCCTTGCGTATCCCTAACTTCGATGCAATCACGATACCATTCTGTTAACCGTTCTTCGGAAACGTCTGTATTAGGGAGCGAATCGAGCAAGAAGCGGGTTCCACTTCTGGCAAAGTCGCGTGCCGTATGTAGCAAGCCTTGAAATAACGCAAGAATTCGACCTTGTTTATCAAGCTTAGGTAGGATGTTGACCATCGCGGTCAGGATCGTTAATCCAGATCCCCACCCTTGCCTGCGTTGTTTAACTCCTATTTCGATCCCGATTGCAGCGATTTCCGTCTCAGGAACGCCAGCTTCTATTAATCCGACTACAGCTTTGGCGATGACAAGTCCGATATTTTGCTCAATACCACTCAGAAGTCGGTCTTTATACAGTTGAACTTGATTGCCGTTCCGGGAATTCGGGTTGACCCAAATGAATCCGTCATTAACGGTTATATCGTGCACAGGTACATCATCCGCCCAAGGGTCAAGCGTTCCTCCACTGCATACGTCAAACCGCGCATGATGCCAATGACATGTCAAAATTCCATTGCACACACTTCCCATGTGAAGCGGAAAACCAAGGTGAGGGCACCGATTGTCAAGCGCATGCACTCTATCCTCGTGATAAAAAACAACGATGCCACCCTTGATTAGCTTCGATCCCCGCTCTCTCAGCTCATCTACCGTACCAGCCTGAATCCAACCATTCATGAAAACGCCTCCATTTTCAATATCAGATGACTCCCATATTTAGGATATCTTATTTCCAACACTTTTGAAACATATTTGTTTAGAAAGTCGATATTATTTTTTCTATGCCTTAGGTCATAACCTTTTTCCCTAATGGAATTCTCACCATCTGTTGGCTGGAATTCTTCAATATATAAAAAAAATAGACTATCGAACAGCGATAATCTATTTCCCTCTTAGCTATTTATGCTTTTTTCTCAAAGATGATTTCGAAACTCAGAGTAGACGCTCCATGATATGGTGGGATAACTTGAACTAAGCGCCAGCCGTCCTTAGCATGTTCGTGGATGATCTCTTGCACCTTAGTTTCTACGTTTTTTTGCGACGACAACCCAATCTTTACTTTCTCAAAATGATACGTATACATGTATGTATCCTCCTCATGAATCCCCTGCTTGATATACTCAGTCTAACACTTTATTTTTCAGTCTAGTACTTTCATTTTTTTACATCACTGCTCACAAACAAGGGTACCTTTGTGTCGTTTAACAGCATAAGATATGTTTCATTATATGGTTGATGTAGTCTAAATCTCATATTTTCACTTATGAAATTAGGTCAAAAATAAACCTCTGCATTTGATAAGCAAGGTCAATCGCATGTTCATCCTTGCCATGTTGTAAAGTCCAGTGTAACAATACCATGGCGTTTGCCGCATACAAGCGGGCCAGATATTCCATTGATACAGCCGGCGCCGTAACTTCCTTTTCCAGAAAGGATAAACAAGTTTGATATAAGATCTTCTCGAATTCCACATGCAAATCCGCCGAAGGTACATGTACGTTTAACAGCGTGGAAATTTCTGCATTTTGCTTAACCGTTTGTTCGACGATCATTTCGATGACTTCGGCCACATTGCCTTGTTTCATGGAATCAAAACGCCGCGATATTTCTTGCTCGAATGAAGCCGCATGCAGTTGAACAAGTTTCTCCAGAAGATCGTATTTATCGATAAAATGGCTGTAAAAAGTGGATTTGCTCGACAAAGAGAGGGTGCAGATATCTTTTACCGTAATGTGGGCAAAGTCCTTCTCTTCTAGTAAATGAATAAGTGCGTCAGCAATGTTTTTCTTTGTTTTATATACGCGAACATCTTCTACCATGCAATCGAATCCTTTCTAAAGGTTGTTTTTCGAACTCTTGGTGTACATAGCGTTCAATTTCGTACGTTAAGAATTTTTTTGCTTGTTGCTGGGTAAAGCCCCTTCCTTTAACATGGCCTTGTAACAACGCAAAGGAGGGGATTGTATGTTTAAACAATATGTTGCCAATGAACAATTCAATTTGCAAATCAACCGTTTTTTGAATGATTTTTATCAGGATGACGAACGGGCAAACAGCGATTTGCGAGGAATAATTCCAAGATTGAAGGATATGAACAGCTGGTATGAATCTTGGCTGGAATATGCGGTTATGCGGGAAGAACGCCAGGATTATGATCTGGCTTCCGTCTATTATCAGGCTGCTGAGTTTTATCTGAATCCGTCGAATCCGGCCAAAGAGAATATGTATCAAAAATACCGCGAGACTTTCTATAGAGGTTTCCATGATTTTGACTATGAGTCCTATCAAATTCCGTATGAACATTCCTATCTGCCAGCGATTAAATTGGTAACGCCCGGCGCCAAGCAAACGCTGCTCGTATTTGGCGGATATGATTCATACATGGAAGAAATGGTTAAGATGATGAACTTCATAAAAGGAATTAACTATAATATTATTGTCTTTGACGGTCCGGGACAAGGTACGGCACTTAAAAACGGCTTGAAATTCATTCATAACTGGGAAAAGCCGCTTGCAGCGGTTATCGATTACTTTAAGATCGATCGCGTAAGCATCTTGGGGGCTTCATGGGGCGGTTATTTGGCGATGAGGGCCGCCGCTTTTGAGAAGCGGATCGATAAAGTGATTGCGTTCAATATTTTCTATAGCGGTCTGGATGCATTGAAGATTCGAATGCCAGTGGATGTCTGGAACGAACTGAGTACGCTTTTGGATACCAATGAAGCTGATCAAGTTAATGCCCTGATCGAAAACATGATGAAGAAAAGCATCGATTTGAGCTGGAAAGTCATGAAAGGAATGGAAAACACGGGCGAGGCAACGCCGTTCGCTCTGCTCAAAAATTTCGAGAAGCATACGATGGCCGGGATCGGCGCGTTTATCAATCAAGATGTATTGCTGCTGGCCGGAGAGGATGACCAGTATGTTCCGATCAGCCGACTGCCGCAAATTCAAAATGAACTATGCAACGCAGCGTCCATCACGACGAAGGTGTTCACCAAGGAAACAGGCGGCGAGCAGCACTGCCAGGCAGGACATCGCAATTTGGCTTTCAACGAAATGATCAAATTTTTGCAAGAGTAATGCCGGATTCATCTAGTGTAGGATGAAGCAGCCTTATATAGGGCTGCTTCTACGCAGCATATCATGCAGATTAGGAAAAAATTGCTCTTAAAAGAAAGTCGTTAATAAATCCTTTCCCACGGAAATTAGGAATGACACCTATATAATGAATCGTCCCTTTGAAAATTTTCTTCGTCTACGTTATAAATGTCGTCCACGAGTTCAAGATGACTCTCCGGTATGATGTGTTTTTTACCCTTAAGTTCATTAAACCCTGCTTCCTCGCTAAAATGAAAGTCTATTGACTGATTGATGTTAATTCTATAAACAGGCGGACACCCTGTCCCGAAGGAGGCAGCTGTTTGAAACAATAACGTTCTTACTACAACTCCTCCTGTTTCTTTGCTTGCATTTTCGATATTTTGACCAATTTCTGAAGAGTACTATGAACCGCTTCGAGGTCATCCATGCTCACCTTGGAGTAATAATCTCTTACCAACAACTCATCGATTCGGTGCAACAAAGCGGAATATTCCAGACCGCGTTCCCCTAATCGGATCAGCGCTTCCCTTTTATTTTCCGGATTCGTCCAGCGAACGATCATTTTTTGTTCCTCGAGTTTGGGCATAACGTGGCTGACGGCACTCATCGAGACGTCCAAATATAAAGCGATTTGTCTTGCCGTTACGGGCTCATTACGGACGATATAGTACATAATGAACTCCTGCTGCGGGGTCAGGTGGAAATGTTCCAGTTGTTTCGCTTCCGCTACCTCCCTTTGAACGATCGCCGTGAATTGCTCAAAGGCTTGATTGATTTGTTCTACTATTTTAAGATAATCTTGCATCGCCGCACCTCAATCAATAAAGTTACCTGTAGCATAAAGAAGTATTTCGATTTCGTCAAATCATACTAGTTCCTCTTTTTATTCGCTTCATAGTCATAGAACTGATTTACATGCTCCTCTTTCAACAACAAGGGATCAATCTCTTCATTCATAACATAATGATTAAAGTAAGCTACAATGTAGCGATTCATCACTTGATGAAATTCTTCTATATCGATCCCCTTCGACAACAGCGGCGATAAAAATGGAAAATCGGAAAAAGAATAATGATCTCCGGCATTAAAAATAAGTTGATAAGTATCTGCCCTAATTCCCTCTCTAAAGTGATAATCCGCAAGCTTTTTAATTTGACTATGATATTGCCGGAATTGCTCTGGCGTGATAGATGTATATTTAATTTCCTCATCGTCTAAATCCAGATAGTCTTTATTCAAAATAAACATAAATGGCCGTTCGAGCCCTTTGCTTGCTACCGGTTCATGCAATGGGCCGTCTATGTTGACCCCCGCCAAAATTCTTGCATCGTCCAATAACGACTGAGCAGCGGTTGAACCCCCGTAGGAGTGCCCCAAAATACCGATTCGTTCCATGTCCAGTTTGCCGGTGAACAAACCTTCGGGGTCCCACTCATTCAATACCGTCAATTGATCGAGGACAAACGTCATATCTTCCGATCTTGCCCTCACATTTCGTTCATCTTCAATCGTAAATGAATACGAATAAGCATCGGCCTTACTCATGACTTCTCGCCCATCGGGAAATTGCGTAAAGGCCGCATCAATCATATGATCCACACTGACAACGATATAGCCATGGCTGGCCAGTTCCTCCATTTGAGAAAAGCTTTGCATTCTCGTGCTGCCAAACCCATGTGAAAATAACAGGATGGGGTATCGGTCTTGCTGATTGGACACGGCAATATCTTGTATGCTGTTGGTTCGGCCATATTTGAGATAGTCAAAAAAGAAGCGGGGCGTAGAAAAAAGAAATTCCATAGTTCCTGCCCATTCTGCATAGGGAAAGGATTGGTAACGGATAGGTTGTATGTTGTCATTGATTTCGGCGGGATACCATATTTGGATCATGAGCTCTTTTCTTACTCGCTCCGGCAAAGCGGCGTTCGTTCGAGATTCTTCAAGCAAGTGTCTAGAGCTCATCCCCACTTCGAACGATCCAGTTGGCTTGGGAAGTTGGAATACGGGAATCAATGTTGCAGGAGCGACGCTGCCGAACGCATACAGAATGAGCAGCAAGGCGTATAAAAGTTTTTGTGCTTTCCTTTTTTTTCTGTTCTCTGTTTTATCTTTCCTTCGAAAATATAGCATAATCGTGACTACAGTCAGAACAACAAACAAAGTATAGGTCACCGCCATCTGCCAGCGATAACCTTCTGCTGCCAGATGAAGAGTTAACAGAGCGAATGCGGCTATATTGGCACTAATTTTGATTTTGGCATCCGCCTTGAGTGAAAAAGAAAACAACCAAGCGATATGAACAAATATCAGAACTCCTTCAAACAACCTCACTCATTTCATCTCCTTTTTAAAATGAAGTAAATCTTTCTAATCAACCCTCTTACAAATTAGTTTACTTTAGTAAAGTAAATTATAATTCAATATTATCTATTTATTTCCTGTTCGTCAACCTGGAAAATCACGATGGCCCACCGTGGCGTAATCCGATGCATAGAGGTCGTATTCCATTCGCCATGAATCTGGATCACCATAACGCTCAAATTTTTTTGTGTTTTCCAAACCACCTTATACGGCAGACTTTCACCATCGATCATCAAAAAGGGATACGACCGTCATCGTATCCCGCTACCAGCATTTCACGAGAGGTTACTGTTTACGGCATAGCAAAAAAACACGGGTGATATTCCCGGTTGCCCGCATTCCAAGCTATAATCAAAGATTGAAATTTACTACGCCCGATATTCGGTTAAATTAAAACCACCAATACCATATAAGCAGTCATTTAGAACATCTCCTTTCACGGGAAAAGTTGAAATACAATTTCATTTCACTTCTATCGTGTGACATAACCCTTTCACGTGCTCCCTCGCGGTTCAACGCGTTCGCCAGCTACACATTACTTTCATAATATCACCAAAGGAAACGACGTTTTTCAATACTAACCGGTCGAAATAACCTGCCCGTTCGTATTATAAGGTCAACCAGTTCTTTCTGGTTGATCCTTTTTTCATTAGCTTTGAGAATTGAGGTAGCCGGGTCGAACGTACCTGCCCGTGGGACTTGATCCCGAGCGCTATAATGTTCACCCCTACTTGTCATGACCATGATTGAGGCTGGTTGGGACTTGAGATCCCGTATAACAAGCGATGCTATGGAGCGACAAGATGAAATCACAGGGGCTGCCGGTAAAACTAACTTAGGAAGGTGAATTGAATGAATCCAGTGATTGGTCTGGATATTTCTAAAGATGAAAGCCATGGACAATCCTTTTTAGAACGAGGTAAACCGTACAAAGGGACGTTTCAATTCGAACATACCCGAGAAGGGCTGGCGAAGCTACTTCAAGCTATTCAGAATGTTGAAAAAGCTTCTGGACTACGTCCTTTGCTAGTTCTCGAAGCAACTGGTCATTACCAAAGTCCCGTTGTTCAGTTCTTAGAGGAGCATCATTATTTGTATATTGTCATTAATCCACTCATCTCAAATCGGCTTAGAAAGTCCAACCTTCGTAAAGTGAAGACGGATGCTGCTGATGCTTTTCTGTTGGGAGAGTTGTCTACAAAGAAGAATTTGAACCCTATAAAAAAAGAGGTGTACAACTGCTTAATCTGCGTTATCTAACCAGACAATATGAGTCTCTTTCAAAAATGTGTGTACAAACTAAACTGCAGTTTCAAGCTGTTCTTGATCAAGTTTTCCCTACGTACAAAAGGTGTTTTCGGGGACATATATTCTAGTATCTCACTTCGATTTTTAAATGAGTTTCCAACTTCCTATTTGGTATTGCAATCGGACGAAGGCACGCTTAAGTCCAAAATTAAAGAACTGCTTTCTTCAAGACGAGGGCGTTCAGAGAGTTGGATCTGTGTACGAGTTGAGCGGTTGTTGGATGCAGCAAAACAAAATCCTTTTCAACAAACCATGTACTCTAGTCACTTGATCAATCTAAAAGTTTTGATTTCACTCATTATTCAGTACCAAGAGCATCTATCTCGATTGGAAGAGAACATAGATGCTCTTGCTAAAGAAATTGAAGAATATGATTTAATCCAGTCGATTCCCGGTATTATCGGAAATTGGAGAAGTCGACCGTTTTGATCATCCAAAGAAACTAGTAGCCTTTGCAGGCATTGACCCAAGTGTATTCGCTTCAGGAAAGTTTACGGCAACACGGAATCGAATTACCAAACGTGGTTCCCGGCAACTTCGTTATGCGTTAGTTATGGCTGTCCAGTGTGGACTCATCCGTTCTCGTAATATGCGACTTAAAGATTTCTATGATCGCAAGAGAGCCGAAGGGAAGCCTCATAAAGTAGCTCTGATCGCATGTGCGAATAAACTGGTTCATTGGCTTTATGTCATCCTTAAAAGTAAAAAAACATTCCGTTCTGCTTAATCATTTCATGTTGGTATAACCTTCCAAAACAAAGGGATTGGAAGGTTATTTGTCATACTTATTTTTCACTATACCACATGACTAAGGTTCACTTTACTGGTAATCTTGACAAGCTATTAGCTGGTATAGTGCGTGCTGCCACGCCTTCGCTTGGGCTACATATTCCTCACTACGTTATAGATTACTTCCACCATTGGTCGAATGGTGTCACTGGCAGCTCCCGTTTGTGTTGTGTCACCGCGTAGCGGGTTTCAATATTCACCTTCGCGTCTGGAGCAACTTCGCTGCCGATTAGATATTCATCCAGTACGGTATATTCCAACCCAAGCTCAGCTTCATCAGCTTGTTGCGGCTTGTTGTCGAGAAGATCTGCAGTTGGCGTCTTCAGATATAATCGTTCTTGTGCATGCATCGCGATCAAGAGTTCACGTCCTTGACCTTTCGTAAGTCCAGCTAGCGGGAGAATATCAGCTCCTCCATCACCAAATTTGGTATAGAAGCCAGTGATTGCTTCTGCGGCATGATCGGTTCCCACAACAAGGCATTGATGCTCGCCTGCCACAGCATATTGTGCAATCATACGCATTCTTGCCTTCACGTTCCCTTTATGGTAATCCGAAAGGGCCCTTCCGTCAGCACCCTCATAAGCTTCTGCCATAGCATTTACAGGAGTCTCAATATTGAATGTCAGCGTATCATCAGGCTTAATAAACTGCAAAGCAAGCTGAGCATCGTCCTCATCTTGTTGTGTCCCATAAGGCAGACGGATCGCAATAAACTTGGCTTCATAACCTTCTGCACGAAGCTCTTCTGCCGCCAATTGGGTTAATCGTCCAGCAAGTGTCGAATCCTGCCCCCCGCTGATTCCTAACACAAATCCTTTCGCTCCCGTTGTACGGCAATACTCCTTAAGGAAATCCACCCGCATCCGAATTTCTTCCGCTGGCATAATCGTGCGTTTTACATGCAATACGTTGATGATTTCGATTTGCTTATTCATATCCCGCTTCCCCTTTCATTATTTGTATAGGTGATTGATTTGAATGTAATCGTAAACCTGATCAGGAACCAAGTAGCGCGGCTCTCCGCCCATTTTGAATTCGTCTCTGATATAACTAGAGCTAATCTCCATTGCCAGCCCTTTGTCGATCAAATGAAACGTGTGGCCATCATCTGCATTTCGAAGAATTGGAGATTTGCTAATGGCCGACAGCATATTGATGCCGTCTCTTGCCATGACAATGAACTTATTTTCACGAATTAGTTCCTCTGCCCGCTTCCATTTCCCTTCACCGATATCGACGAGCAGATCAGCACCCATGATGAAATACACATCGTCATTCGGATATTTCGCTCGAAAATGCTTCATTGTTTTGTACGTGGCAATTTCCCAAACAGGTTGATTCATCTCAAAATCGTCAACTTCAAATTTGTCGTTGCCCTCAATCGCAATCCGAACCATGTTCATTCGATGTTCATCCGACACATTCATTTGTTTATCTTGCCGCTTACTGGAACAAGGCAGGAAAATCACCTTGTCCAGCTTGCAACGATGCGCTACGGTGCTTGCTGTCCAAAGATGAACATTCGTGATCGGGTCAAAGGATGATCCATAAATCCCGATTTTCGCCATCTCATCCAGCCTCCTTCTAAGCTTCTAGAGCCGCTTGAACTCTATTTCGAACTTCTTCAATCAACCGCATCTTATTATTCCAGCATTCTTGACTGAGGTTAACAGGGTATTCTGCTGGATTGAGCGTCCGTTTATATTCATCCCATAATACATCGAGATTTTCTGTTACAAACTCCCTAATTTCGTTAAGCGTAGGAACATCGTACACCAAGTTCCCGCTTTCAAAGATGGTATGATGAAGTTCTCTCGCTTCAAATCCCGTTACGAATTTTGCAATATACGTGTGAACGGGGTGAAACATATGCAAGCGCTGTTCCGACTGCGGTTCTTCATGTTCCAGTGCAATGTAGTCGCCCTCTGATTTCCCATTCGCCTTGTTGACGATACGGAATACACGCTTGCGTCCAGGGGTCGTAATCTTCTCAGGATTCGAGCTGATTTTGATCGTATCAACCATAGTTCCGTTTTCGTCTTCAATCGAGATCAGCTTGTATACGGCACCCAAAGCGGGTTGATCATACGCTGTAATCAGCTTGGTGCCAATACCCCACACATCTATTCTAGCCCCCTGTGTTTTCAGGTTCATGATGGTTTGTTCGTCGAGATCGTTTGAGGCAAAGATTTTGGCATTCGGGAAGCCTGCTTCATCAAGCATTTTACGGGCTTCTTTCGATAAATACGCTAAGTCTCCACTATCAAGTCGGATACCCTTAAAGTTGATACGCTCACCGAACTCTTTCGCCACTTTGATTGCCGTAGGGACACCAGATCTCAGTGTGTCATAGGTATCAACAAGGAATACGCAGTCTTTATGCGTTTCTGCATACGCTTTAAATGCCTTATATTCATCTCGATAGGCTTGAACCATTGCATGAGCGTGTGTGCCCGAGACAGGGATGCCAAATAACTTCCCTGCCCTTACATTCGACGTTGCTTCGAATCCCGCAAGATACGCAGCTCTCGTACCCCAAATCGCGGCATCCAGTTCTTGTGCTCGCCGAGTTCCGAACTCCATGCAATGATCCTCACCTGCTACTTGCTTAATTCGAGATGCTTTTGTTGCAATAAGGGTTTGATAATTAACGATATTAAGTATCACAGTTTCAATTAGCTGTGCTTCCGCCAGTGGTGCTTCAATTCGCATAATCGGTTCATTCGCAAAAACCAGTTCCCCTTCTTTCATCGAACGAACGGTTCCTGTGAAACGAATGGCCTGAAGGTAATCTAGATATTCTTCGCTATACCCTTCTTCCTGAAGATAACTCAAATCGCTATCGGTAAAGCGGAAATCATACAAATAACGAACGACCCGCTCCAAGCCTGCAAAGATCGCATATCCGTTCTGGAAAGGAAGCTTGCGGAAATATACTTCGAACACCGCTTTACGGTTATGCATGCCATTTTGCCAGTAGACCTGCGCCATATTAATTTGATATTTATCGGTATGCAGCGCGAGACTGTCATCACCATGATTGAATATCGGAAGCTCAACCTTATTCATTATCGTTTTCCTCCTTTTTGACTACTGCAGCTCCGAGCGAACCCTTGAAATGTCTGAGTGCCCATACATGACCTTCGGCATCAAAGCTTGCAACGGCATCCTCATGAACGACAATATCGAGACCTTTATTGTAAGCATCTACTGCGGTGTGGAGTACGCAAATGTCCGTACAAACGCCTACTAGATGAAGTTCATTTATCCCTCTTGCTCGAAGTAAAAGCTCTAAGTCTGTACCAGCAAATGCACTGTATCTTGTTTTGTCCATCCAATAGACATTATTAGCGTCTTTATTTGCTTGATACAGATCCTCCAATTGACCGAAAAGCATCCGACCTTCGGTTCCCTCAATATTGTGCGGCGGGAACAGCTTCGTTTCCGGATGGAATGCGTCATTCTCCTTATGAATATCGATAGCGAAAACAACGAAATCACCGCTTTGAATAAACTCTTTCGTAATTTCAGTCATTCGCCCTTCAATTGCTTGCCCTGGTGCTCCGCAACTCAATGCCCCATCCGTAGCAACAAAGTCCTTTGTATAGTCGATATTAATGAGTGCTTTCTTTTTCATTGTGTACTCCTCCTCTAATTTAACTATTTCATAATTGTTAATTGTTATTGCAAAAAAGAGTAGTGACAATAAAGTTAGAATAGCACTTCACACCTCGACTTCGAAATGCTATTTCCTTTAGTCACCATCTTATTGTAATCAGCTAACATCCATCACATTCTGGCATGGTAAATGGATTTGTTTAGATCCATTTCGACAAATCGGTACAACTGTGTCGGTCGTTTCGATGTTCGGGTAGTCTTCTTCCCTACAACCTCTTGGATAAAGGGCAACGATTTGATCTTTCTTGCAAATGCCGGTTCCGACGCAATTGCGGAATCATCTGTGACCGTAAGGAGAACGGCTTGCAGCTCCGAGTACGTGAATTCTGCGGGTAGAAACTCCTTGGCGACAGTCGTTTCGAGAAGCTTCTGGCGAATCACATGAATCGCATCTGCGATGATTTGTGCGTGATCGAAAGCAAGATCGAGATTCATAACCTCTTTTACCGAGAACAATTGAACATCTGAAGCGTCATCGTTTGCCTGTCTTTGCGACAACTTGTGTTCGGGAACAATTGCAAAGTGTGCATTTGTAATCATCCAGCCCCGCGGATCACGTCCTGGTTTATCATAAACACCATAATGTTCAAGATGAATATCCTCTACACCTGTTTCTTCTTGCAGCTCGCGTTGTGCACTTTCATAGGCAGTCTCATTTGGATTGACGAAGCCACCCGGCAATGCCCACTTCCCTGCTTCGATATTCGGCTTTCCTTCGCTGTTTAGCATACTCCGCTGAATGAGCATAATTTTGAGCTCCATCTCGGGCGGTTTGAATTCTTTGATTGTAACAGGCAATATCGTAAATACTGCAATGTCTGATGTATATCCATCTGGCGTTCGATATTGTTTGACATCATATTGATCTAAGGCCTCTTTGTTTGACACGATAAGCACAACCTTTTCTCTCTTTTAACAATTACCAATGTGTTAATTGTATAATACGAGTAATTCAACCTTTTGTCAACCTATATATTCCATGTTTTTAAAGACTCTTATACTAACTAATTTTGCGCAAATAAAGAGCCTCCTTTTTGGGGAGGCATCTTTCAAAGTTTCATGTCTCAACACGGTTATATGTATGGTTAAACCATTGTTACAAACTAAAAAAGACACCATTTAATAAACCATAAACAATAACTTTGTCTCCATTGACGTTATAAAATGAGAACTTAGAGAAGAAAATATAATTATCTCTTTCCATCCCCAGTAGCTTAAAAGCAACAGATGCTACAAAGTGATTTGCGTCTGCTTTCTTACTCACATAATCAGTAAAGTCATCTTTATTCGGATTCGTAACGGCTAAAATGATCAGTAATACACCGATAATAACGTATTTTAGCGATGACTTCTTTTTTGTTTTTTCTTCCGTCATGATTGTACAATCCCCTATTTTCTATATATTTTCTCATCCAATACAAAAGACCAATAATATGTAATGAATCAGTATGATATTTTTATAGAATATGTATCCTGCAAATATCCATGATTGTTGCAGATTATTTCCGTTTTAATTCTTCCAGCCTCTTTGCTCGTTCACACGCTTTATGTAAAAACTCTTTAGCTGATAAATCCGCATAATCCCAATTCATGGCCTCTATTGCAATCGCGCCTGAATAATCCGTCTCCGCGATTTTTTTCATGGTTGTAGACCAATCAATCGTACCATCAAAAGGTAATCCATGTTGGGCATAACTTCCGTTATTATCATGTAAATGTAGTGCCATCAGCCGAGAACCGTACTCGGATAATAAATCATAGTCTGGATAATGGCGGTAGTGATGTCCGGAGTCATAACAGAATCCGATACGCTGCGAATCTACTTGCTCCAGCACATATGCCAAATTGGAAAGGTTCCATAAATTCTCCAGTGCAACATTGACACCAAGCTGTTCAGCTTTTTCAGTGATTCTCTTGATTCTATCCAATCCCAATGTGTTATATGGATTGTCTTCGTTAGGCAAATGCACAACCATTGTCGGAATCTCAAAATCAGCGCAATCTGCAACACATTGCAAATAGCAATCCGTTGCGGTTACACCGTCCAGATTGTCAAGCCAGAGGTTGTTTTCGTTTTGGATTGGTGTGTGGATATTTTCGATAAATAGACCCGCTTCTCGCGCTATTTGCGGCCCTTTGCGGTAATCGTTCCGACCAAAGCAGTCACGACCAAAGCCATCACTCCACCATATTAAAACGCCATCAAATCCAGCTTCTTTGATTAACTGAAAACGTTCCGTATTCGGCAATTTATAACCAAACCAATCATAAATGGTAAGCATAAGCCTCTTCCTTTCTTGCTTTCTTTATCATAGCTTTTACATAATTCATAGACTTTATCTCATTATAGTATACTTAATATTGGAAGTAGACAATAAATGATATCATTGCAAGAACGTGAGATGATATCACCCGCGAGCTCCTCTCCCTCTCCGTAATTTCGTTGTTCCAGCTGAATCCACCTTGATTGCTTCCGACACCCGTATTGGCTTGTAGTTATAACAAAGACTGCCCATAGCTAGGCAGTCTTGTGATCGGTCTATACTACTAAAGCGGTGCAAACTTTGCAATCTCATCAGAAGTATAGATGGTAACTTTCTGTTCTTTGCTTCGTAAAGCGATAACTTTCATTGCATATGCGACCTGTTCTCCTGAAATAGAACGATATTTTCTTGCAGACCCCACAAGCAGAGGGTTTACCATTTTCAAAAGTATTTCCCCAACCTTTTCCCCTCACCGAAATTCATCGCGGTTCCCTCCCTATGAAACCCGTTGCTCCTACCACTAATGCTAACCGTTTCGCTTCCATGTTCATCGATCCCATCCTTTCTACAATCCTAATGATACCTATATCGGTAAGAAGTAAAATTCTAACGTAAGAACTTTTTGACCAATCTCAGTTTCTTCTCATTGTAAGGAGGCAAAATAAAACTGGTATCGATTATTGTGGTCTTCTTAACAATGCTCTTATGATGTGAAAAAAGGTCGAAACTATATTTCCCATGATAGGCGCCTATTCCTGAATTCCCCACGCCACCGAAAGGCAAATGACTATTCGCAATGTGAAGAATCGTATCGTTTACACAACCGCCACCAAAGGAAACTCTACGCAACACCTCTTCCTCACAATTCTTATCCTCTGTGAACAAGTATAAGGCCAATGGCTTCGGATGCTCTTGAATGGTGTGAATGGCATGGTCTAACTGATCGTATTCCAAAATCGGTAGAAGCGGCCCAAAAATCTCGTCTAACATAACCGCATCAGACCATGATGCTGCCTCCAGTAATGTTGGTTCGATATACAACTTCTCTCTTACTGATTTACCGCCATAGATTACGTTATTTCGATCTTTTTCCAGAATTGAATTCAATCTATCGAATTGGCGCTCATTCACAATGCGGCCATAGTCCTTACTGTCCATCGGATCTTCTCCATAGTAATTCACGATGACCTCTTTCATTTTTGAAATGAGAGCGTCTTTGACTTCCGAATGTACCAACATGTAATCTGGCGCAATACAGGTTTGGCCTGTATTCATAAACTTGCCCCATACAATTCTTTTCGCTGCTGCATCTAAGTTCGCAGTCTTGTCTACAATGACAGGGCTTTTCCCTCCAAGTTCTAAGGTTACGGGGACTAGATTTTTGGCAGCAGCCTCCATCACGATCTTTCCAACCTGTACACTTCCCGTGAAAAAGATATAGTCAAAAGGGGCATGTATGAGTGCTGACGTTGCTTCCTTCTCCCCTTCTACGACTCGGACGTAACTCTTATCAAAGATCTCGTTAATCATTTCATGAACGACTCGCGTTGTATGAGGTGTATGTTCTGAAGGCTTAAGTACCGCACAATTTCCCGCAGCAATTGCTCCAATAAGAGGTTCAATCAGCAATTGGAACGGATAATTATAAGGCCCTATAATGAGTACTGTCCCATATGGCTCTTTAATAATTTGGCTTCTAGAAGGCCACAAAGCTAGAGGTGTTTTTACCTTCTGGGGCTTCATCCATTTCTTCACATGCTTCATTGTGTTCTTCATACTATCCAATACAAAGCCAATCTCCGTTGAATACGCCTCATATTCACTTTTCCCTAAATCCTGATTCAATGCTTGTGTAATTCGATCCTCATTACGCTTAATGCTCTCTGTTAATTTGCGCAGCTGTTCGAGGCGAAATTGTACAGTACTCGTTGAACCTTGTTGGAAAAATTCCTTATGTTCCGTAAGAATGCACTCAACGTCCAGCTTATCTATTTGATTCATTCCTTTACACCCCTTTTCTATTCTCACTGTATAAATTCCTTATGCTATTATCCATCCAACAATTCCCCGAACATCAAAATATCTAAGCGTTCAAACCCTTCGACGTATGCGAGATTACAAAGGCCTTTAGATTTGCTCTAAAGGCACTCATTTTCAAGTAACAATAGTAGTTTTTTTAACGAATCAACAGCAGTATCCAAGGTTACGGAATAATAACGCTCTGTACCGATCTTCTCCATCGTAACTAAGCCTTGATCCCGCAGCAATATTAAATGATGAGAAATCGCTGGACGCGATAATGTAGATTGGGCTGTTATTTCACCCACTGACATAGGCCCCTGTTCACTAAGCCACAGGATGATATCTTGGCGATGCGGATCTACTAACAGTTGAAAAAAAGGAATACATGTGCGAAATTGATCTAATGCCTGCTTTCCCATATTCTATCCTTTCTTCATGACGTTGTAACGAAAGGTTTACATACTTAAACGTTTTGTTGGAGTCATTCTAATCAATTCTCCAATGATAATCAAATTTATTGAAATGGAAATATGATGTCATGAAAACGGACTTGAGACCTGATGTTGAGATGCATCGCTAGTTCATTGGAGACGGGACTGACGGTGAAGTCTACAAGTTGTTCTGTACCAAGGATTAAACAAGATTACGCCCTTCTTGACTTTTTACGTTTACATGCGTAAACTGAGCATTAAAGTTTACAGTTGTAAACAATATCGTTAGAAAGAGAGTGAAGATATTGAACAACCTCCCTCACATTACCGAGGCCGAAAGTGAAGTGATGAAGCTGCTATGGCAGAAGGAGCCTTTAACATCGATCGAGATCATTTCCAACTTAAAGGATCAGATGGATTGGTCAGATCAAACCATCAAAACATTCCTGAATAGGCTCCACAAAAAAAAGGCGATCCGATTTGAAAAGTCCGGCAGGAACTACTTATATTACCCACTGGTTACCTACGACGAATATCTCAAAGCAGCGAACCGCTCCTTCCTGGATCGGGTTTATAACGGGGCTATTGGCATGCTGTTCACCAAATTTCTGGAAGAGGAAAAACTCTCGGATAGCCAAATTGATGAGCTCCAACAGCTATTAGAGAAAAAGAAAGGAGACGGCAGTTAAATCTCGCGATTAGCTTCTGCCATGAGGTTAAAAGAAGGAGAACGAATGTATGAAACTGATTGAAACCTTGTTTTATCTTGTGTTGACCGCATCCCTAGCGTCCACTGTCATCATCTTGCCGCTGCTCTTGACTCGGAAGCTATTATTTAACCGTCTAGGCCCGCGTATTTTTCATGTGCTGTGGATTCTTGTGTTAATCAAGCTGCTTATTCCTATAGCTCCACAAAGTCCTGTCAGCCTATTTAATTTCGTACCGCACGACATCAATTGGCCTACATGGACTGCAGAGCAGCCTGTTTCTTCAGAAGACACAATGGACCCGTCACTGACGGCAAAGAATAGCGATACAACAACAAACGTAAATCCTGCACCTATATCAAAGCAGACGGAAGAATCAAGTTCAATAGTGAATCCGCCCCTTCAACCCTATACCTATGAAGAAGAACGGGATCACCCCAATAAGATGCTCACGATCGGTTCAATTGTATGGGTTGCAGGAATATTAGCCTTGAGTACCTATTATCTGTTTGTTGTTCTAAGATTCAACAAAAGAGTTGGAGTTTCATGCAAATTAGAGAATCACGAGGTGCTCTCTATTCTGGAGGCGTGCAAGGCGAAACTGGGCATCACGAGACCGATTCCTATCTATGAGACCACTCGCCTCCACAGCCCATGCATCTATGGATTGACGAGGCCGAGAATTTATTTGCCGGCAGATATTGTAACGATTGCCGATTCCCGTCAGCTAATGCACATCATTCTGCACGAACTGACCCATTATAAACGAGCTGACTTATGGTTCAATTTCTTATGGACACTGGCTGCAGTGCTCCACTGGTTCAATCCATTTGTATGGCTGTCCATGAAAAAAATAAAAGCCGACCGGGAAGTCGCATGCGACGCGGGTGTGCTTGAGATGCTGGATGAGCATGAATCCTCAGCATACGGAATGACGCTCCTTATGCTGTCGCGATTATTTACCCGAACCTCTTCCCCTCAGGTTAATCTTTCGAATTTCGTTGAAAACAATAGGGAAATGAAACGGAGAATTACGATGATATCTAAATTTAGAAAAGGTACGTATAAACTGTCCGCTGCGACGATTATCCTGCTTCTCGGCTTAGGCGCCGTTATGCTTACGAACTCTTCGGAGCACGCGAATGGCGCCGAATCAGGTTCGAAACAGGAGAGCTCCCCTTCCACATTTAAAATTGAAGGTGTGTTTGATAGGCATAAATGGTTCAATAATTTGGAAAGAGCAAATGATTTTGCCGGTTTTCCATTTAAAGTCCCTGATTATCTACCTAAGGGGTATCAATTGATTAATGTTTATGTTTCCGAAAAATTTGTAAATCAGAAGGATAATGAGGTTACCATAAAATTTAGTTCAAATTACGGAAAAGCGGATGAGAAACAATTCGAAGTGATCGCCTCTACAGGAAATATAATGAATGGGACACTCTCTCAATTATTGGAGGGAGGGAAAATGACAAAAACCCCGGGACCATCATGGGGAAAAGCCCTACCCCAAACCTATATACAAGATGAGGTTACATATGCCGATATCCGAGGTATTTTAGTTACGACCGTACAGAAATACGAGCATCATGAGCCGGAAATCGCAAAAACCTTCTTTTGGCGTGATGAAGGAATATACTACGCCATTGATTTCTATAGCGAGGATCATACCTTGGAAGAAGGGATTCCTCGGAATCGGAGAACGATTTCGCAAGACGAACTGGAGAAAATCTTGAAATCTTTTACACACCCGCAGCATATCCAACATGTCAGTTACGACGGAGAGGGAAATTCGTTTCCGATCTATGATGAGAAGGATTTGCAGATGGCGGAAAAACTTCTGGGCTTTAAAGTGAAACTCCCGCTCACTCTCTCGAATAATAAACTGAAGCTTACAAGCTCGTTCATGCTCCAGGCAGGAGATCAAAACACCGGCTACTCCTTCAGACCTACCGTGGATACAGTATGGAGTATTTACCGTGAAGCAGTCGATTCCCAAGCAAGTTATCTTGCGGTTTATCAAAACAAGTTACCATTAATGAATGGTTCACAGTTGACTTTGATTAGGGAACTGGACATGGACGGCATTGGCATTTCCGCCTACAAGGACGACAATCATGTCTTTGGCGGCCCCTACTACAACAACGAGAAGCTCATCTCTGAAACCTATTACATATGGAAGCAGCATGATATTTATTACACTGCCTACTTAGACGATAATAAATTATCGAAAGAAAGACAGGAAGAACTGCTCAAAGCTTTCATACTCGCGCCTCAATGAGGCTGGGAGATCGTACGCCCCCCAAATCAATGGGGGGGTGTTTTATTCATCCATTACAATATTTCGATATACCCTTCTGTTCCATGCACGCGAATTCGTTGTCCATCTTTGATCAGCTTGGTAGCATCCTCCACTCCTACAACTGCAGGCAAGCCATATTCACGCGCGATAACGGCTCCATGAGTCATAAGTCCGCCAACTTCGGTGACGAGGCCTTTGATAGATAGAAACAAGGGTGTCCAGCTAGGATCCGTAAAGGCGGTGACTAAGATATCTCCATCTTCGAGATCAGCATCTTCCATATTCAAGATCACACGCGCACGCCCCTCTATAACGCCTGAAGAAACAGGCAGACCTACAATAGCATTCGAGGGAAGATTATCTCGTTTGTACTTCCCTACAATGATTTCGCCATCAGACGTGATAACACGTGGTGGGGTTAGTTTTGCATAATAGCTGTACTCGTCTTTTCGTTTGTTGATGATGTGGTAATCCAGTTTATTTGTGCGTACAACCCCATGAAGTTCCTCCAAAGTGAGATAGAAGATATCTTCCTTTTCATGAATGATGCCCGCTTGTACGAGTTGTTCCGCTTCTTTCAGTAAAGCCTGCTTATACACGAAGTAGCGATTAATCAAGCTGTACTTTGGATATTCGCGAAACCCGCTGAAATTCCGAATGAGATTGATCATTCGTTTAGTTTCTTTGGCTTTTTGTTCGCCATCCGGCAATTGCTTTAATCGCTCTAATAACTCTTGTTCTTTTTTCATAGCTTCTTGTTGCCCTTGCTCAAACTTCTGCTTGCTCGCATTAGGCTCAAAGTTTTTGATGTTGCCGAGAATCAGGGGGACAAGCGTAGTTGGTTTCTCACTCCAACGCGTTCTAGTTATATCGATTTCTCCGGCACAGCGCATTCCATATTTGACGAGATAAGCATCGATAGCGTCTCGGGTTTCCTGCCCACCTTCTAACTTAAGCAGTTCATCCAAGAAATGATCCTCTTTTACATGTTCTAAATACTCGATGACTTCTGGATAAGGACGGATCACATCTGCGACATCCAATAGCGCCAGACCCATTTCCGAAGTAATATTGCCCGGTACAGATTGAGAAAGGGTATCTGCAGCGTGTTTTTCACCTAACCACTCGTTCATGTTTTCATTGATCCATGCTGCAGCATCCATTGCAACCAGAATCACATCTATAATTTGCGCATCAAATACAATCTTCTTTAATTGCTCGAGATCTTCGTAAATAAAATCCAACAAATCTGATCCTGATTTCGTTTGGATATTTTGTTTCAACGCTTCGAGCGATTCTTGATTACGCTTAATTGACTCAGGAACGATTGACGGATTGTTTTCAATTTCACGCATTTTATCTGCGGTGCTTTTATACGGATTTGGTGCTGTGGTATCAACTGGCAGCATCTTTATAAAATCCCGTTCTAGAACGGTCATCAGTGCATCTTTAATAAGCGGATCGGATTTTCCCAGGTAATTTAATACATGGTCTCTGCTAGCGAGCATAGGTGTCACATCAACAAACAACCTGCCACCAGCTTTACTCATAGGTGCTGTAGTGGTTAACTGGAAAAAAGACAATCCCAGCGGTTTCATAGGATCGGTCATCATTTGTTGGTGGCCGACAGATACATAAACGCGATTTTCCTGATCATTCGCTTCTGGAATCGGGTATAACGTCGTGATTGGCCGACTCTGGACAATGTAAAAGGTATCATCAACCAGACACCATTCGATATCTTGTGGGCAACCAAAATAGGCTTCGATCTGCCTTCCGATGCGTGCTAGTCGTAAAATTTGTTGCTCAGTCAGGGTTTGAGTCTTTTGCAGGTCAGGATCGATCTGTTGTGTCTCTGTTCCACCTTCCTTTCGTCCATAGACCGCCAATTTTTTGGCCGCGATCCTCTTATCGATGATTTCCCCTTCCTGTACTTTATAACAATCGGCAGAGACCAAGCCAGAGACCAGTGCTTCTCCAAGTCCAAAACTAGCATCGATCGATATTACCTTTCGGTTGGAAGTAATCGGATCAGCGGTAAATAAAATTCCCGAAGCTTGTGGGAACACCATCCTTTGAATGATAACGGCTAAATAAACGTGACTATGGTCGAATCCATTTTGCATTCGGTAAATGACTGCGCGATCCGTAAAAAGGGAGGCCCAACATTTGCTGATATGCTGCAGGATGGCTTCTTTGCCGATAATATTTAAATAAGTGTCTTGTTGGCCAGCAAAAGAGGCATGTGGCAAATCTTCAGCAGTCGCACTGGAACGCACAGCATAAGCATGTTCCTCGCCAAACTGGGAGAGATATTGAGTTACTGCTTCCACAACATCAGAAGGAATTTCTACTTCCAAAATGATTTCTCGAATCTTCCTGCTGATTTCACCAATTTGATCTCGTTCCTCAATGTTTAGCATCGTCAGTCGATTGAGCAAAGCATGATACGTTTCGTTTTGCTCGATTGCTTTTTGATATCCCCGTGTTGTCACACAAAAGCCTTCTGGTACTTGGATTCCCTCAATTTTTGATAACTCCCCTACATTCAATCCTTTTCCGCCAACGAGCAGTAGCTGGTTATTTTTCATTTCCTGAAAACCGAGAACGAAAGAACTCATACCTATCTCTCCTATCCATTCATTTGAGAATCAGCTCGGTACAACTGACCACATGCCGCCTTAATTTCCGATCCGAATTGAGTTCGAACCGTAACGTTCACACCGTACATTTTCAACGTCCGCACGAACGTTTCGATCCTCTCTGGATCAGATGGCAAGTAGCTCTGAGGCGTCACTTCTGTTGAATTGTAGGGAATGAGGTTCACGTGGTAGAGGTGTTCCCAAGCTCCCCTTCCCCTCAACAGCGCAGCAACCGCTTTCGCATGCTCCGCCGAGTCGTTGAACCCTCGAAGTAAAATATATGCGATATACACCTTTCTTCCCGTATGTCGGATGTGGCGATCCAATGAATTGAGCACATCGCGGAGCGGAAACCGCTTATTGATCGGCATCAGTTCACTCCGTTGCTCGTCGAAAGGCGAATGCATCGAGAAGGTTAGATTGACCTGTGGAAACTCCCGCGTCAACCTATCGATTCCTGGCAACAGGCCAATGGTCGAAATCGTAATTCTTCGATGTCCTAGACCGAAGAGATTTGGATTGGTCAAAATCGCCAGCGCATCGAAAAGGTGCGGGTTGGCGAGCGCCTCCCCCATGCCCATGAAGGACACACTGTCCAAGGTGTGGCCGTTCAAGTGAAAGTGAAGCAATTGGTCGGTAATTTCGTCGGCGGTCAGATTTCGTTTCAGCCCGATGGTACCCGTGGCGCAAAAGCGACACCCGAACCCACAGCCGCACTGCGTGGAAATACAATACGATTTCCACCCCCGTTTATAGGAAAGTCGTACGGCCTCTATACGTTCATCCCCACCGATGGAAAATAGCACCTTGACGACCTGCTGCGATGTGAGTTCATTTACCGGAATAACACTGGAGACGTTCGGACCAAGCGTCCGGGCCAACTCTTGTCGCAAAAATGTAGGCAGTATGGTGATCCGTTCGTACTCAGCGATTTTTTGTTTGAAAATAGCGTCTATAATTTGCCCATACCGGTACGCAGGCTGCTTGAAGTCGGACAGGATCTGTCCTATCGTTTCATATTTGGAGGTTGGTTTCATTTGTTCTCCTTACCGCCGGAGAAAATGCAAAAAGGCAACCGTCATCCGCCGCTTTCATGCATCATTAACCAACTACACAGGCAAAAATACAATGCATTTGCTGATAGAATCGCTACGTGCATCTATCGATAGATTGGTATACCTCCGGCAACAGATTTATCTTTTTGTGAACCGAGTCAGCCGGTTGGAACCGGTTCACATAATCATCTACAACCTCAACCTCAATGCTCATTGTTTTCATCCTCCTAGGGTGTGTTATATGTTCAGTTCCACCATTTTAGTTGCGATATATTTGCAAAACTCGCTGTCGTGCTCCACAAATAGGATTGTTGGCGCATGCTCCAGCAGGAGTTCTTCAATTTGCATCCTGGAAATGACGTCGATAAAATTAAGCGGTTCGTCCCAAATATGCAAATGAGCCTGTTCGCAGAGGCTTTTCGCAATCAGTACCTTCTTCTTCTGACCCCCGCTATAAGAAGCAATGTCCTTTTCAAATTGCAAGCGCGAAAAATCGAGTTTTCTCAAAATCGCTTTGAACAAGCTTTCGTCAATTTCGCTGGATCTGGCGAATTCCGACAAATTGCCCTGCAACTGCGAGGTGTCTTGTGAAACGTAGGAAATTTTCAACTGGCTCCCTTTTCGAAGCACACCAGAATAAGGAATTTCTTCGCCGCAAATCAATTTGAGCAAACTGGATTTGCCTGAGCCGTTCGGACCGGAGAGCACGATTCTGTCCCCTTGCTCGATAGTAAAGCTGATATCGCTGCAAACGTTCTTTTCTCCAAAATGAATCGAAACGCGATCAAGCTCGACCAATTGGTGTTTATGATAAGTCATCTGCGATATTTTCAGGCTTTCCGAGCTATCGACGTTTCTCAGAAGCTGTGATCGTTCCTCGATCGCAGAGTGCTGTCTTTGCTCGATCGATTTGGATCGCTTCATCATTTTGGCGGCCTTGTGGCCGATGTATCCTTTGTCGACCTTGGAGCCGGAGTTGCGGGTGCCGTTTTTCGTTTTTTCTACTTCGTGTGACCAGTTGCTCGTTCGCTTGGCCGCTTCGGACAGCCTCTTAATGTCCTTCCTCAGCTTTTCGTTCTCAGCCAGTTCGAAATTATCCTGTCTTTGTTTGTTCTCCCACCAGTCTGTGAAATTTCCGTTCTGAATTTCGATATTAGTCTTATTGATCGAAATGATATGATCTACACAATTATCGAGAAACGCCCTATCGTGTGACACCAACATAAAGCCGCTCTTCCCGTTCAAATAATCACTTACCAGCTTCCGAGCATGCAGATCCAGATGGTTGGTCGGCTCGTCGATAAGCAAAAAACTGTTCTCCTTCAAAAACAGAACCGCCAGCATAACCTTCGTCTGTTCTCCGTTGGACAACGAGTCGAACGGTCGATACAACACATCCTCTGATAACTTCAGCAGCGAAAACTCGCGCATGAGCTGCCAGTGCTCGTAGTCGGGATAGATGTCAGCTACCACATCGAATGTATACTTTTCCTTGTGTTCGACATGGAACGGGAAATACTCGAAGCTGACGTTAGAGGAAATCGTTCCGCTGTATTCATACTTACCGAGCAACAGATTGAGAAACGTAGTCTTGCCCCGGCCGTTCCTCCCCGTAAAGCCTAATTTCCAGTTGGTATCGATTTGTAAACTTACATGCTCAAAAATGTTGTCGTAACTGCCGTCATAGGCAAACGTCAGATTCGTTACCTTGATCAATGACATTCCAGAAACCTCCTTGGTTCACAAATAAAAAAGAGCTGCAAGAAAGTTGACCTTTCTTACAGCTCAAAAAAATAAAACAAATCTAACCCTACGCAGAGTCAGATAAGGATCTATTTTGAGTGAAAAGAATAAGGTAACTTTCTTGCCAATAAAGAATAAAACAGCACAAATAGAACTTGTTTTATTCCTTAAACGTTAGCAAGAAATTCTACATTATCCTCTTCAACTCCTATCGTAAGTGTTAGCGCAATAGTAACATACCAGATATTTCATTGCAATAAGCAATGGCAACCATCACTACTTCATGAGTCATTAGCCCACCCACTCCGGTGTTACATATTCATTGGTAATTTTAATATTCACGTAAAAGGCGTCTTCGGATTATTTTAGTCTCTTTTTGGTCTTGAATGAAGCACATACCGATTAATTGGTCGCCCTACGCCTCCATAATTAACCTCTAGATAGACATATCCTGTCTTTGACAAATATTCGAGGTATCTTCTTGCTGTCACTCTCGCAATCCCAACCCCTTCGGCTGTTTCTTCTGCGGATAGCTTCCCACCTTTATCAGCCATTACCGCAAGCACTTGTTTAAGTGTTACTGGATTTAAACCCTTTGGCAGTTCTTCCATAGGTATAAACAATTCAGCAGGTGATGATGATTCGATAATGTTCTTGTCTCGTATTACACTCTGCCCTAGACTCTGCTCTAGTAGAGAAGATCCATCGTTCACAGTGCTATCCGTTCGGATCTCATCTCCCATTTGCAGAATACGATCAAGCTGCTCTTGGGTAACTGTATCATCGTCGGTTAACGTCTCGTATCGATCACGATAACGTTCCAATGTCCGTCTAACCCGCTCTAGTTTAAATGGCTTGATAATATAATCTACTGCACCATTTCGCATCATCGCTCGTAATGTTTCCGTCTCTTTGGCAGCCGTAACTACGATCACATCCACTGGTAGATTACGCGCTCTAATTTCCTGCAGCGTGCTAATTCCATCAAATAAAGGCATAAACACATCCAGAAAGATTAGATCCGGCTTCAGTTCTTCAATCATACGCAAGCCATCCTGACCGTTGCCTGCCGTACCAATGACTTTATAACCATTCACCCGTTCGATGAACATGCGGTTCACTTCCTGAACCATTGGATCATCTTCTATCAGCAATACTTGAACTATACGTTTACATTGCTCCTGCATCTCTTGTCGCCTCCTTCATCGGAAAAACGATTTCCATTGATGTTCCGAGTCCTGGGGAGGATTCACACCGAAGCAGCCCTTTACCTTTTGCAATAATCCCACTTATCAGAAATAGGCCTATCCCTCGATGCTCTCCATTTTTGGTCGAGAAGCTGCGTTCCAGCATTCTTGCTTTCGTGTCTTCTGTCATACCACAGCCATTATCCTCAACTAAGATCGATAAATAATCTTCATCTTGTCCAATGTACAGATACACTGTCTTCTGATCAACCTCGATATTGGAAAGTGCATCAAATGCATTTTCAATCAAATTGCCTACCAGAAGCACGATATCTCGTCGATCAAGCGAATCTGGAAATTGACGCAAGCCGCAATTCGGATCGATGATCACATCTATATCAAGCTCATGTCCTCGACTAATCTTACCGAGCAGTAAGCCTGCAACTCCATCATCCTCAAAATGCTCCTGCATAAATCTTGTTGTCTCTTCATGCTGATCAGATACCTCAAACAAATATCTTAATGCTTCTTCATGTTTTCCAAGCTGGAGAAGCCCCGCAACGGTATGCATTTTATTCATATGCTCATGATTTTGGGCTCGCAAGGCATTCACAAATTCTCGCACGCCTGTCAGTTCTTCTGCCATATGCGTAACCTCCGTGCGATCTTGAAAAATCGCTATGGCTCCCTGTGTAACACCCTGCTCGATTATGGGTATTCGATTGCTCCAAATGAGCGTATCGCCAACTAGCAATTCGTGGTTCAATAGCGGCATCTTTACCTTAAGTACTTCAGGCAAGCGAGAGTCTGGAATCACATCCCAAATGTTCACCCCAATAACATCCTTGGACACACCAAAAATGCGCTTAGCCCGTTCATTGAAAATCGTGATTCGCTCCTTGCTGTCGATGGCGATTACGCCTTCATGCATAGCTTGGAATGCTGCCGTATGTTCACGAAACATCGTGGCAATTTCATGCGGCTCTAGATTATACATCTCTTTCTTGATATGTTTCGCAAGCATCGCTGAACCCATCATTCCAAACGAAAGCGCTAATATAATCATTACCATAACCGATCTGAGTTGCTCGGGAAAAATATCCTTCATGGTAGGCAGCAGTCCTCCTGCCATTACAACGCCAACCTGCTCATGCTTCGCGTTCATGATTGGCACGAATGCCCGCAAGCCAACACCTGCTTCACCTTTTACTTTGGAAACATACATATGCTCAGCAAAAGCTGCATCCGCATCGTCGCCACTAAAATACGTTCCTATTCTGTCCGATAGAGGATGTGATAAGCGCTTACGATTCATATCCAGCACGACAATATAATCAGCCTCATTCAGCATGCGAATTTTGTCAGCAACGGGAGCAATATGCTCTGCTCCATTCTGCTCATTGATATATTCTGCCACTCCCGGTAGATTAGCAACGGTTTGGGCAGTCGTAATAAGCCGTTGACGTAAGCCCTCTTCTTTGACACTAGTCAAGCTTCCTAGCAAGACTTCTACAGCAATAAGGAGGGAGAACAGAACCAAACCGAATGAAAGTAAAATAATTTTCCAATAGATTCCTATTCGGTTCAAGTCTATTGCCCTCCTTTTCGAAATATTTACCTTTATCTGCTATTGTGCAATAATAAGTCTAATTTAGCAACTAGGAGGAGACAAATTTGAAAGCGATTGCAAGCATTGGAGCGTTCATTATTGTTGGATTGTTAGCTGCATATCTAGTCGGATATCAACCAAACTGGAATGAGCATCTCTATCAGGATGATGAACAAACGGGACTTAAGCAAAGGATCGTCATCAAATTCAGTCATGTAGTTGCTGAGAACACACCAAAGGGCCTCGCTGCAGCTGAATTCGCTGATCTAGTAAAGAAGAAATCAAAGGATCGCGTCGAGATACAAGTGTTCCCAAATGGCATGCTGTATGGTGAGAATAATGAAGTTGCTGCACTTCAGCGTGGTGATATTCAAATGATAGCCCCATCCTTCTCAACCATGAGCGAGATTGATCCAGCATGGCTAGTAATGGATCTGCCATTTGCTTTCAGAGATCAGAATGAGGTTGAAAGTAAGCTGAATGGTTCGCTTGGAGACAAGCTATTCCAAACGCTTAGCCCGTATGGCATGAAAGGAGTCGCCTTCTGGTCCAATGGCTTTAAACAAGTGACGAACAATGTACGGCCTATTCTGGAGCCTCAAGATTTCAAAGGTCTAAAGTTTCGCATACAGCCAAGTCCATTAATTGAACGGCACATTAAGAACTGGGGAGGGAGGACAAGTGTTATTCCTTTTAACGACGCCTATCGCAATCTAGCCGACGGCTCAGTAGATGGTCAGGAAAATACGATATCGAATATCGTAAGCAAACGCCTCTACCAAGTACAGAAATATATGACGATTAGCAATCATGGTTATTTGGGCTATGCCGTTATTTTCAACAAATCCTTCTGGGATAGCCTGCCTTCTGATGTACAACAGCTGCTCATGGAAGCAATGGATGATACAACAGAGCAGGCAAATAAGAAAGCAGCTAGAAATGAGTCTCATATGAACGAGATTAATACGAACCAGAATTTGCAGATTTCCATATTAACGAAAGAGCAAACAGCGGAATGGAGGATAGCCTCAAAGGAGCTTTATAAAGATTTCGCATTGAAAATCGGGGCCGATATAATGAGCGAAATCTCTGGGCCTTAAAGACCAAAAAGAACAATATGACCATATGCTTGTCACCTTCTCCCCTCTCTCTTACACTTAAGCACATCTAATAAAAGCGCTTACAATGGTGGAAGCGAGGGGTATGAACATGAAGTTAAAAAAAATCATGAAAAACATGACCGTTCAAGTATTATTCGCGATTCTTCTTGGGGTTCTCTTCGGACAATTTTTCCCTAAATATGCCGTTGAACTGAAGGTGCTCGGAGACATCTTTATCAAGCTTATTAAGATGGTAATTGCACCAATCATCTTCTTCACCGTAGTACATGGAATCGCAAGCATGGGCGATATGAAAAAGGTCGGACGCATCGGTGGTAAGGCATTATTGTACTTTGAGATTGTAACAACCATAGCACTTACAATTGGCCTACTCGTAGTAAATATAGTTAAGCCAGGCTCTGGAATCGATATTTCAAAGGCTACAGGTGACGTTGCACAATATGCGGAGAAAGCGCATGATAATAGTGTAATGGGCTTCATCATGAACATCGTGCCTGATAATGTTATCGGGGCTTTTGCTAGCGGTGAGCTTCTTCCGGTATTGTTATTTGCTGTCCTGTTTGGTTTTGCTCTAACCGCTATTGGTGAAAAGGGGCAAGCCATCATTTCTTTATTTGATAAGCTCTCACACGTATTTTTTGGTATCGTTAATATCATTATGAAGGTTTCACCAATTGCCGCTTTTGGTGCTATGTCATATACGGTTGGCAAATTTGGTCTTGGCTCGTTGTTCACACTTGGCAAGCTGATGGGTTCTGTTTATTTGACCATGTTCCTATTTATAATCGTCGTACTCGGATTCATCGCCAAAGTATTCGGGTTCAACATCTTCAAGTTTATCTCTTATATTAAAGAAGAAATCTTACTAGTGCTTGGTACCTCTTCATCCGAATCTGCTCTGCCGCGAATGATGTCAAAGCTCGAGGCATACGGTGCTTCCAAATCCGTCGTGGGACTCGTTATACCAACAGGATACTCCTTCAACCTAGACGGTACATCGATTTATCTGTCAATGGCTGCGCTGTTTGTCGCTCAGGTATCTGGTGTTGATCTAAGCATCTGGCAGCAAATTACCCTTCTGTTCGTATTGATGCTAACTTCCAAAGGTGCTGCTGGGGTTACAGGATCAGGATTCATTACACTTGCTGCAACTTTAGCTGCTTTCCCATCAATTCCAATCGCAGGCATGGCCCTACTGCTGGGTGTTGATCGTTTCATGTCCGAAGCTCGCGCAATTACGAATTTGATCGGTAATGGTGTAGCAACAGTTGTTATCGCCAAGATGGAGAACGAATTTGATCCGAATCGATTAGAAGCTGATGAGTCTACTGTAACGAGCAGCAACAACATTGCATATAATTAAGGCTTTCAGAAATAGAATTGTAATTATTTGTTATTATAAAAAGGATGAGTTTAGATCCATTAATAAATGTGGATCTTGCTTATCCTTTTTGTTAATGTGCTGCTGTTTTACAATAATTCGATTGCTGTTCCATGTACACGAATTCATTGTCTCCATCTTCTAGATCAGCATCCTCCATCGCTCTCTCCGGCACATCGTATATTGAGAAAAGCATAGATCGCGTCTTGGGTTACCTGTCAACCCTTCAACTGAATCAATCCACCATAAAAGTTAACGTTAATAATATTATGTAAACCATTAATGACTTCCGGATAAGGGCGAATCACATCTACGGCATCCAACAGCGCCACAACCATTTCCGAAGTAATATTGTTAGGTACTGAAACCCTGGTGATGCCTTCCATTCATTGCTTTTAACACTTCCACTTGTTTGATTCAACTTTACTTAGCAATTCTTCCCGAGCCCTGTCATGTCAGAAAGCGATTCGGAGTATTTTGGTAGTAGCTCCCACGATAGATATGATAAGGAGGTTCATTATGCAGAGGAAGAGTATACATTCAAGTAGAAGGTCTGCTGTAATGGTTGGGTTGTTATTCATAGTCGGATTGGTTGCAGGGATATGTAGTATTGTGCCTGTTGTTGATGGAGCAGACTACCTGGTCAACGCTTCTACAAATGAGGGTCAGGTACTGATAGGAGCGTTTTCTCAGTTGTTAATGGTTGCTGCCTATGTTGGGATTCCGATTTTGCTGTATCCGATATTAAGCAAGCATAATAAAGGTCTTGCTCTAGGCTCTGTGGCCTTTGGCATCATTTCAGGTGTGTTCATTCTGATCGGTGTTATCATTCTTCTGCTGTTATTGACAGTAAGTCAAGAATTTGCAAAAGTTGATGCTCTGAATGTATCCTATTTTCACACTCTGGGTGAATTGCTGCGGGATGGTCGGGATTTGGTGAACCATGTAGCAACAACACTGGCATTTGTTTTAGCTATGTTCTTGTTTACCTGCATATTTGTCCAAACCAAAATCGTTCCCCGTTGGTTGTCAGTTTCGGGTCTGATTGGCTCAACACTATCTATATTGGCAAGCCTGTTATTTATGATTCGCTTCATCGGTCTGGACACAACTTACATGTTATTGAACGTGCCGATCGCTGTTCAACAATTGGTATTGGCTATATGGCTGATCATGAAAGGATTCAATCGGGCGGAATAGTTTCTATATCCAATGAAGATAAAACGAGAATGACCCACAACAACAAAACAATTATGTACGTAGGTTGATCCAGCGAACGAAGCGCGGCTACCTCTCTGAATTTTTCTTCTACCTTTCAACTTCAGGAAAAAAGTTAAAAACACAGCCGGCCCCAAAGAGCCGGCTGTTCGCCATTTGCAATCCACACACAAGCTTAAATATTTCGTTCCTCATACTCAAAGGGTTCTTCAAATAAGTAAATATCATGGAAAAAGCCCTTATATGGGATATCGTCTTCCAAACATTTTATGATATACGACATTACCTCGTCACTCCTTGGCTCCTCACCGCTGTTCTGCATCACCTCGAAGTAGTCGACGATATTTTCCATGTCACACACCTGAATAAATAAAGGTAACTGACTGTTCGTATCCAATCCTTCTAAGGTATTAAGCAGTTCAACCAGCTTCTTCTTAATCAGAGAGAAGGAGTCGGGTATCAGTTTATTAATATATTCGGCATTGTATTTGTCAAAAAAACTATACCGACGATGGACAGGAGTATACTCTTTCGATATATGGTGCAGTTTCCCCAGGGTTTTACCGCAGTTATAAAAATATTCGGAAAGAGGAACCCCTTCCCGGTACCGATAATTGTTTTCCACAAGCAATTTACCCTTGGCCTTCTTAAACAGGCAGATATAAAAGGTATGATTTTGATAAGTGATCTCTTCCAGCAGATTCCCCTTTCGGGAGCAGACTACATCCGAGACACTTCCACCATGCTCAAATAAATATCGGATATACTCAACTTCGGCCAGAAAATCTTCCCGGTTCCTGTCAGGTAAGAAAGCAATTCTGAGAATTTTTGCGTCGGTACCCTCTTTCTCACAGGTGTACACGACATTCCGCCCTCCGTCATGTGCCGGAATAAGCTGAATTTCATACCCTTCTAATCCGAACAACTCCGTTACTACTGGGAGTAAATGAGCATCACCGAGTGAAACAACATCGTTATAAGTCATGATATTTTCTTTAGTCTGCAATCTCTCAGCGCACCTTCCCTCAAAAAATTCATCATTAATCTACAACGTGACCTAATTGATAACCACCTTGTTTAGCATTGACATATCGATACTTCAATGTGGATCTTATTTCATAGATTCGTTTAAACAAACGCCCTTTGGAGCTGATGGCTGTCGCTTTCAGAACCAAAGAGTGTTTTTTAAATTTTATAAATAAATATTTATATATAATACTTAACTTATTGTTTGTCCCCATTTACAATAAACATACTAAAATTAACCAAAAGGTGGTCTTTCCATGCTGCTGCGTCACAAAGCCTTCAGACAATTATTCGCCGGAAGAATCCTGAGCGTGTTTGCGGATTCCATACTCTTTTTTTCGTTGCTCAAATGGATTGAAATCAAATCGGGCGGAACAGAATCCTTTACGTTTTTCTATGTCGCACACTATCTCCCTATCGTTCTGCTAGCCCTGCCTGCCGGAGCCTGGATATCCGGAAAAACGCTGCAGCATGTGATGGCATGTTGGCTGGTAATTTTGCCTCTCTTTTTCGTGCAAGGAATTGCTCTGGGGTGCTTTAATATTACATTTGTGACCTACGTGCAGGATATCGTGGAGAAGGAAAACTACACCCCCGTATTCAGTATGTATCATATGATTTCAAGCAGTGCGGCTCTGCCGGGAATTTCGATGACCGGAGTGTTGCTTTCGATATGTGGAGTTCCAACAACGATTCTCGTGATTAGCGGCATTTTGCTTGCACTCGGGATTGCCGGAATTTTGGCTATTCCATCCCTTGGTAAAGGAAACTCCGCAGAGCAAACGAACATTGAAACAGTGGCGGTTTAATTTATGGAAATATCAGAAAGGAAGTATAAGAGATGTCGTTAAAATATGGTATTTTAGGTTTCCTTAGTAAATGGGAAGCGACAGGTTATGATCTCAAAAAGGAATTTGATGATTTTATGAGCATCTTCTGGCATTCTCATTTATCGCAAATCTATCCGGAACTTGGGCGTTTGGAGGAAGAGGAATACATTACAAGCCGCTTACTACCGCAAACGGGCAAACCTGACAAAAAGATCTATGCCATCACAGACAAAGGTAAGCAGGAGCTGATCACCTGGCTGCTTTTGCCTCCAGAAACGCCTAAGCTAAAGGACTCCTTTCTGATGCAAGTCTCCTTTATGGACAATATTCCCGCCTCAGAGGTCATTTTCCAGCTAAAGGCCTATCAAAAGGAACGGGAACAACGGTTAGCCAAGATGAAACACATTTTTCAAGAGCGATGGGAAAGCATTCGGGAGCGCAATGTCATGAAATCACGGATTTTAATGAGCTCAGCCGTTGTAAGAAGAGGATTGGAGCAAGAAAGTCAATATATCCGCTGGTGTAGAGACACGATCGAGCTGGTGGAATCCTGCTCTGCACTTTGGTCGCAGGATATCGACAAATCAGATTTACCTGACGGAGAATATATCCGATTTTCGGACGTCGAACCTTTATTCCGGAAATATTATGGTAATTTGATGGAAGATTAACCTTCAAATTGTGTATACATATTCCAATCAAAATCTAGGGGATTTTCTATATAACACAAATTTCAGTTAGGACTTACTCACTCCAATAGAAAACCAGCGGTAGCAGCGGTAGTCTGATGTGACCCCATAATGTTAGACGGATAAAATCGTAAACTACCGCTGGTTATTGAACTATCATTTCCCGTTAGCGAAGTGGTCTTACATTCCTCGTGACTGCTTTCAACGTGGATTCGCTATAGTTGACTTACCTATTCCTTGGAAGAAATCAGTTTTTGATTTTCAATCGCATATTGGCAATCCGCGACAGCTTCAACAAACTCTCGATCATGGGAGACGAGCAGGATAGTCCCTTCGTAAGCTTTAATGAACTCTTCCAATGCTTCAATGCAGAACACATCCAGAAAAATGGTGGGTTCGTCTAAAATCAGTATGTTGTAGCGTCCAGCGAAAAGATCGCACAAGACCAGCCGAATCGCCTCACCACCGCTTAAATCGAGAACATTTTTTTTAATGTCATTCCCCGTAAAATTCATGGAATGAAGGATTGCACGAATTTTGCTCTCGTCATACTCGCTTCTTTCCTTCATATAATCCAAAACGTTTTGATCTTTATCAAATCGATAATCCATTTGGTTATAATACCCGATGACCGCTTTTGGAGAAATGACAGTCCCCTCTCCCTTGTTAACAATATGACGAAGCAAAGTGGATTTCCCTGCTCCGTTATTCCCTTTGATCGCAATGGTAGCGCCTAATGGGAACTGGAAATATACCTCTTCGAACAGGATTTTATCTCCTGCTTTCAGGGTCAGTTGCTCGGCCATGATGGGAAACTTGTTGTGCAATTGAAGTGCCGTCGATTGACTGAAGCTTGGTTTCTTTTCATCTTTTGGCGCTTCGGTTGCTTCAAGCTGATTCATTCTTTGCTCCATGGCCTTGGCAGCGCGCTGAACTCCCTTTTGGCTTGTGTCTTTGGACTTTGTCATAAACATTTTATTGGCTTTTGACTTCGATTCCTTTTTTGAAATGTGTCCATTCGCTTGAGTGATTTTATCCGCCTTTTTCATTTTTTCTTCCGCGGCTTTTGCAAGACGGGACTTTTCTTTAATATATTTGTCATGCTGTTCTTGCTGCTGCTTTCGCTGAAGCGTTTTTTGCGCGACGTATTCTGAATAGTTTCCGGTATATTCGGTGACGGAACCATTCTCGATTTCCCATATTTTCGTAACAAGCTTGTCAAGAACATACCGATCATGGCTGACAAGTACAAGTGCCCCATAATAGTAAGTCAATTCATCGATAAAAAATTGAGTACCTGCTTCATCAAGGTGAGTTGTCGGCTCGTCGATCAGCAACCCTTCATGGTAATCGGACAATATTTTGGCCAACTTCAATCTTGTTTGTTCTCCACCGCTGAAATTTTCAATTTCGGTTTGCGGAATCGACAGCTTCCCCACCAACTCATATTTGACTTCCCGATCGTCCGGCTTGAGCAACTGGTCAAAATAGGCAAAGTCTACAAAGGACTTTATGTGACCTTGATCCGGCTTGATTTGACCGTGCATAAGCTTCAACAACGTACTTTTGCCCGCCCCGTTCTTTCCGACAATCCCAATACGATCGAACTGATATACCGCAAGCCGCGGAATATTTAACACGGTTTTATCCAAATAGGATAAATCAACATTTTCAAGCACTAGACATACTTTTTCCATGATATAACCTCACTTTTTATTTATTCAATCCGATTAAAATATCGATATCGATCGTAATATCAGCACTTCCCCGACCAACTAACGCTTCCCTACGCACTTGATCTGATGTCCATGCCAAGGGAGACATTTGAACCAAATATCCGAGCTCATCTTTCGTCAAGCTTTTGTTATAACAAAAGCTGATCACATCCGAGTGATGGAAGTGGTTTTTAAAAAGCGATACGGTATCCTCGTTGTTAAAGCTTTTCTTGTGAGCGTCATCGAAGAACGCTTCCCGCAGCTCTATCAAATAATTGGAGCGAGGAACAACTTTGATGACGAGGCCGTTTGGCTTCAAGGTTCTCCTAAACTCCTTGTAATTGGATGGCGAGAACAGATTAAGAATAACGTGAACAGATTGGCCCCCCAGCGGTGATTTAGCCAAATCGCCTACAAGCCAAATCGGATCCTTGTAATTCTTGGCGGCCATGACAATGCCTTCTTTTGAAATATCCAAACCGATCCCCGCCGCATCTCCGTTCATATCCAGAATGCTTTGCAAATGCGAGCCTTCTCCGCAACCTGCATCTAGAATCAGAAGCGGATTACCGGAAATCTCCCTGTGACTCTCAATTACTTTACTGATACTGTCATGCAGAGGCGCATATAAGCAGCTCCCCCTAATGATTTCCTGCCTTGCTTCAAAAAGCTCCTTAGCGTAATTGCTATTTAAAGATCGAGTCATCAAATTTACATAACCTTGTTTTGCTATATCAAACGTATGGTTTTTGGGACATTCCAGGCTTTTTAGATCAACGACCTTCAACGAACCTTCACAATACGGGCACCTAAAAGCCACGGCGTATTCGCTGAACATTCGAGCGCTTTTGATTTTTTGGCTTTTCGTCATGGCTGACACCTCTTTCACCCCTTTCAAAACAAAAAAAATCACAGGCAATTTGCCTGTGATCAGAGTAAACGGGTAGTGACCTATTATGGATCAGGAATGCTCGGAATGTCGTATGCAAATAAATCTCTCCTTATCCAAGGAAAAATTCATCATCAACATAAAAAAGAAAGGCATAGAGAATCCGCCTTTCTTCACGATATTCAAGCAAATGAAGATTATTAAAAATGGGCAGACTGATCCCGTTTACTCTGTTATGACAAACAGAGCCTTTGAACAGTATTTAATTACTGGTTCAAAGTAAGGGAACGTAGTCTGATAAAAAACATTGTTAATAATCCTCCTTCAATTTCAATATATTAACAATAATACCATGACTTTTGGAGGAATTCAAGAATTAATCCTTCTGGGTTCATTTGCATCACCAGTAGCCTCTAATTCCGCGTTGCAGGCGAACCAAAGCCTCAAGATAATAATAATCTCCCCAGATCATGTAATCATCCGGTCCACGATCTCCTCTTACGTGGTAAGAGCCATGCTGCAGTAAACCTTCTGCATCTGGCATATTCATGGTTGAATAGTTCGCAACAAGTGACTTCATCTGTTCATGCAGCGAATTGGTAAAATACTCATGATCAGGATCTTCCACATCAAGCATGCCGATTAGCTCAATCAAGCCGCAGGCAACGATTGCAGAAGCAGAGCTGTCACGAGGCGTTGACGCTTCAACAGGAACGTCAAAGTCCCAATAAGCAACACGATCCTCTGGCAGATGATCGATAAAATATTTCGCCATACGCTTAGAGGCGGCAAGGAAGTCTGGATCTTGCGTATATCGATAAGCAAGCGCAAAGCCGTAGACACCCCAAGCTTGGCCTCGTGTCCAGGTTGAGCCATCCTGATAGCCCTGATGCGTGCCTCCACGCAGAGCATTTCCATTTTCCTGGTCGAAATAAAAGGTATGGTAGGAAGAGGAATCACCTCTAACTAGGAAACGCAAGCTCTTGCGTGTATGTTTATACGCAATATCATAGTATTCCTGTTCACCTGTCTGCTCATATGCAAAGAACAATAACGGAAGATTCAGCATGCAATCGATGATGATTCTGCCGCCGTTCTCAGGATCTCCTTCTGTGCCCCATGCTTGAATAATCCCCATCTTCGGACGCCAGCGATTAGCAAGCACTCGTGCTGCCTGCAAGGCTACCTGCCTTGCTTCTTCACTCCTTGTTATGCGATATTGGGCAACGGCGGACAGAGAATAGAGAAAGCCGATGTCATGATGATCCAAATGCACATGATAATCTAAACGATACGTAAAGTTCTCCAGGAACTTTTCTGCTGCTTCCTTATAATAAGAATCTTGCGTATATTCATAAGCAAGCCATATCATACCGATATAGAAGCCCTCGATCCAATCGTTGTTCTCTCCCCATTCATAGCACTTGTCTCCTGTAATATGAGGAAGCAATCCTGGATGATTCCGTAGATTATTTGTTATTTTAGCCTGTGCATCTTCAATTGCTTTACGCCACATGAACTTTACTCTCCTATCAGAAAAAACTTTGTAGGTATGCTGATAATTGCATGTATGGTCAATCGACCAAATGAGGTGCTGTTTGGTTCTAAACTGTTTCCATCATCCTTTGTGATCTGTCCCAGGAGACAAACTCTCTTGGTGTTGTTCCTACATCACGCTTAAATAGTTTAATAAAATAGCTTTTGTTCGAATAACCGAGCAAATCTGAGATTTCCTCCACCGTTTTGTTCGATTGCAGCAGAAGCTCCTTGGCCTTCTGAAGTTTCACTCGATTTACATACTCAATAAAATTGATATTCAACTCTCGCTTAAACAGTCGACTGAAATAACTCGAATTGAGATTCAAATAGCTGGCCATTTCCTCCAGCGTTATCCGCTCCGACACATGCTGAATGACATATTGCTGCGCCTTAATCACTTCCGGACGCGAGGATATCGTAATCTCGCTCAACTTAGCAGCCATACGTGACAAGTAGTCTAGGAACCACTCCGATAAATGCGACAAGGTTACGATTTGGCTTATCGTGAAATAGAGCTTCTCATCGGAAAACTCGCTTTGAAAATGTAGCGTAACTTTTATTTTCATATGTAAATCCAAAAGTAATTGCAGTACCCATTCTTTCACATAATCAGGATGAAAATGAGAGGCTTTCACCCAATTTGACCAATTTTGTATCGTCACCACGAGTCCAGACTGATTCTTAGCTGCTATATGCTCACTAATCATGGAATAATACTTTGCATACTCTTGATACATATCAATTTTGCTGAATTCCTGCTTGGCCCATGTACTCACGCTGGATTCTGCACTGTAAAATCGATGCTCCAACTCCTGCAGCATAGGAAGCAGCGCATCTTGAATTTCTTTGGGTTTGCTTACCGTTCGACCAATGAAGCCGGATACATGGATTTTTAAGTACTGTTTGATGTTTGTAATGCAGGTCTGCATCATGTGATAAACATATGACTGCTCAACACTCGGATCATCCGTTAAATAGAGAACAACCAAGTCGCGACTATTGTAGTTAAAAATAACGAAATTCCCTTTGTCGCTCAAAATCTCCTGGAGCACATTCTCCACCGCAAAAATAATCGTATGATCATTCAATCTGTGCACACGAGTCATCTCATTCAATCGATCTACAGAGAGGATCATGGTGACGTATTGTTTTGATTGAAGATTAATACCGTTTATTCCTGCCTTTTCAATCCAAGCATGCTTCGACCAGGAATTTTGATACAGGGTATCCTTCAAAAACTTGTTTCTGACAGCAGTCTGATTCATTTTGCCAAGTTGCTTGTAATGTTGAAATTCAGCCAATTGATCCTGTTTGGAGCATAATCGATGGGTTATCTTCTTTAATATCTGCTCTAATTGCTCCACTTCCAAGCTTTCCTTCAAAATATAGTCCTGAACATTCAGCTTAAGTGCTTGTTGAGCGTAATGAAATTCATCATGGCAGGATATAATAATCGCCGCAAAGTCAGGGTTAATTGAGCTATACTCCGCAATCAGTTCAAGTCCATTCATTTTCGGCATGCCAATATCCGTAATCACGATATCTGGCAATCGCTCGCACATCCGAATCGCTTCCAACGCTTCTAATCCATTGGAATACGTACCGAGCAATTCAATGTGAAGCTGGTTCCATTTGACGGCTTGAGACAAATATTGAAGAACAGGGTAATCATCATCTACTACAATCGCTGTAAACATGTAGCTTCACTCCACTTCACGGTTTACTTGGGGTAATTGAAGCGTAATTGTAGTTCCTACATCAACTTCACTGTTAATCCGCATCAGAAACTTTTCGCCATATATTAATTTCAATCGCTGATAAACATTCGTCACGCCAATGCCAGAGAAGCCTGATTTGTTAGGCGCAGCATCTCCCTGCTCATTCTTAAGTTTGGTTATCAATTCTTGTAATCGTTCTGGTGTCATTCCGACACCATTATCATGAATCTTAATCAAGAGGCGGCTTTCTTCCTCCACCTTAACCGTATACGATTCGATTTCAATTTGGCCGCCATACTGATGAAATCCATGAATGATAGCGTTTTCGATAATCGGTTGGAGCATAAATCGAGGAACTAAGACGTGGTCACTACCCACGACAATTTTCACGATTAACTGAACCTGATTCGCATGCCTGAAGTTCATCAGACGTATATAATGCTGAATGGTCTCGACTTCGTCGCGAAGCGATATCCATTCATTATCCCGATTAATCGTCATTCGAAGCAATGATGATAACGAACCGATTAACCTCGCATTCTCTTCATCGCCGCGAATCAGAATGTTTAAGCGAATCGAATTCAACAGATTGAACATGAAATGCGGATTAATTTGTGCTTGAAGCATCTCAAGTTCTGCTTTGCGCTTCTGAGTCTGCTCAAGCGTAATCTGTTCGATCATCATCTCAGTCCGATCCAGCATTTGATCAATTGATTTGCCAAGTTGTCCTACCTCATGCTGTCCTCTAATCCCCGAACGAATATTTAGCTGCCCCATATTGACCTTGGTAACAAATTTACCTAGCTGCGTGATCGGATTGGTGATCGCCGAGATCAGAATCATCAGTAGAATGCAGAACCCTGTAAAGAATAGAAACTGCATAATGAAGCTGGTGACTAATATCTGATTGTTAGGACCCACTGCCGAAGAATAGGGAACTAGGCTGAGCAAGGACCATTTGGTTCCAGCTACAGGCTCTGACACATAGATATACTTTTCATTGTTGTAGACGAGCGTATTCTCGTTAATCGCATAATCATTGTATAAGAATTGTTGTCCGATGTTTATGGAGTCCGACTGAGATAAGATCGTTCCTTGATCATCCATCAGCATAATTTTCTGTTCCGAATAGCTGTTTAACTGACGTTGAATCTTACTTTCGTTCACGCTGACAATCACATAGCCCAGCGAATGACCACTCGAGTTTTTCATCGTACGAGCGATGGTCAGCACCTTCGGTGACTTCTGCTTCGCTTCGAAATTGCCGTAGTAATTATCTTGTAAACCAATCCATGCCGTTGAAAAAGCAGCGAGCTTATCCAGTTCCTTGAATTCAATTTTTCCATGAAAGAAATTTGGGTTAAAATCACTAAAAGAATAATTCGTATACGCAAACCCATTTATACCCAAAACAGTGATATACATATCTGAATTCTGGGCAAACAGATCATCCAGATTAGAAATCAAACGCATGAATTCTAACTGCTGACCTGAGTTATTACCTCTGGCAAACTGCTCTTTGCTCATTTTTACATGTTTATTGATTTCATTATTCATTAAAATGATATTCGACAAAGATAGCATCTGTTCAACAATACCGGATACATTGGAATCAACTAATATTAACGTATCCCGCGTGCTAGAAACCGCTTTTTGCAGCACAATATCTTTGGTTACATACGTAGTTAAGAAGTAATTCACAATAAGTGGAATCATAAAACACATCAAAGCCGCAATCACTAGTTTTGTACGAAGTGAATATCGATCTATTTTCATAAAAAGGGGCCCTCAAACGTCCATCACTTTTAGAATAGGAATAGGGAAACGATTGATCTCATTTCCCCTGTTACCTATTTATAATGATTCGAGCTAATTTCGGTCAAGCACCAACATCACATTTGCTATTTTTTGTTACTATTGATTACATCGGTGATTTTCTTGTCCATATTTTCAATTGTCTTATCGATATCTTGTTTATCTAACAAGTACAATTCAACCTCAGCAATGGCAGCTTTCTCGACCTCACCAACGTAAGGAACCGGAACTGGCGCTTGACCAGGCTTCGTGTTTTTCATTGTATATTTCAAGGATTCCATATCCACTTTGGAAGGATCCTTCGAAGTGCTGACGATTTTTTCTGTCAACTTGTCGGAATCTGATTTAGCCCAACCGGAGAATACGCGACCGCCGATCTCCAAGCCCTCAGTTGTATACCATCTAATGAATTTGTATGCTGCTTCTTTGTTTTTGGACTTCGCAGCAACCCCCATGTAAGTAGGTTGCATTGGGGAATAATGCTCCGCTGTACCTTCCAGCTTAGGAATTGGAGCAAACGCTGCATGGAACGTTGCAGGGATTGCATCCGTACCGCCCGATTCAGCAACCATCCAGTCGCCGATTGGCACCATAGCTGCTGCACCGTTAAAGAACTGTGTACGATAATGCAGCTTTTGAGAAATAATGTCTTCGTATGGATTTGCTGTTTTATCTGTGTACATCATCGTTTTCATCATTTTCAAGTTGGATGCAAAAAGTGGCTCCTTCGCATTGGAGGTTCCGTCTGCTTTCAAAAAACTGTTATCGATTTCTTTACTCTTTAGCTGCAAGTTGTAAAGGTCTGGCCAGTTATGGAGGTATGCACCATACACTTTGGAAGCGCCTTCACCTTTAGTGAGCTTTTTAGCATATGCTTCAAAATCAGCCCAAGTCCAATCTTGTGGGACCGGCAATTGTGCTGCGTCCAGCAAGTCTTTGTTTAATAGAATGAACCAACGCTGCAGGGAGGAAGGAAGCGCGAAAATTTTCCCATCCACTTGAGTATCTACAAGGTATTCGTCATCGTACTTATAGCCTTCCTTTTCAATGTAGCTATCAAGTGGTTCCAACAGACCAATAGAAGCACGCTGCGAGTAGTTTGTATACGGCATTTCGATAATATCCAACTGATCATCTGATGCAGCCATCAAATCAAGCTTTTGCATAGATGCAACCGAATCGCCTTTTTCGTTTAGGAGATCAAGCTCTACTTTGATGTCTGGATTCGCCTTCTCAAATTCTGGTATGATTTTGCTCCATTGCGCCTTCGCATCCGTTTGCCAAGTGCTCAGCTTCAATGTTACTTGCCCCGCAGAAGTGCCATCTTTCGCCGGAGTTGATGAAGAATCAGAGGAATTATTGCTGCCGCAAGCAGTTAGCGATAAAGCTAGTGATGCTGCTAATACAGTTTGAATTATCTTTTTCATGTAGACCCTCCTCATATGATGATGTCGAAAGTAAACTTCCTAATGTCGGTATAATCGTAACATGATTAAAATCCATTCAAAGCAGACAATTTTTACTGAGGTAAGATTATTTTTACTTCTTTCAGCCTATAAAAAAAGTAGAGCATGTTTTCGCTCATGCAGCGTTCTTTTGTCCAACCTTACCATTTGCAAGCAAATTCGTAGAAATCGTTGGTACTTGACCTTCTGTACGGATGTGTCTTCTAATCTCGTAATAATAACCGAAAAAACCTTCACCGACTTGTAGGGTATTTAAGATTGATTAAAAGCACTATTAAAGTATAATTTGCATATTTTTACCTTTGATGATAAGGTATTTACAGGTCTTTCCAATAAGGAGGTGATAATGGTGAAAAAGCTTCTTGCTGTCGCTTTAGCAACTGTTATGGTTTTATCAATATCAAGTACCGCTCTAGCATCTCCTGTTAAAGATTGCCCTTGGGGAACTCATGCACCGTGTTACGACCGAAACTAATGTTATGATTTGGCGGGAGAATTCCTCCCGTCTCTTCCTTTCTACCCTTATCGTTATGTTAATGAAGAGCATGTGACATTGTGACATCTTATCGATCAGACTCTGCACAGCCCCTTTGTATTTACCATGTGTCTCCGGATCGTCCACTTGGATTTAAGCCAGCGTAGCCAGCTTTCGAGATTACATTAATCACTTCCTATAACTCAATTCGTATTCAAACGATGCTAAATAACCAGTCGCCGATTGATTTTCGACGACTGGCTGCTTAAATTTGCAAGGTGTTTTGATCCCTGAGTAACGTCAATTAATTGCCAGTTGCCTCATCATACACAGAGGCCGTAACCGTTTTTTGATTCATCATTGCGCCTTTAGGGACTTCCAAACCCAAAAGATCTTCCTCTACAGTTAGTTCTTTATCTCCAAGCCATTTCGCATATAATACGATATCGCTTGTAACCATATCAGTAGCGAAATTCCACTCATTGGTTAATTCTGCATCTCGGTACCAGCCACCGAATTTACTTTTAGCTTTGGTTGGTGCTGTTGGCTTGGTAATTGTCCCCCCTATATCAGCGAACTTCTTCGTAACTTCACTGCCACCATTGGAATCAAAAGTTACCACATAAGGGTTGTGTACGCCGATCGAAGGCGTCCTGTCGCCAAGTGGATTACCGAAGAAGTCCGTTCTCTCTGTCATATGAGGCAGAGCGTTCGCACGATCAACATACGGGCTTATTACCTTGACACCTGAACCATAGGCTATGTTGTCGCCATCGGCAATTCGGAATCCATTCATCACGCTGTAATCAAGCTTAGCATCAACGGTTCCACTGCTGGCAATCCAATGTTCCGGTGCAATCTTATAATCTTTCAATATGGAATATAGTTCATTTTCCGTTACGTAGCGGTTGGCAGCTGTTGTTACACTTGCACCTAAATATCCGCCCCCGCCTGCGTTCATACTTCCAAAAAGATTAGCTGGATAGACAATGTTGTTCGTAAACCGTCCGGCTTTAAATGGAGCGGATGTTCCGCCGCCTTTTAGACCAACGCTTCTGTTAGCACCAGTATAAGCAAATATGTTATTTTGGAAGTAAATATGCAGGTTGGAGGCCGCTGGGTCAAACACTAACGAACTGTTATTCTTCAATGGAGAGATGATGATATTGTTATAGAATAATCCGCTTAATTCTTCGCTTGTTGAAGAACCTCCCGCAAGTAATACAAGACTGTTATAACTCTTGTTAAAATCCGGGCTACGACCGTCGTTCACGCTAATGTTATAGCGAACGATGTTGCCCTTGGCAGCATTCATCTGCAAGTACCAACCGCCATAGTTGTTCCGGCTGTAGTTATATTCATACACATTGTCCTGACAATAATTGTCGATATCCCAAGCCATACCGTCATTATTTGCATGATAAGGGTTATCTACAGCTTCATTGTAGCGGAAAATCGTGCCTTTACTTGCCATAATCCAAGCTGCGGCATAGTTCTGTGAACCAAGATATGTTGGTGTTGTATTATTTGAACCCCAGTTCGGTACCAGTTTACCGCTCTTATCGCTTAAATAGCTGTATCCACTGTCCGTAACGACATTTCGTTCTACAAGGGAATTGTTCCCGCCGGACAGAACAATGCCATCTCCAACCGAACTAGAAACCCAGTTGTTTCTAAATACAGCGTTTGATGCCCAAGGATAGCTTGAATTGCTCCAAGTGAGGCCCGTGTTGTTAGTCCCCGGGTTGTTTGGCCCATAAGCATTGTTGCGAATACCTTCATTATCGCAACGAAGGGTCTTATTGCCTTCAACCCGTACATCTACATAACCATTAATAATGATGCCGCCGGATATCTTACTCGCTCCATTCGCTTGATGCAGTCCATTTACATCATGAACATAGTTGTCTCGAATGACAATTCCTTGCATACGAGCATCAGCATAATCCTGAATGTTAAATTGACCTTGTCCCAACTTGGATATACGAGACATCACTGCAATACCGGAGCGGCCGTCACCTGCTGTAGTTCCGATGTTCGTGACTTCGATTCCACTGACTACCCAATAATTGACGTCGTACAACTCAATTGTACCGTTTAAGGAAATACCTGATGGGCTTGACGCAGTTCCTCCACCATTAATAATCGGTCGTTGGTTAGGATCGGTCGTATTATATTTAGTAAGTGTAATCGGATTTCTTTCTTCACCGTTGCCGCGCAGTCTGATTTGTTCATTCCATACGCTGTTTGCATCCAAATAGATGGTTGAGCCTGGAAGGAAAACGTTTTCATTTATTTTGGAAATTGATTTCCATGCTGTCTTCGGTGTGCGTCCATCGGCACTATCATCACCGTTATTGGAGAAATAATAATCACGGACTTCACGAGATGCAATGTTCAACTCGAAAGTAATTTCAGCAGGGTTCAGGTCGAGTCTAACGGTATATTTTCCTGGCATAATGTTGTTTCTTACAAATGCTTGTTTGTTAATCGTTAATACATTGCCGCTAACCGTATAATCCACAGCTTGTTCTAAGGTTGCATTCCCGATTTTCACGCCAGCTAGATCCGCTAAATCAGGATTCACGGTAATTTTATAATCTTCCAAACCAAGAACATAAGTGCTGTCTTCGGAGTGAGTATACACTTTAGGTAAGAGTTTTAATGTAACAGATGCTGTTGCTGTTTGGGCTGTTACTGCACTATCCATGACATATACGTCATCGATAAAATGCTTGTTCTGTATATCTCTCATCGTTCCGGCTTTATTGCCCCAGTTCGTAGCAAGTTGCAACGCATCAATCTTAAGAACATTGTTCGCTACATTAGTATTAAATGCGCTCCCATCTGCCATTTGTCTCTTTATTACTTGTCCATCAATTTTATAGGTTGTTCCCGTTGATGTAACGAACCATTGGAATTTATGCCAGCCTTTGCTGCGCTTCACGTCGACTGGATAGAACCTTCCCGTCGATCCGATTCTAACTGCGTAGTTGGTCTGGTTCGCCACCCAGTTGCCATCCGCATTCCCATAATTTATGGTGATATGTTCATTCGCGGACGGAGTAAAGCCAAATACCGCGTGATCACCGGATGATACCCCACCATCGTCGTAGTACCAGGCAGTGACGATTGTTGTCTTGCCGGCTTTAGGGGCGTAATTATAGGTTTCTGGGACAGTAGCAACCTGGCCAGCGCCACTCGTTGTCGCAGCCCTTGCTCCTGTGCGAGACATCACGTCACTTTGGACGTACCCGTTCTCACCAGTCGTAAACTTCTTATCCCCTTCAAATCCATCGTAGAACATCGTGTCCGCCTTATTGAAGTAATCAACGCTGACATTCACCGTTACGACTTCGTTCTCTGTTGGAACATAGCCTTTCTTAACTGTTACGAATCCATCAGCATCGACTTCGATCTTATCCTTGTCTTTCTCTGCTGGGGTGAAGCTAATGTTATCAGCTACGAACATATCGGCAGTATCAACGATTAGCCGCTGACGCTCTCCTGCCTGTAAAATTTCGTTCTGACGGATTAACGCAATCTTAGCTGAATATGCTGCACTCTCCCCTGATTCATCAGAATCTAAGAAACGTGTTGTTGCGCTTCCAATCGCTCTAACTTTAAACGTATCATCAAAGCTCGGGGACAGAGCTACATCAATACTAGTCGCTGCGACGGGACTTCCTTTTGCAATTCCGTTACTGAAGAGCTGAACCGAATACGCAGATGCATGAGCAACGCTTTCCCAAGTAGCATAGGAACCGTTCCATCTACCATTTGCCGGTGTAGATAAGTTCTCTATCGTTAATATTCCGTTAGCTGTAACTTCTTCACTTATGTTCTTTTCTGTATTCATGACAATAGCTGAAACGGTGTAATTACCCGCTCCCAATGCCCTCGCATATGGCAGAACATGATGTCTTTCATGATTGTTAAGCTGGTCGGGCCCCCCATTTTTAGATAAATAATAACCAACGGGTCCACCATCTTTGAACAGTGTTACAAGAGTATCCCCGTAATTGGAACTGCCTGTATAAATCCCTGTGTTCGGGTCAAGCGTCGGGTTAATTGGCGCATTTACCTGTGTATTTGTCTGAATCAACAACGGCGCAGCTTGAGATTTTACAACAGCTCCCTCTGCCGAAGTCACTAGGCAATAATAGAACTTTCCTTGCTGTGAAGCTGAGTCAACATTTGTCAGCATTAATACCGCATCTTTGGCTCCGACGACTTCCTCCCCGTTTAACCCTGTTTCGTCGTTAGATACATACCATTGGTATGATGCAGCAGCGGCTGATGTCGTAACGCTAAATGTTGCTGTCTCGCCTAGGTTAACTTTTGCCGCTACTGGTTGAGTGATAATTTCCAAATCTGACACTCCACCTGGAGGTGTTAACTTCAATGTTAATGTTCTAGTACCCGTTACTGTAGCAACGTCTTTAACAACATAAAAATCGTCAATAAGATGTTTGTTAGTAACGTAAGAAATGTTGCCTGATTGGTTATTCCACCCTCCAGCAATTTTAGGCTGAATGGTTGTACCGCTCTTCATCGCTTTGTAGATATCATACTTTGCTGAATCAGGAATTGGAATTCCGTCAATTTGCAAAGTTGCACCATTCGGTGTAATGAGCCACTCAAATTTATGCCAGCCTGTGGAGCGTTTAACCCCGCTGTCTTTCCAACGTTTCGCTGCTGGGCCGGCTGATGATGGTGCAAATGCCCAAGTATATTTTGTCGGGTTATGAATAACGTCGACCTGTGAACTTTGATAGAATGTCCCGGCGAAGGTCGCGTTTTTACCATCCAAAATCGCAAATTGGGTTCTGGCAGTCGCTGTCTTCTCCTCATCCGGATACGGGTCGTAATACCATGCCGTCATTTTAAAGTTGCTTCCGGCTGGCAGAGCCACGTCTTGGCTTACATTCTCCGTATTCGTTGAACTTGTTGCTGTAATCGCTTTCAAACCAGTTCGCGACTGAGCATCAGACAGTGTGAATGATGAACCAAGTTTGCTCGTTGCTGTCAGCGGACCATTGTTGTTCTCGAAGTCCTCCATGAATAACACATCTGAGTCATGATAATAACTCGTCGTGGCTGTGATCGTCACTGGGATGCCTGGATCACCCGGGGCCGCAAATGTATAACCATTTGCTAATGTAATGTTTCCGTTATCATCAACAGTCAGTAAATTCGAATTGCTTGAATCATAACTGAACGCATCGATAACCGGCCCTTTAATCAGATTGCTTAATGGTGCACCTTTGTAAGTAAGGTTCACTCTGCCTGCATGATCCGTCGCTTGTGTCAGTTCTAATACAACTGAGTCAAAAGATTCAACCACTCTCTCTGCAGCCGAAACGTCAGGTACAGGCACTAAACCAGTCAGACCTGAGAATGTCAATGTTGCTGCCGTAACAATCGATAAAGCTTTTTGCATCCATTTGGATCGTCTCATCTGGCAATCTCCTTTTCTATGAATTCATATTTATATAAATCTGAACCTATGAGAACCAAAATAGATTCAGATTTATATAAACGTAAGAATAGAATTTAACCTATTTCACTTCTAATTCATTGAATTGATTGCCGTTATACACAATCTTCGCCTTATCAGTTCTAGATGCAATCAACGCCCGCAAGTCAAGTTCAGCCCGCCCGTATATCATGGAATCTTTCACTTTTTCCAGTGTAAGGTTGGTTATTTCCGGCTTTGTCATTAATGTGGCGATGACATCCTCACCCATGTATTTACCGATTACCGTCTCACCTACAGAGGCGGCCGCCAATGACTCCCAAAAGTGTAGAGATTCAGTATCATCCTTGGATATATCCAATCGATTTAGTACTTTCTCTTCCATTGCTTGTCCAGTTCCTGCGAGCATGACCGTTAATTCATCAGCAGTGCGAACATATTCTGCGCTCCTTGAAGCATATTCATCTTGTAACTCAGCATCGCCCATTTTCGTTTTTTGGACCTGGGTCTCAACCAACTCCGGCCAACGGGCGCCACTTACATATTGCATGTATTGGTATAAATCTAACTCAGGTAAACCGTAGTAAGTATCCCCTATATCCTCCATCTCAGCCCGCTTCTTGTTTTCGTCCTCCATGTCGGATTTCAGCTCGTCAAAACTTTTGTATGGTGCAATATCCCGCTCGTCAGCAATAATTTGCTCCTGTTTAACTCTTAGCAATGCAGTCATCGCAGATTTTTTGGCATACTCAGATGGTGTTTCCTGATTTTTTCCGTATTGACGTGTCCAGAAACCTTCATCTACTTGCGCACCATAGGTTCTGTAGAAATAATCTACTGTTACCGCTCTCTGGTCGTTGATATAAAATAGAAATTCTTCATCTGTCACAGCGTATCCATCCACTGTAAACAACCAATTCTCAGGCAATGCAGCTTTTTTGTTAGTTAAAATTATCATGTATACAGCAAGTACAATTAGTATTATGGCTGTAAACCATATGATCACTGTTGGTTTTCGTCTTGTAAAACCCATATCAACCCACCTTTCTAATATGCAACTAGCTCAGGACAGGTAATGGTCATAGATGATAAGAATAAAACATTCGTTGAAAACGCTTTTATTAATAAATATATCTATTTTCATATGACCGACCAATTTCATATTTTGACCTTTCTCAGACGATTTTGACCGGATACTCCCCCCATAAGACAAAAGAAATGAACGCAATGGTTCATTTCTTCTAATTAACTATCTATCTAATTGTAGTGCTTCTATCCTTTTAAACATTTCTATCCCTTAACGCCTCCGAGCGCAATCCCCTCAATAACTTGCTTCTGCCCGATGATAAAGATAATGACCAGCGGCAAGATTGCTGACACAGCACCAGCCATCATCAAGGAATACGTATCTCCATATTGGTCACCGAACAATCTGATTCCAAGCTGAATGGTAAACAACTCTTTGCTTTTCAAGAAAATCAGCGGATACTGATAGTCGTTCCAGGTCCAAATAAATCTGAGGATCGCATAGGTTGCGATGGCTGGACGAATAAGCGGCAACGCGATTTGGAAGAAGCTTCGCGCATGTCCGGCCCCGTCTATTTTGGCTGATTCGATATATTCGTTGCTGACACTCATAAAGAATTGTCTAAGCATGAAAGCACCAATAACGCTAAATCCGTTCAGCAAGATAAGACCAAGATGAGAATCAAATAAATGTAAGGAACGGAAGAGCAGGAACTGCGGAACTAATGAAGCTTGAGGTGGAACCATATAAAGCGCGAGGACGAGAAGAAACATCGTATCTCTTCCTCTGAACTGGATTTTGGAAAACCCATAAGCCGCAAGTGCGCACACCGATACATTGAGCACAGTGGTTGCCACTGTTACATAAATCGAGTTTGCATAATATTTGACGAAGCTCCCTGTCCACACTTCCGCATAGTTCTCAAGTGCATTCCAGTTTCTCGGAATCCATTCAATTGGGAATGTAAAGACATCCGCCTCAGGCTTGAATGATGTCGATAACATCCATATGAAAGGAAGCAGGAATAGAAGTCCTATAGCAGCCATAATCATTGTGAAAATGATCTTTGAAACCGAAATTTTTTTCATGGATATTGTTCCTCCGTTCTAGATCTCTTCTAGTAGTTAACCCATTTCTTCTGGGCAATCCATTGTCCGGCTGTTATGAATAAACAAATGAGGAACAATATGAGCGCCATCGAAGAGGCATAGCCTGTTTTCAACTGATTGAATGCAGTGTCATACAAATCGTAAACGATTACATTTGTTGAATTCGCAGGTCCGCCTTGCGTTAATACTTGAATAAGATCGAACACCTTGAAGGAACCGATGATTCCTGTTACTAGCAAGAAGAAGGTCGTTGGTGAAACATTTGGCACTGTGATTTGACGAAATTTCACCCATGTTCCTGCGCCATCGATATCCGCCGCTTCATACAGATCCTTCGGAATGGACTGCAGCGCAGCAATGTAAATAATAATGTTATAGCCAAGCATAATCCAAACTTGAATCATCATGAGGGAAGGCAATGCATAATCGATATCTGCCAACCACTTAGGTGGATTCTCAATGCCAAATGACATTAGCAGCTGATTTACCGGACCTAATGATGGATGGAAAAGAACCTGCCATACCATTGCGACGGCAACGACACTGGAGATATAAGGCAAAAAATAAACAACCTTAAATCCATCTTTGAAATATACATGTTTGTCAATGAGAATCGACAGCAACAGCGATAAGATCAAGGTTATCGGAACCGTTATGATAAAGACCAAGTTGTTCAATAAGCTTTGTATAAACACATCGTCTTGGAACAAACGAATAAAATTATCAAAGCCGACGAATTTAATAGCACCATATCCCGCTACGAAATTCCACTCCGTAAAGCTCAGCAATAGAGAACACACAACAGGAATAAGTGTTAGGACCATTAATCCGATCATTAAGGGGGCTACAAACATATAGCCAGCTAGTGTCTCTCTAGCGCTAATTCCTAGTGATTTCTTACCTTTCATTTCTTATTCCTCCTCTGAGAAAATACGTCTTGTTCTATAGTGTCATTGTAATAAGAACGAAAGTCGCAAATAAGAACTAAAAACGTTCATTTTGAAACGAATTTTACTTTTGTCAGCTCATGCATTTGATAAAAAACAAGCGTTCTCTGAGTCTATCAAGAGAACGCTTCATATAATTATTTTATTTGCGCGTGTTTAAATGCCTTCACATACTGATCAGCCTTGGCACGAACGAGTGTATAATCGCTTGTTTCAATGGCTTCCTTCGTAAGATCCGAACCAACTCCTACCGCAAATGCACCTGCTCTGATCCAGTCGCCCAAGTTCTCTACATTCACTCCGCCGGTCGGCATTACATTCGCGTGAGGCAATGGGCCTTTGATATCCTTGATCATCCCAGGTCGGAATTGACTTCCTGGGAACAGCTTTACAACATCCACTCCTAAATCTAGAGCGCTTTGGATATCGTGAATGGTCATAACGCCCGGGATGATTGGAACGCGATAACGATTGCACAGCATAATCGTATCTGGATTCAACGTAGGGCTCACTACAAATTCAGCGCCGCTTAGCATTGCTTGGCGTGCCGTTTCAGGATCGAGCACCGTACCGACGCCAATTATCGCATTCTGAGATGAATCAGGATGATTCCATGAATAACGGTTGGCAAGCTCTTCGATCGCCTTAAGCGCATGCGGAACCGTCATCGTAATCTCAATCACCTTAATGCCGCCAGCAATGGCTTCCTCGGATAGTCGAACCACCTGCTGCCAATCTTCTCCCCGTAATACCGCTACAACCCCTTCTTCATGAATCCGTTTAATGATGCTCATTTTCTTCAATTTGCTTCCCTGCCTTTCATTTATGTACTAAATTCATTAGACTTAACGTTCAACATGCGCTTTTCTATTAAGCCTCGCTTCTACCTGTTCCCTTGTCGGGAGACCTTGCCAATCGCCTTCCGTCTGGATCACCACAGATCCAAGCAGGTTTCCGATGCGAACAGATTCCTCAAGGGATTTATTTCTTAGTAAACCGCTTAGGAAGCCGGCACAGAAGGCATCGCCAGCACCGACGGTGTCTACTACGTGATCAGCAGCAAAATAAGGAATTCTAGCTTCCTTTCCGCCCTGTAATAAAACGTTTTCATGATCTCCGCCCTTGACGACGCATACGTTGCCAAGCTCATGCAGCTTCGCGAACAAAGCACTTTCGTCGTCAATACCATAGAGAAGCTTCAATTCATCAAGCCCTGGCAGGAAATAGTCTGCTTCCGACGCTAGAGGCAGAATGAATTGCCGAGCCTTCTCCACGCTCCAGAGCTTCAGGCGTAGATTTGGATCAAAGCTGACTTTAACGCCATGCTTGCGTGCAAGACGCACAGCCTCAATAACTGCTTGACATGCCGTATCGCTTATTGCCATCGTAATGCCGGTTACATGCAAAATGCGAGCACCTGCTATGTACGCCTCATCCAGCATATCAGGCGACATTAGACTCGCAGCCGAATTTCGCCGAAAATAATAAACGGAGGATTGTCCGGCTATTAGTTCACGCATCATGAGACCCGTTGAAGCAGCAGCTGTGCTCTTCACGCGTGAGACATCAATGCCTTCGCCCCGCAATGCTTTGATCATCATCGTCGCCAGCGGATCTTCGCCTAGTTGAGAGAACCATCCGACACGAATGCCAAGCCTAGCCAAACCGATGGCTACGTTGGTTTCGGCCCCACCGAAGGTGCATTCCAACGTATGGCTGTATTCGATTCCTTTATTTCCCGTCGGCAGCATGAGTGCCATCGATTCCCCAAAGGTAACTACCTCAGGGCTTGCTTGCATATGGGACATACTTTGATCCTTCATCGACTTCCCTCCCCTTAGCTAATGAAAAGACTGTCATGGGTAATCCATAACAGTCCCCATTTTATGGGTTAATTCTATTGAATCGTTCATTCTAATCCAAAGCTCATAAATATGATTGTCTTAACTATACACAGTCGAAATTTGCGGTACAGGACATATATTCGTGCATTCTCAAACGAATTTGACATGTTTACAAAAAAAACGATCCAAATGCTTGGATCGAAATGTGTAAGCTATTTCTATATTTGCTCCATGAAACGAAAAAAAGCTTTTTATAGTTACCCTTGTGGGAACATAAAAAGCTTTACTCTCCAATCGCTCAATGAGTACATGACCCAATACAATTCTGATCGCCACCAATGGAAATGGAAATTAAAGAAGCTGACTCCACTTGCAATAAGCGTAAGTGTATCCATTCTACATAGGACATGTAGAATGGGGTATTCTGCTCTGGCAGAATGGCAACTAAGGGAGAATGCCTGTCCAGTTGACTACTCCACACTTGGACTATGTTAATGGATTGAATGGATTCGTTGTGCTTAAGCATAGAGCGTATGGTACAGGATGGAATACTGCGAGGTGATGAGACGCTAATTAGCGGTTAATTTCCAGTTTCTTTACCCATTCATTATTGTTCCAAATATCGGGGTTATCAATGGTCTGATTCTCTCCACGCACCATAGAATCATAACTATCCTTTCCACTAGAAAACCAATCCGAAATTACTAACCTTCCATTCAAGTTCTGTACAAGAAATTCAGTCGGTTCTGCAAAGCTGCCTACATCCTTTTTCACGCGCGTGTCTAGTTTGAAGTAGAAATAAGGGTTATCTTCACCAACAAGCTCCACTTTTCTAGCACCAACATCGATATCTGTCACCAAATTATCGGTTAGTTTGTTCTTACGGAATAATTCATGCTGGGAAGTAACTTTCTTTTGCATATATTGTTTCAGGCTTTTATTATCAAAGAAAGCATCCAAGTTGATATCTGTGCCGTTCCAAATCGCCTTGTAATATGCAGACAGAGCACCCTCACACATTTCATAAGCGGTTTTATAATCCCAAACAGACAGACCATTTTTATCTTCAGCTAAAAATTCGAGAGAACTCTTCAAAGTATTCTCTTTCGTGATGGTTGAATTTTCTGTGTTTTTGGCTACCTTCACGTTGACTTCCATAGGAGTATTTTTTTCGTCGGTATTCCCAGCAGCATTATTACACGCGCTTAGAGCGAATATAAGCACTAATAACAGGCAAACACGTTTCATTCTTTTCCCTCCCGTAAAAAATAATGATTATGGAGCAGCCATTAGGATTGATGCACACCACTTCTATAAGAAGAGTTTGAAGTGATGTGCATCCTTCTTCAAATTTTACTTATAATAGCCAGACAATTTGATAACTCTTTTGCTATCACCTGGATAGACTTCTTCTGCCTTCTGGTTATTATTATATGAACCTTTTCCACTACGACCGGTTACCAATGCTCCTAAAACTAAAGCCGTATTAGTCTCGTAGTATTCCGTGATTATAGTTGAATGCCTCCAATTGTTATATGAACCACTCAGATAGAATTGCAGGATATCTCCAATAGCATATGGGTAACCTGAATTAGGATTATATTTGAATGTTGAGTAAGTAGTTGCGGATCCAGCCGGTCCTTTTGTAGTATTGTTCACCAGAAAATCATGTAAGTTAGGGACACCTGACCAGGATGAAGAACGATTGCTCAGACTTCTGTAGTACCAACCCTTAGAGGAAATACCTGATCCATTTGTGTCATAGGGAATTGCGCCGCCAGCAAGCAAAGCATGAGATACAAAGTTAGTACAATCCCAATTTCCGGATATCTGAGAAAAATCGTAATAAGATACATTAGATCCGCCACTTGAAGGTGAATCTTTAGCCTTGTTGTTTTTTGCATAGTTGGCTATGGCTGTCTTATTTAACGAAGCAAGGGTAGCCAATGGTGTTATCACTTGATTGCTTGCCTCCACCCCGTCTGTACTAGTCATTTCTACTGGAAGTTCTCGATTAACCGAGAAATAATCAGTAATTTTTTGCTCAAGTTCCGTTTGTTTTTCGGCAATATTGGAGCTTTCTAAAATAGAGTTCATTGTAAGGTTACTTGAATGATCCAATGATCCTCTGAGAAATTCATCATAATAGTCATCTGGCATATACCAATCGGACATCGTTAATCCCGTATCAGTATAGGTAAATACCACATTCGATACCTCGCCAAACCCAGACTGTACCTCCATTCCGACATAATTAAATGAAGCTTCTGTACTGATTGTTAGGAGAATACCTTCTTTGGTCACTGCTGAAGATAGCAAGTTGAATGTTAAGACATAATTTTCTTTTTGTGCATTTGCAGCTTCTACGACAAAGTGTTTTGTATTCATTTTCTTTTCTACATATTCAGAGAGGTTATGAGCAAGCAATTTGGTATCATCAGTGAATGTTCCTTTAACTGATTGCTCTGTGCCAAGATCAATACGTTCATAATAATTTTTCAAAATATCTTTTGCCATAGAAAAACAAGATTCAACCGCTGACAAATCTAAGACATTCGATGAAGACTTATCGTTCAAATCATTAAGCTTATCAGATAATAGCAAAGTATCTTCAACAGGGCTCAAAGGCGAGTTGCTCTCAGCTAGAACAGTAGAACTACCCAAACTACTGACAAGTGCTGCAATGAGTGCAACAGTTAATAGCTTTTTCAATGATACGTCATTCCTTTCCTTTAATTTGTACCACATTAGTTCGCGGACAATCTGCTCTCAGTCGTAGCTATCAGGTAATGATAAACAAAAACAATGAATAACTTGCCTAGCATCGACTCCTCACTTTTAATATTAGTAAGTAGTCTAATCTAAGAGTATAAAATCGCTTGTATGTAACTCCTTACCTTAAAAAAGACGCTCCTACGCTTATATGTGCAACACAATTATTCAGATTTTATTTCAACAAAACTGTTGGTACCTATGATTGATCGGACGGGAAAAGTTTGTATTTTGTTGCATAAATTAGTAAAATATTTTCTGCGACAATCGAATGTCGCGATAGTGAGTTCAAAGCGAGGGTACCGGGACGAGAAAGGAGGTGAAACTGCGGAACATCTGGATTTTATCAAAAGGACACTACAATGAATTGAACAGCATCAACCAGCCCATCTGCTTCTGGCAGGTTTATGCCGCCGTCCTTTGAGAGTAAGAAGGAATCCGAAGTGGAATGACTGGGTTGTGGTCGCGTAACAAGTAAATTCAGAAATAGAACTCTAACAGCTTTCACTGACACAATGGATAAAAGAATGGAAATTAAACATATAGATAATCCCAGTGCAGCCTTTAATACCGAAACAATATTAAAAAAACTGAAGATTCTACAAAGAAAAATCCCCCGCTTTATTCGTTTCTCAAAATCCCTACTAACTGATTTAGATGGTTGAAAAAACGGATCCTCTTTCAATACTCGATTTTCAGCTTCAAGTTGTTCTCCATCTACGGCAGCAAAATTCGACAAAGCCATTTTGAGCAGTAATTCATCATACTCATCCTTTAGAGCTTGATGACTCCCTGAAATTTTTTTAGTCACTCCCCCTCACCTCTTTTTTCAGGAGATTCAATGCTCTACGCCTGGCTCGAGTTAAATACTGTCTAACGTTATTCACAGGGATACCCAATTTCCGGGAAATTTCACTATCTTTCAAATCCATATTGTACTTGTAATAGAGCAAAGTTATATCGCGATCCGTCAGCTTAGACAGCTTACTAAACATCTCCTGTCTGTCTTCTCTCCTGAATATCAATTCTTCTACGCTCAGTTGGGAGTCGGGAAGACGGTTAATCATATCTTCGGTTTGTGCTGTACTGACCAATAATTTCTGCCGCTCCTTTGCTCTAATATAATCGACACCCATGTTTCTAATGGAATAAATGATGTAAGAAGTCCTTTTGCAATATTCCATGGTTCGTAAAAGGGGAGTTTTGGGTATCAGTTTTAGGAAAACGTCTTGAATTAAATCATCTACTACATTGTAATCATTGGTTACTTCGTAAGCTTTCTTCCTCATAAGAGGGTAATACTGGTAAAATAAATCAATTAAAAAATCCTGATCTTTTTCTTCCTCAATGACTGAAAAAAGAATTAATAGCATCTCTCAAACCGCCATTCTGAAATAGGTTCATTACTTTCTATATTAGTCCATTTGGAACTATATGTAAATAAAGTTCATTAATATGTAGAGTTACTTCATTACAAAATTTTTAAGCTTTAGATCCATAGCTACATTAACGATTCATTAAACGAAAAAAAGCTTTTTATAGTTACCCTTTCGGGTGAACATAAAAAGCTTTACTCTGCAATCACTAATGCAATTCGTTTAAAATTTTTCGGGAAACTGTTTGACAATGCCTTCTGTCAGGATGTCGGCTAAATGAATCATATGGATCTCCTTTGAGACAGCTCAGCACGATTTCCGTAATCAATTGAAGGTGCGTATACAGCATATCCTGAAGCTCTTTAAACTGCCAGTTCGGATTCGCATCGCTCAAAAATTTTGCGATCTCGTCAGCGTTTTTATGCCAGTCTTCCTCTAGCTTCTTCACATCTGCCTGGTTGCCCGCTTTGGCCGCCTCTACGATTTTAGCTGCGATTAAAATATGTTCTCTTAGAATTTCAGCCAGCTTATTGCCTGCGGCTTCCCCGTAATAAGGTTTGATTACATTTCCAATATCCTGTTGGTTCCGTAAAAGCCGATCCAGTACGTCCTTCTGGTCAGGACGATTCGAGATAGCGCTGACAATATAGCTTCTCGTCCATATCGTATGGTCGATCCAAACCTTCTGCATATCGGTTTTCAGTGCACCATTTTGGGACTTAGGCAAACCGAATCCTTCTTCTCGTTCACCATTGCACTTGCCTGTACGGATGTTGTTACTAAGTTAAGCGAGGACTCTGCACATATGACGAAACCCGGCCTAAGGCCGGGTTTCGTGGTTCGTCTAAAAAATCCTTTTCATTAATCCGATAGAGATTGTCCTTATTTTTGCGTCCATTTTTTAGGCAAGTATTTATTGATCGTATGAATTCCCTCATCGTTGATTGCATAGTACATACATAATTCCCCGTTAGCATCCAGCTCGTAATGAACTTCGTCAATCAGTCCGTTAGCCTGCAAGGACAGCATATGATCCAGAAAGTTTGCTCTTGTAAATTGACGCTCTCCACCATACTCGTTTTTCAAAGCGTCCATTGCATCATCAATATTTGCTTGCTGCACTGTGGACATGAAAAGCAGCACCCGGGAGCGAATCGGCAACAATGGCATTTGCTTACGCCTCCTTCTTCTTGAACAGATCCATTGGATTCATCGAAACTAAAAGTGCTCCAAGTGTAATAATAACTGCGCCGGCAATTATTGTTGGAGTCAATGAACTACCGAGGAAGATAGCAGCAAAGACAACCCCCCACAGTACGTAGGTAATATTGAGCGACATTCCGACGGCAACACCAACCATACTATTGGCCATATACCATGTCAGGAAAGAGATTGCCGTAAACAGGGCTGCGGCCGCAATAATGAGCATAGGCGATACGGAGCCAAGTACGGAAGTAAAGAGATCTGTTGCGCTAAAGATAGGTATCAGCACAGCAATATATACGAGTCCGGAAACGCCCTCGCGAATGGTAATGGCGATATTGGAATCAAGCATAGACATCCCGAAAGTAGCAAACACGCCTTCCAATCCCCAGCCAAGCGCGGCCACCAGAGCAAAAATAATGCCTAGTGTGAAATTATCCACGCCACCTTCAGGCTTGACATAAGAAATGAGCGCAGCTCCGATAACACAGATGAACATGCCAACGGCCACCCGTTTATCAATTTTCTGCTTAAGGAACATTCGCGCGAAAATAGCACCAAACATCGGACAAAGCGCCGAAATAGGAATAGCCGCCGCTCCAGCCATATCAATTCCAACCAGATAGGCCCCGTTGGCGATTGGACCGCCAAACACCGCGGCAATTGCGACCATCAACCCTGGTATTGTTACCAGACTGCGGCCAATTTCTTTGATCATCCCATTCTTGAAGTTCCAAATCAGAAGCCAGATCGCCGCCAAAGCATCGTTGATCGCCGATGCCACTATAGGCGCAGCAAACGCTCCTACGACCCCCAGAAAAGGCTCCTTCATCATAGCCAGGGCAACGACGGTACTGTAAAGGCCGAACGTTAGCCCGGAAATCAGTCCGTAAGCGATTCCATTTCTTCGGAAACGACTGTTCATCTTTTGTTTCAGCATGCCGGCCGAAGCCACTGCTTCCTTCATCATCCATACACCTCTGTTAAGTAGATTTGTCTTCGTAGATGTATCTTCATTGTATAGCAATGCGGCCATTTCACCTGTCACTAACCGTACCTCTTATTTGGACTTCCTGAATCACTTTTTTCTTCAATCTGGTACTTTTCGTACTTTTAGGACGACATCTTTAAATAAAAAAACTCCCGCTCGACATTTAGTCGGACGGGAGTTTCCTTGATTCTATCTATTAAAGCGTCTTCACACTCGAGCTAGAACACTTTTTTTGTATTCCTTCGGTGTCATTTTCATTTGCTTATAGAAAACCCGGTTGAAATAAGACGGATCGGTAAAGCCGCATTCTGTGGAGATGCGATAGGCGGGATACCCGGTAGTCTCAAGCAGCTTGCAGGCATGTGCAATCTTGAGCTTGTTCACATAATCCGTATATGTAACGCCAAGCTCCCTTTTGAATATGCGGCTAAAATATTGAGCATTCATGTACACATGACTCGCCACCATTTGCAGGGTCAGCTTATCTTTGTAATTCTGCTGAATATAATCGACGGCTTCTTGAATAAAGCGCTGACATTCTTGAGCGGATTCTATCATATAAGTTTCTGTTACACCATCTTCTTCTGATTGAGCGGCCCTCTCCAGCCCCTTACGAATCAATTGCCGCAATTTGTCCGGCTTGACAGGCTTAAGCAGATATTCGTGTACCTGCAGACTGATTGCCGCCTGTGCATAGGAGAAATCCGAGCTGGCCGACAAAATCGTCACGGAGGCATTGGGGAGAAAGCGGCGAATTTCCTGCAATGAGGATATTCCGTCCATTTCAGGCAGCATGATATCCATAAAAATAATATCCGGCCGATATTGTTTGGCGAGCTTAATCGCTTGCATACCCGTATCGCAAATAAGCAGCTTATCTTCAGCACCCAGAATTTCCTGCGCGATGGATTGAAGAAACTCCAGTTCTATCGGTTCATCTTCAACAAACATAACTACGCTCATTGCATCACCTCGCAATTGGTTGGGTGGGGATGCGGATGTTAACCGTGCTCCCGCTGTAATCGGATTTCACGATCGATAACCCATACTCTTCTCCGAAATAACGCTTCAAACGGCTATCGGTACTCCGGAAGCCCACGCCGATCTTGCTGTCCGGCTGATGAATGAGCTTTAATACCTCCGGCGAGAACCCGTTACCGTTGTCTATAACAGAAATGGTGATATCATTTCTGTACTTTTCGGCAATCAGACGAATGGTTCCCCCGTCACGCTTAGGGGTAATCCCATGTATGACTGCGTTTTCCACAATAGGCTGAATCACCAAATTCGGAATGCGATAAGCCTTTAATTCATTCGGAACAATGATTTCATACTGCAGGCGATTTTTGAAGCGCGCCTTTTGTATATACAAATACTTCTCAATGTTATCCAATTCGGATGCGATGGTATGAAGCTGATCATCCTGCTTCACATTGTATCGCAGCAAGTCGGACAGGCAATAGATCAATTCCTCCGTCGTATGGGAGTGTTCGAAATAAGCGATGCGGGCAATGGAATTCAAAGTATTGAACAGAAAATGTGGATTGATGACGAGAGACATATTTTTGGCTTCTAAGTCAATCACTTTCTTCTCCAGTATTTCCTTTTCCGCAGACAGACGATTGATAATCCCTGTGTTGTCCTGCGCGCTTTCGGCGATGTCGAGCGCAATATTCCTTGCAATATGATGGCACAGCTGCTCGTGAATATCTGCTTTATCCTTGTCAATGGTTGGAAAAGCTGATATCGCCTTCGCGACAACTTCCAAATCCAGCCCCTTCATTTCAGCCAATTCCGCCGTGTTAATCAGATACTTCTGATATTCCCTCTCCTGGGAATACGCTTGCATCCCCGATATGAAGCCAACAACTTCATCTTTGACCATAATAGGCAGCAAAATATTCTCCAGGCCGTAACAGCAAACAAATCGCCCCTGCTCGCCGGTATTAAAGCGCTTCAAATAATCTGCACAAGGTCGCGTAGGATTCTCCCAACAAAAATGCCTGCAGAAATCAGGGGACGGATTGAACTCTAGCAAAACGTCTCCATTGTGATCGTGCAGCAGCAGCGAGAACTTGGAAAGAGACAGGATGCCGCTGTATCGTGCGTATACTTTGGTTGCGATCGGACTATCGGTTTTCAGCATAATCTCGTTGCACCCTTTCACCGAAAATGAACGGGAAAATAGACGTTACATGCTAAATTTTTCACAATATAATATCTCTATTATAGCAATTTACAAACTGTTTGGAAATAGTTCATCCTCTTTCCTCAAACTCTATTTATAGAAATACACCACTTCGACAAGCTTTCGACAAGCGGATTGTTACAGACAAATATAAAAAGACCAAAACCCGTTTTACCGAGTTTTGGCCCTTTGCAGAACATCGATATAAATTATTGCTTAGCAGCGGGAAGAATAATTTCCACTTCACTGTGAGGACGAGGAATTACATGTACGGATATCAGTTCCCCTACACGCTGTGCGGCTGCGGCACCAGCGTCCGTTGCCGCTTTTACTGCTCCTACATCGCCTCGTACCATTACGGTGACAAGGCCGCCGCCTACCATCTCTTTGCCAATCAGGGTAACATTGGCTGCTTTGACCATAGCGTCCGCTGCTTCGATAGAACCTACCAAACCTTTTGTTTCAATTAAACCCAATGCTTCCGATTTCATGTTACATTCCTCCTACGAGTTTTGTGAGAATAAAGCGCTAGCTCCGAACAAAACTTGCTTCGGAAACATAGCATTATATAAATGATTTATTGAATTATGCCTTAGTAGACGGAAGGATGTTCTCCACTTCACTGTGGGGACGAGGAATTACATGCACTGACACGAGTTCCCCAACATTCTTCGCAGCGGCGGCTCCAGCATCCGTTGCTGCCTTCACAGCGCCTACATCGCCCCGTACCATTACGGTAACAAGGCCTCCACCTGCCATCTCTTTGCCAATCAAGGTAACATTGGCCGCTTTGACCATAGCGTCCGCTGCTTCGATAGAACCTACCAAACCTTTTGTTTCAACCAAACCAAGAGCTTCCGATCTCATATTCATTTCCTCCTAGCGATTTTTTATGATTTTAACCACAGACGCCGATGTCAGATCCATCGCGTTGGCCTCTTCAACGTCAATATGACAGTCGAGAGCAGCGTCACTGCTAACTCGGATTGCGACTTGATTGTATCCTCCGCCCCGGAGACCATCAAATTGAATGCTGACCATTTCTCCGTCGGTTACGCCGAAGAAAAGGGCATCATAAGGCGTCATATGAATGTGGCGCTGTGCAACCATCAAGCCGCAGGTAATATATACGCTTCCCTTGGAACCGACCAATGTGACGCCAGGTGTGCCTTCAAGCTCCCCGGATAAGCACACTGGAGCTTTCACGCCCAGCTTAAAGCAGTCTCCCCGCATAATTTCTACCTGAGTCTGTTTCCGCACTGGACCGAGAACCCTCACTTTTTCAATCGCACCCTTGGGACCACAAACCGTAACAGTCTCATTACACGCATACTGTCCAGGTTGGGACAAATCACGCATTTTGGATAGCGTATATCCGGATCCGAAGAGCGTCTCCACATCAGCCTGAGAAAGATGCACATGGCGATTCGAAATCCCTAAAGGGATGGAGCGCGGCTCCTCCCCCGCCTTGCCAGCACCGGATACCACCTCCATTAACAATGAAAGTACTTGGTCATAGTTCCCCACTAGCAGTCACCGCTTTTCTGCAAAATAGACATCAGCTCATCGACCAGATTCAACAGCATTGCATCCTCCTGTTGCTTCGGCTGTTGCGGAGAGGGAGCAGAATAAGGGCTTTGTGCTGTGCAGTCCTTAATGCCATAAGCCACACGCTTGATATTAATCAAGTGCTGTGGCCCCACATTATCTGAAGTGGCGCTGCCCCCCCAGGTACCACATCCCAAAGTGAAGGCCGGGGCAAGCCCGGTGCTTGCGCCCACGCCGCCCTGAGTGGAGCCCGTATTCACCAAAACGCGGAATACAGGTTTTTGTGCAAATTCCATGACCATATCGTGATTTTGTGTATGGATGGAGAAGCTATGGCCTATTCCTCCATTACGCAGCAGCCCAACACTTAGATCGCAAGCCTCATGCCAGTCCTGTACGGTGTAAAACGCCAATACGGTAGTAAGCTTTTCATAGGACAGCGGGAATTTCTCTCCCACGCCCTGCTGTTCACCTAACAGCACCTTGACCCCTGGAGGAATTTGAATGCCGGCCGCTTCTGCAATCACCTGAGGCGAACGTCCCACCAGTCTTGAATTCATGGCATGGCCTTTTACAAACAGCTTGGACGCGACTTTGGCAGTCTCCTCCTGATTCATAAAGTAACCGCCCTGACGCTCAAACTCCGCGATCACCTGAGGACGGATGCATTCCTCCACGATAACAGCCTGTTCAGAGGCACAGATTGTGCCATAATCGAAGGTTTTGCTGGCAATGATATTAGCTACTGCTTTTGGAATATCAGCGGTGCGCTCAATATAGGCCGGTACATTACCCGGTCCCACACCCAGCGCCGGTTTACCCGCGCTATAGGCAGATTTCACCATCGCCGAGCCGCCTGTGGCGATAATCATGGCGATTTCCTCACACTTCATCAGTTCCTGTGTCGCCGGCATAGAAGGCATGGCAACGCAGCCAATGATTCCTTCGGGAGCCCCTGCCTCAACAGCGGCTGCATGCATGAGTTCGGCGGCCCGCATAATGGATTTCTTTGCCGATGGATGCGGCGAAAAGATGATTCCATTACGAGCCTTTATCGCAATAATCGATTTGAAAATCGTAGTGGATGTCGGATTTGTTGATGGAATAATACCCATGAGCAGTCCGACAGGCTCGGCAATCTCTATTAATTGATTTGTCTTGTCCTCGCGGATAACCCCAATCGTTTTTGTATCCCGAATGGATTCATACAGCTCCGTGGAAGCCAGACGGTTTTTGAAGATCTTATCCTCAATCTTGCCAAATCCGGTTTCCTCCACTGCTAGCGCAGCCAGTTCGGCGGCGTTAACCTCCGCTATCCGCACCATGTTTTGTACAATTCTGTCAATCTGTTCAGCATCGTACCCGGCAAGGATATCGGCGGCCGCTTTTCCTATACGAGCCAAATCCCGCGTTTCCTGAATCGATTGCAAATCATAATCATAATTTTCCAAGTGAAACATCCTCCTCTCGCTTCCTGCTTACTGCTGATAATAATGGCGGAACCGCTTGAGCAGTTTCACCTTGTTTGCCTTGGAAATCGTCGTCATGCTCATCCCATACGCAGGGCCGCACTCTCTGGCCAGTCCGCGCAGATTCACGGCTGTCATCGTTTCCAGCAGCTCCATTGCTTTGTCAAGCCCTGCTTCCTTTACCAGCACGTCAATCTGGTGTTTGAATGGATTGTCCAGCACTGCATGCTCTCCATCTACCGGATCTTGATTGTCTGTTTCTGGACTGACGTCTTTAGACGCAAGAACCTGAGCGGGATCGGCTGTTAGTACAGGGAAGTCTTCTTCACCACCGCTATTGATTGAGACATCGGGCGCCGCTTCCAGTGGAACTTTAGGAGCCGTGTCTAGTGGAATATTGGGCGCATCGCCTAGTGGAACATCAGACGCTTTGTAACGTTTCGAAGTCTGCTCTGGCGTTTGCTCGGGCAGCTGCTTTGGAAACTGTTCCGCCGACTGAGTATGCTGTACTGGCAGCGCCGGCTCGTCCTTCTCCTTGGTAAAATTCGAAACGCTGCGCCGGCCGATGATTCTCGCTATGTCGTTGTGGGGTCTCGGAATAACATGTCGGCTGATAAGCACATCACTGCCCAATTGTTGTACCGCAGAGGCAGCTGCCTCCACGGATGCTTGAACAGCGCCAACATCACCGGTTACCGCGATCGTCACTAGCCCGCCGCCCACATTGCACTTTTCTATCAGTTCTACCTGAGCTGATTTGAGCATGATGTCCAGACATTCAATCGCCGGAAGAAGTCCCCGCGTTTCAATTAATCCAAGCGCCTGCATGCTATCACCTCCAGTTACTATAGCTTCCGATCAGGACAGCCCGCCGGATAAGTCATATAAAACATCCTCGCGCAGTTCGACGATCCCTTGGTCGCCTTCACCCCTTTGGGGATGAAGAGTACATCTCCCTCATGCGCGGTGAAGGTTTTCTCGTTCAAAGTGACATCGAGCGTGCCTTCCATCACGATATAAGTTTCTTCGTGGGCCGTCTCCTGCTCGAAGCAACCGTGATCGACAGTCATAAACCCTGCGCTCATGGAACAATCCGGCTTCCCGATTACCTCTTGACGGTATACCTTGGCACCAGATGTTCCCGTTTCGTAAGCTTCCATTTTTACCGTTCGGCCCCGTACAAGTTTTAAGCCCGTCGGATCCGTTTCCGCCTGATAAGGTGGATCAAGAGTCATCCCCAACAGCTTTTCAACCATTCCTTTTTCCGATAACATCTTGAAAAATTTGAAAATGGCATTCATGTCGAGATCATCCTGAGTTTCGCTGCCCGCGGCCTCGGAACTCAAAGTGCCACATGGCTCATCGGTAAACTCCAGCCCCAGCTCCCTTGCCTTATCATGGGCTGCCGGTGTCACAATCGTGTTTCGGTCAATGCAGCACCGCTTCTGTCCGGAAGCCACCCATTCTTCCACATCCGCAGCGCAAATCAGTTTTTTCACAGTTCTCGCCCCCTTTCGAATTATAAGTAAGTGTTCAAAAAGTCAGACTTTCAGCACCGAAGCTTATGCTTCCGATGTGCGTTTTTTCAAAACGCTTCAGTTGGATGAGGCTAGGGCCTGAGGAGCGGAGCTACACGTTTTCGTAGAAAACGCCTTCGAAAGCATCTGCTGTTTTGGGTACGTGAGCACCTGAAATGTTTCCGCAGGAAACATGCTTCGGAAGCTTCTACTTAGGCCCGGCTGAATTCAAGATTCGATGTCGAATATGCATTCAGTGTTTCTTCGTGATCAAAGGGGGACTTTTTAACAACCTCTATAAAATTTCTGTTCGAATATTTATTCGAAAATGCAGTCCGCGTCGATGATGCCGACGACGACGGCATCCACAGGAACATCGTCTGTATGCAGCATTTTGCGAGCCGAAGAGCCGGTGCAAACAATCACTCGATCGCCTATGCCAGCGCCGATTGTATCGACTACAATCAAGCGGCGCCCGTCGTCGCTTCCACCAATCACCTCGGCCAGCATCAGTTTCATTCCCACAAGGGAATCTGCTTTACGGGTAGACCAGATATTGTGAATCAATTCAGCGGCAATCATAGCAGTCCGTCCTCCCCGCTTTTTCGCTTCTCTGCTTAATCTCGGCGATGGCGTCCTCCACAGAAGCCGTGTCACCAAAAATAGCGAGAAGAATCATGTTCTGCGGGCAGCTGCCGCGAATATCCTCCACTGTCACGCCCACCACTTTTTCAGCTACATCAGCGGCCCATACCATGTCAATCAGCCTTCCCTGCACCAGACCGACCGCGTCGCATTGGGGAACTTCCCGGCTACTGGGCGCTCCTCTGCGACGAAGCAAAATGTCCAGCGTCCCCTTGGATGGAGATTTGATTATCCGAAATTCCACTTACATCGCCTCCCGCGTGCAATTCAGAGCAATGCCCAGTGGCGTGACAAACAGTGGGTTGCTAGGCTTATAGGTAGCAATGCCAGTCCTCTGCTCAATGATCGTCTCCATACCGGTCAAGCAGCAAGTTCCGCCTACCAAGTACAATTCCTTGACTTCATGGCCCACCACATGGCGGTTGATGATAGAGGAAACCTTATCAATAACCGGCCGAAGCTGCGGCAGCAATTCTTGGTGATGGGCAGGGTCGCGCTTAAAGCAGTCCGCTTCAGAAAAACTCATCTGGTATGCCCCGGCAACCACCAAAGAAAAATGGGTGCCTCCCGTTGCTTCGTCTGCGACATAGACAACCTTGCCATCCTTCAGAATCGAAATGCCAGTCGTTCCGCCGCCAATGTCTACAATGGCTCCGTTGGATATTTGCAGCACGGCATTAGCCGCCGTAGGTTCATCCAGTAAAGCCGTAACTTCAAAACCCGCACCTTGGATCACATGCTTGATGGCGCCAGCATCCAGTAAATCGGTACCCGGTGGAATCGCCGAAGCTGCATATTCAAGTTCTGTACCCAATTGCTGCTCCAACTGCGCTTTAAGCTCCCTCACGATCTGAATCGCTCCAAGGTAGTCCACCACCATTCCGTCGCGGACGACATCGGCGTAACGGTAAGCTCCCGCCACCGGCTTCCGAGAATCATCCAACACCGTAAGCACCACACAGGCCGTTCCCAGATCCACACCGGTATAGTAGAACGAAGACCGTCCTGGAATCGGCTTCTGGATGACCGCTTCAAATTGCTTTACGAGTTGATCGCAGTATGCAAAGGGTTTTGTCTCTGGCATGTTCCACCTCCTGTAGTTCTGCAAATAAGCGAGCTCAATTCATTAATCATAAAGTTGATTCCAGCAACAATAGGTTCCTCCGGCTTTTCTTGAGGACTGCCTGCTGCGGCTTCCAACATCGCAAACCCAAGCTCCCGCAAAGCGCAGCGCAGACGGTGGAGCAACGCAATTTCTCTGCCTTTCTCCAATTGAATGTGAAACTCGGTTACCTCAAAGCAATCTCCTGCATCCTCAAAAAGAACATCGGCTGTAATACCGGTACAACCCTGGAAAGATAAGTCGACAGTGGATGTGCCGCCTCCTTCCCTTTTCTGAAGGGCCGAAAACTGCCTTGACAGCTCTAGCACCTTCTGGGCCAGAAGCACATCCCGCTCCAGCAGCTCCTGCCCGGTTAACAAGAACAGGGCTGAGACGGATTGCATCTGACAGCGCAGCTTTCCACGCCGCCAATCCGGCTTTTTCGCCTGTCGCTCTGGATTCGGGAGTGGCTCTTGATTTTGCTCTTGCGTACCATAGGAAAGTGTGATCTGGCGATCCGTCAAAAACTGACGCGCTTCCGGCGTCAATCGGCTTCCATGCTCCACCATGTATGATGTAAAAGGCTCTAGCCTGTACACATTGCGCAATTCCATTTCGGTAATAAATTTCATGGTATCAACTCCACTCTTATTACCCGAACAAATAACGTTTCAATTCCCCGATAACCAGCAATATACGTTTTTTCATGTCCGTGTAACTTCCGCCGTCGTAAAACCAAGACTATCGCCCAACGTCTCAATGATGGCCCGCAACGCCGTTTCCACACTGGCTATATCTCCGGTGAGAAGCACCGAACCAGCAAAGCGATCCAGAAAGCCGATTTTCACATCTGCCACCTTGGTCGCGATATCGGCGGCTATAATGGAGGTTTCGCTGGGCGACAGTGTTAATATGCCAATAGCCCCCGCTTCATCGATGCCCAGTCTTTCATACATGTCAGCCACGGGTGAAGCAATCATATGGGCCAGCGTCACTTGTTTGCCCGGCACCGACTCCTGAATGATCCGCCCGAGATCCGGCCCAGCAGGCTGCTGCATCATAGACCTCGCCTCCTCCTAAAAGTATTGCGAGCTTGTAAAACGGTAGCTTTATCGAATAAAACTAGGCTTCGAAAGCATGCTCTTAATGTTTGATAACCCGTATGGGGAAATTGTATTGGCTGATTTGTCGCTCAATACGCTCCAGATCGGCTTCATTAAGGCTTAAATCACGTTCAACGGCGTAAACCATATCCAATTGCCTGTATTTGTTAATGCCCAGCTTGTGATAAGGGAGCAAATCGATGCCTTGAAAATTCCGGTATTCCTTATAGGGAAGCAGAAACTCTACCGTTTTGCGGATGGTGTCCTCATCATCATTGAGCCCCTTCATTAGCGGCATCCGCACCTCAACGTTATGTTTGCGAGTAATCAGTTCCCGCAAATTTTCGAGAATGCGCTCGTTGCGTACACCCGTCAGTTGATAATGGCGATCCGAATCCATATGTTTCAGATCGTATAAGATCAGATCGGTAAATTCGGCCATGGCCAAAATCGCTTCCGGTTTGGTATGCCCAGAGGTTTCAATGGCCGTATGGATTCCGGAGCGCTTGCATTCTTTGAGCAAATTGACCGCAAACTCGGACTGCGCACATACTTCGCCGCCGCCCAACGTGACGCCGCCCCCGGATGTCGTGTAGAACAGCATATCCTGCTCTACAATGTCCACAATTTCCGATACCGTCATATTCATCCCGACGATTGAGAGCGCCCGTGCGGGACAAACCTTCTCACATTCCCGGCAGCCCATGCACTCGATCTTCCGGTCCACCACATGCTGCGGCTTGGACGGCTCCTGCGAGCCGGAAGTGTCCACACGGTGGATTCCCCGGGGACACGCCGCAACACATGCGCCGCAATCGTTGCACAAATCCCGCTGGTACATCACCTGATATTTCTTTTCCAGACCCTCTGGGTTCGCACACCACTGACAGCGCAGGGGACATCCCTTGAAGAAAACAAGCGTCCGGATACCGGGGCCGTCGTATATGGAATATTTTTGAATGTTGAAAATACGTGCCTGCCTTTCCGGCATACCTGACTCCATTGCTGTGGCTCCTCCCTTTCCGCAAATCTAAATGCCAGAATGTCTCTTCCCCGGCGTCAGCGCCAGAGAAGAGGCACGGGGCTATTTTAGAAATGCTCAATCATCGTTCTGCTGATGATCTCATCCTGCACTTCTTTACACAATTCCACGAAGTACGCGCTATAGCCAGCGACCCGAATAATCAAATCACGGTATTGATCAGGATTTTGCTGCGCTTTAATCAGCGTTTCATTATCCACATAACTGAACTGCATTTGGCCGTTTCCGAGAATGGAGGCTGTTCTGAGCAGATTAATCAGTCCGTTCTCCCCTTCAGGTGTTTCCAGCAACCCACGCAATAGCTTGAAGTTATGCACCATACCAATATTCATGGCCTCGACATCTATCTTGCTAATCGATTTGATGATAGCCGTCGGGCCCTTCTTGTCATGCCCCTGAGTCGGGCTGATACCGTCGGACAGCGGCAGCCAAGCCTTGCGCCCATTGGCGGTAGCACCTGTCATCTCGCCGAAAGGCGTATTGTTCGAAATCGAAAGCGTACCATGGCTGAAGGTAGAGTACAGCGTTTTAAAGTTGCGGTGATAGTTCTCCGTCCACCCCGTGATATCGGCGGCAATGCGATCGGCATAATCGTCGTCGTTGCCGAATTTTGGCGCATCCAGACAATCCCTGTGGATCTGCTCATAACCTTCGAAATCGGCCAGCAACGCGTCACGGATTTGCTCGAGCGAATATTTTTTGTCATCGTAAACCAGCTTCTTGATGGCAGCCATCGAATCGGCGTAAGTTGCCAGACCGGACCAGATCAAGCCAGGTCCCCAGTTATACATGGCGCCGCCAGCGGAAACGTCTCGGCCGCTCTCCATTGTGCCTTCATACATGATCGACATAAGCGGCTTCGGCGCATAATCGCGGTGTACGCGCTGGCTGATTACGGTACCGACTGCGGAAAGCTCGGTGATGTATTCTACCTGCTTCTTCACCGCTGCTTCAAATGCTTCATAGGTCTTGAAGTTGCTCAAATCGCCCATGTCCAATCCCGGATTGCTTCCGTGCCAGAGCATTTTGCCACGATTAAGGACGAACTCAATGGCAATCGGCCACTGGGTGTATCCAGTGGAGGTCCACTGATACAAGCGTCCGGATTTTTGCGGCTCCACACAGCCCATCAGACAGTAATCGCGGGCATCTTCGATACTGCAGCCCTTCATCAGCATCATCTTGATGTGGGAATCATCGAAATGGCAGGCCGGGAAGCCCAATCCCGCACGGACGACATCCACAATCTTCTTCAAATATTTCTGAGGAGAACTATTGTGGATACGGCAAGCGAGCGAAGGCTGATAAACGCCGACATGACGTACTGCATCCATGAGCAGATAAGTCAAGTCGTTGGTGGCGTCGCCGCCCTCTCGTTTTTGCCCGCCAACACACATATTGACGAACGGCTGGTAGCCGGCAAAAAACTTGGAGCCGCCCGCGCTGGAAACCCACATCATTTCCGAGCATTTGATTAAGAAACAGCCTGCAATCTCGAAAGCTTCAAACTCTGTCAGACGGCCAGCTTTTCTGTCCGCCTCATAGAAAGGATACATATATTGATCCACACGACCGACAGACATGCCTGTCTGATTTTCTTCCACCACGAGCAGAGATTCTACGGTCCAGACCGATTGCACTGCCTCATGGAATGTAGTCGGCGCATGAGCCGGCACGCGAGCGTTGATCTCGCCGATTTTTTGCAGCTCAGCCTTGCGCTTCGGATTTGTTTCTTTAGTAGCTAGCTGGTACGCATATTCAGACATCCGTTTGGCATACGCCATTACGCCTTCGGTCGTATCTAACACGGATTTATAGTAATAGATTTTGTCGATGTCTTCCGGGTTTTGCATGGACAGCTTCGCAAGATGCTCCTTGGCTTCCCGCTGGATATCCAGCATCCCTTTCTTCATTAGAATGACATCGTAGCCGGGGTTGGAGTCTCCGCCGCCGTTAATCTGATGATAGGAAAGATCGCTGACGAATGCTTCGCCGGAAAACTCCCAAAGACCAGCATCGCGGTATTGCTGCTCACATATTTCATCCACCGATTTGCCTTCCCAGAACGGGAAGAGCTCCTCGCGCATGATTCGCTTGTCTTCCTCAGAGATATAGAATGGATCCTGAGGACGGTTGTGAATGGTGTCGAGCTCATCCCGGGTCCAGCGCCAAGCAATGTCAGGCGAGAAGGCGCCCGCGCGCGGCGCGCCGCAAGGATGACCAACGATCAACTCGTTGTCCTGGATGAGCAGCGGAGCCTCTTCACATGCTTTGCGGAAAGCCTTGGCACGCAGCATGATCGATGGCAGACCTGGATTTTCCTTGTATACCTGAGTAAAGGCTCTGGCACGGAAGGTTGTAATGCTTGGCGTAGCGGTCAAATAATGTTCTTTCAAAGCCCGCAAACGCTCGGTCATTCCTTCCGGGTATGCGCATTCTTCCTTATGAAGCTTACCGAGGCTGTTTTCAACCTGTGACTGAGCTCCCTTATCTGATAGCCCCTTAGAAATTCCTTGGAACAGCTTCATGATCGCTGCTCGTTCTTGAGGAGCCATGGCTTTCGTAGCTTCGGCGAATTTGCTTGAAAACTCATGAATATCCAACATTTTTCCCTCGCAATCTTGTAAGTTTTATATTATTTAAAATGCATGTTCAAAAAGGGCGGACTTTTTGAACAATCTCTTAAAAGCTTTTACGGTAAATGTGCTCCAACTCTTCTAAAGTCGGCTGACGTGGATTGGTTGGCGTACAGCGGTCAGCCATAGCGGTCTGCGCCATGCGGGACAACGCCTCGTCAAAAGCATTCTGGTCAACGCCAAGCTCACGAATTCCGTATTCGATACCGATGGATCGTTTCAACTTTCCAATTGCCTGGATCAAACTTACGGTTCCTTCACGGGATGTTCGGGCTGGCAAGTGCAGCAGCGAAGCGAGCCTAGCATAGCGTTCGCAAACCCTGTCTATGGCTTTTCCGCCCAAGTTGGCGTTATACTCCATTACCGCCTCAAGAAGCAGGGAATTCACCCGTCCGTGAGCAATGTGAAACGTTCCGCCAAAGGCGTGAGACATACTATGAATGATGCCAAGACCGGCGTTAGTAAACGCCATTCCCGCCATACAGGATGCATTCTGCACCCGATCCCGCGCCTCTGCATCTGCCGGATCGTGGTAAAGCGTTTCCAGATGAGCAAATACCAATTGAACGGCTTTTTCGGCTAATGCATCGGTAAAGTCGGTCGCTTTGGTAGAGACATAAGCCTCCAGAGCATGGGTCAGAACATCCATTCCGGTATCCACCACGACTTTGTTTGGCAATTGCTTGGTAAGGGTGGAATCGAGAATCGCTAAGTCCGGTGCGATAAAATTGTCCACGATAACAATTTTGTCACCGTCCGCCGTAATCACCGAAAAGTCGGTCACTTCCGATCCGGTGCCGCTGGTAGAAGGAATAGCGACAAACGATGGTTTGACAAAAGGCGCGTCTTTTTCCTGTGCATATTGCCGGGCGAAGTACAGAACGCCCTTCGCCGTATCAATGACGGAGCCGCCTCCCAACGCCAGTAACACATCAGCGCCGCTTTCCCAGTACACTTGAAGCGCTTCGGCTACAATACTCACGTCCGGATCGGGCTTAACACCGGTATACACTGAAGTGGAGATTCCACCGCTTTGCAGTAGATCAACCACCTGCCCCAGATAACCCAACTTCTCCATCATCTGATCGGATACGATACAGGCTTTCGTGCCTTGGATTTCCGCAAGTTTCTTCAGTGACTGTTCCCCTGAAAATACTTTCGATTTCATAACAAAGATGTCGTTTATGACGGTCACCTCCCTTGAATTTCTGTCGATAACCTGCCCCTAAGCTGGAAGGGCATAGCGGGCAATGATCTTTTCAATGTCTGGGTGTGGATTAGGAATAACGTTTGAGCTGTACACCTCAGTCCCCATCGCCTGTACTGCGGCGACGCCGGCATCTACTGCAGCCCTTACAGCCCCTACATCTCCGCGAACAAGGACAGATATATAACCGGACGCCACGTTTTCATAACCGATCAAATCTACATTGGCCGCTTTGCACATGGCATCTGCCGCTTCCATGATGAATACAATTCCAAAGGTTTCAATGAAACCCAGTGCATCATGCTTGCTCATGAACCTCTTTCCCTCCCCGGCAATTATGCGTTTATAGAATGCGCTTTCACAATTCCTGCAATAGAACTGAGCGGACGCGGCATCACATTATGGGCAGTGACATTGCCAATCTTCGCTGCTGCTTCAGCGCCAGCCTCTACTGCCGAACGAACCGCTGCCACATCACCTTTTACCATTATCGTTACGAGTGTGGAACCAACATTCTCATAGGATACTAGTACAACATCTGCTGCTTTAAGCATAGCGTCCGCTGCTTGGATGGCAGGAACCATGCCCAATGTTTCCACAAGCCCGAGAGCTTCTTCTCCCCGGTACTCCATTCGAATCTCACCTCACATGGGTCATTTTTATTTGTGAAATCGCTGTAATCGTAGATATTTAACTCTTACTAGCAGGTTAACATGATTCTCCCCGTGATTATGGAGGATTCGGTAGCTGATTTTAGGATTCTAATGCCCCCTTTACCGACAATCTGGTACAAAAACGTCTTTCTTGCACGACAAGTACCAGAACGTTCTCAAGCGTGTCTATTTCATTGAATTACTTCTCCTATCTTGCTATAATTGTGGAAAAATCTGTGCGGCGAGTGTATACATTGTTAAAGCATGTATATGGAATGCCGAGAAAAGGCCATCATGAAACCTCTAAACGACTTTTTATCCAAACAAATGAATATGGAAAACCTGGTGCAGCAAAAACTCCGTCTTTTTTTTGAAGATGAGAGTATTGTTTTTGACAAATCTCGTTTTGCAGGCGGGTTGACCAATTATAACTACATTATGGATATCCACGGAACGGAGTATGTGATTCGCAAGCCCGGTAATCTGACTGATCAAATGATCGATCGCAAGATAGAGCGTGTGAACAACGGCATCGCTTCGGAGTTTGGCGTAAATTCAGAATGTATATATTTTGATGAGGAAAGCGGTATTAAGATCAGCAAGTATATTCCCGATAGTACAACGCTTGCCGCGGCAGGTCCCTTAGCCTTGCCAAGCTTGCAGGCCGTTTCCTCTTTATTGAAGAAAATTCACGGTAGTCCCAAGCACTTCCCGAACAAGTTTGATTGGCTTAGTGAACTTGCCAAATATGAAACCATTGTCACGCAGATCAACGGTGAATTGTTTTTTGATTACGCCTCCTTGAAAGAGCAATTGCTTCGTTTCATGCAGAACCATCTCAAAAATGTCCTTTCCGTCCCTTGCCATAATGATACGGTTCCGGAGAATTTTCTCGTAGATGGGGACGGCAGTGTCTATTTGATAGATTGGGAATATTCCGGAATGAATGATCCAGCCTTTGATATTGCTGCATATATCATCGAATCGCGTTTGACAGAAGAGGCGATTGAGCAACTGTTTGAAGCCTATTACGGCAATACGTTTACAGAGGATGATCTGATGAAGGTCAAATGCTATATGATGGCCCAAGATTTGTTATGGACGGTATGGGCCCTGCTGCGCCATTATACAGGGGATGATTACCTGGATTACTTCTCGCTGCGCTATAACCGCCTGCGTCGGAATATTCAAATATTAAGCACACAACCGGATTATCCTATTGCCGACATGGTGATGCGGTAGCACTAACGGTCGCTTGCGCTGTAATGAAAAACCTTTGGAGATTGATCCAGTCTCTTTAAAAACGTTTGACTGGTCAGATAATATACAAAAAAAACCTGTACTTTCTTATCTAAAGGGATAAAAAAGTACAGGTTTTTGTAATTTGAGCTATGATATTTTTGTTGCATCAGGAAGCATTCCTAAACGCAACTAAATCTGGGAGCTGCATGAAAATACAAGACAGTCTTCAGAGATTACGGACGCTCTGCTTCTGCACTTTGAGGAGCGCAAATCAGATTGGAATTGGAAGTTCAGGATAATGGGATCGGAATGGAGACCATCTGAAGGGTTTGGTCTGAGCGCAGCCTACATAGCATTCTGAAGGAACATAAGGATATGCAAGCCATTGGTTTGGCTGAGGACGGTCAGAAGGACATTACATTGTGTAAGAAGCTTAGCCTGCAAGTCGTGCTGTTGGAGCCGGATATGCGCGACAAAAAAGAAAAGCCCGATGAATGAACCATTCATCGGGCTACATCGTGTAAAACGAATTGCAAATACCTTGTAGACATATCACCGCGACGCTAGCGGCAAATATTCCTTTACATTATTCATATAGGTTTGAATCCCTTTTGTAATCCTTGGTATTTTGTGCTCCTCGCAAAATAGCTTAATCATGAGCTGATCCTCTACTACCGCTATTGTGATCTCCGTAGATAATTTCTTTGTCCTGCTGCTGTACATCTCCTTGATTGCAGTGAGCTCATTCTTCATCTCCGCATGTGAATCAAACAGTCCAAGGTAGTTAAAAATCGGGAGCGTAATCGTTTCAGAGCTGTAGATCTCTTTTAATGCACGTCGTACCTTCTTATACTTGTTCTTCGGCTCTTCTTGAGACAGTAACGCTGCAAAATGAATGTTTTTCTCATAGGCAAAGCGAATGAGTTCATTTATGTCTTCCATAGCCAGGTGCTGATCTCGTGGCAGACTCAGAGGCAGAATATCAATAAATGCCCCCATAGTATGATAATAGTTATGGGATGTATATTTTCTTCCTGTATGCATAAGTGCAAACGGTACCGAATCAAGATCGAAAGCGAGCTCAACAATTTTTAAAAAGATGTTCATGGATATATCCCAGGACATCTCTTGTACAGACTCGCGTATTTCTTCAGTCAACGGAATCGAAATGGTTGTATGAATCAATGATGCTTCCTTGTACTTTTTGAAATACTGGCTAAAGCTATCCTGAAAATCAGTCAGCTTGAACCTCTCGATCAGATCCTTTTCCGTTATCCCTTGAGGCCCTCTCGACTGTTCTTGAACATAATGTTCATATTGCAATATGCTTTGCCCTCTTGATTCCCCATTGTTTGCATAGGCTTGTTGGATACTTGATTGTATGATATCGAAGCTAATTGCATCAAAGATGAGATGACTGCAAGGCATATACACCTTATAATGACTGTCTGAGATTTTAATGATGATCATGTTGTACAGCAGATTATTCAATACATTTGTACGATCCGCATGATCTCCAAACCGCTCATGGATATAGGACTGTATATGTTCTTTCTGTTCTTCGCTCGCATGTTCCAAGTCTACATAAGGGATATCAATGCCTTGAACCACCCCGTACTCTTGGATCATGATTTGATGATCAGTTTGGATTAATGTACTTCGTAACAGCCCCTGTTCGTTAATGACAGACGCAATGCTCTTCTTCAGCAGCTGTACATTAACTTGGTGATTAAAATCGATGATCGCCCCACTATACGTTTGGTTGGTATCAAGAAGGATTTTCTGCATCGCGGATAGTGGGTACACGCTCGTTATCTTGTTGTTGGTTACAATCGCATTGCTAAAGTCATTGAGTTGGTCGGCTAAAGCTTGCTCCCAATTTGATTCGTTTAGTGAAATCCGCTCTAAGCTCTTAGATCCTTCTTCTTCTTGACTATCCATTCTTTTTTTCGCCCAGTTATTATAGATGTCACGGATATTTTCATAATAGAATATATCTTTAATAGAAATGTGAATATTCACCTTTTTTAATTCTTTGTATATTTTTGCAATTCGTATCGAGTCTCCGCCAACTTCAAATAAATTGTCCCTAACACTCAACTGCTGCAATCCCAGTACATCCTTGCAAATGTCGATCATTCGTTTTTCGATTTCATTCCCGGCTTCCTCGTAATGAGCGCCCGTCTTGATATTGCCTTCCATTTCAGGCAATCGCTTGCGATCCACTTTTCCATTTAGATTAAATGGCAGCGACTCCATTCTCAGGAAATACGCGGGTATCATATAGGCTGGCAATTTCTTGCTTAACGATTCCCGTAAAGAATGGATGGCGATTTCCTTCTCTGCTACATAATAGGCACAGAGAACTTTCGATCCATCGATTTCCTTATCGATAATTGCAACCTGGGACACTTCTGGCAGCTGTAACAGGGTCTGTTCAATCTCGCCGATTTCGATTCGATATCCTCTGATTTTAACCTGATGGTCGATCCTTCCTACATATTCGATATTGCCATCAGGCAGCCATCTTGCCACATCACCCGTTTTGTATAGAATCTCTTCTGGCCGATATGGATTATGAATAAATCTCTCTTTCGTTAATTGCTCGTTATTCAAGTAGCCCCTTGCTAGCCCCACACCTGCGATGCACAGTTCACCATTTACACCTACCGGAACCAGTTTATGATTGGCATCCAGTATCAATACGCGATGATTTGCTATAGGAGCTCCAATGGAGATTTTCGTTTGCTGAACCTGGGACAGTTTGCATGCTGTTGTACATACTGTATCCTCCGTCGGGCCATAGGCGTTAATGACCTCTACTTGTCCGAGCAAATGCGAGATCTGTTCGTACTTCAGTTCACTTCCTGCCGTAATGACCCGCTTCAGTCCGTTCCCTGCCTCCAAATTACCCGCGACAAATGGAGGTAAAGTAATGGTGGTGATGCCGTGAGTTCTCACAAATTCGTTCAATAAATCCGTATTGAGTAGCACCTCTTGATCCGGAATATAAAGGGTATTGCCAAGCAATAATGCCATGTACAGCTCCCATGAGAACGCATCAAACGCTATACTTGCAAATTGCAGTATATTCTCATCGTTACCGATTCCAAGCTCGCGCTCAAACCAGTGCTTCAAGTTAATGACGCCCTTATGCTCGACCATTACTCCTTTAGGCTTACCGGTCGTTCCTGAGGTATAGATCACATAGGCCAAATCGTGAGGATGGTTGATATTATCGATTTGTTCAATCGAGCGTGCGTATAACGCCTTATCTTCCAAATCAATCATTTCATTAACTTCTAGAGTTCTCTTCTGCGTAAGTGTATGGGTAGATAGCATAAGCTCTGCTTTACTGTCCTGCAACATATAATTGATTCGTTCTTCCGGATAGTTTGTATCAATAGGCAGATAGGCAGCGCCTGCCTGCAAGATGGCAAGTACGCCTACAACCATGTTGATGGATCGATCGATCATGATCGGCACGATTGACTCCGCACCTATGCCCTTCTCTCTGAGTTGAATGGCTAACGCATTCGCTCTCTGATGCAACTCAAGATAGCTGAGGGAATCTTCACCGCATCGTACCGCCGTTTTCTCTGGGTTCCTCATCACTTGATGTGCAAAGTGACTTTGAATTGTGTCCTCAGGTTGAAGCTCCATAACCGTGTTGTTGAAATCGACCAAGATTTCGTTTCTCTCATCCTCTCCCACAATTTCAAGTTCATCAATGCGGATATGCGGATTGGACATGATTTGGTTCAAAATGTGAAGGAAATGGCCTTTGATCGTATGGACGCTCTCTTCATCGTAGATCCCGTCATTATAGTTGAATTTGACAAGCAGCTCTTCCCCTGGAATGACCTTGATATTGAAGCTATAGTTCGTTTCCTCAAATATCCGGGCTGAATGAATACGAAGATTGACCTGATCTTGAATATCTTTATGAATCATATCTTGATCCATCGGATAATTTTCATAGACCATCAGCCCATTGATGAGGCTATTACCAACCTCAGTCAGCTTTTGGATTTCCGCTATTGAGCAATAATGATAGGGCTCACTCTCATGGAAATCCGATTTTATTTGCCGCAGCACTTCCGTATATCGTTTCTCCTGCGTCGTATTTACTCGTAATGGAATGGAATTGATGAATAACCCTACCATTTCATCTATTCCATGTATTTGAGTTGTTCTGCCCGATACAATAAATCCGAACACGACATCATCCACTTGATTATATCGTTGCAGCAGGATCGCCCATATACTCTGGAAAATTGTATTGACTGTAACGGTATGCTGCTGCGCTAGCAGCTCAATTTGTTTTGTAACGCTTTTATCTAGACGTAGAATGACCTCTTGCGGTTTTCCTTGGATTGTTGAAGCTTTCTTGAATGGAATATCGATTGTCGTGTCGTACCCCTTCAAATACGTTGACCAATAGTTCAGAGCTGCCGTCTTATCCTGCGAACCAATCCACTTGATATACGCTTCATAAGGTTGTATTTTCTTCGCTTCTAAAGGCGTATTACTCAACAGTAGATTATAGATGTCGAACAGTTCACTGCTAATGATCCCAAATGACCATCCGTCCAAAATAATATGGTGATTGCTTAACAGTAAACTGTATTCCCGCTCGCTCATCCTTACTATAAATAATCGAATAAGGATATCGTTGCTTAATTCAAAGCCTCTTCGTCTATCCTCTATGACCAGCTGTTCGATATACGCTTCCTTATCGGATGGTAAGTCTCTAATATCCAGATACGTGAACTCGGGTTCTCTTGATTTGTACACGATCTGCATATTTTCTTTGAAATGATTGCTGTCAACATTCGTTCGCAAGATGTCATGGCGAGCAACAAGCTCTACAAAGCTCTTCTTGAATAACTCCGCATTAAGTTCTCCGATTACCCTAAGCTCCATATTAACATGGTAGTACTCGCCCTTATCTGCCATCGAATGGAACAGCAGCCCTTCCTGCATTGGGGTGAGCGGGTACATTCGTTTTACATTGCTGATTTGCTCATGGTATGGAGCTAATTCTGCCCAAGATATGCTCTCATCAGTAATATCCGAAGCGGTAACTTCTACATGCTCCAGGGAGATGCAATGATCGATAATCTCTTTAAGATTGTCCATATAGCACTGCAGCAAATTGTCAATCGTTGCATCGTTAAATTCTTCCCTAACGTAACTCAAAGTCAAACTAAATTGTTTATGGAGAACCATTGCTGAAATGTTTAGAGGATACAATCTACCGCTTTCTTGGCTTACCGAATCCCCCGGTAAAATATCGGATAACGTAAAGTTGTCGCCAGAAATGTTCTCATCGAACTGTCCCAAATAGTTAAAGCTGATGTCTGGGGTGCGTATCGCCTTCAAATCAAAAGGAGATAAATATCTCAGCATTCCATAGCCTATCCCTTTGCGAGGGATCCGTCTGAGTGTATCCTTCGTAAATTTGATTACATCCGAAATATGATCTTGGGCGTGCAGAATCACCGGGTATTGACTGGTGAACCACCCGACTGTCCTTGTTATGTCCACATCATCTACGATTTGTTCTCTTCCGTGCGATTCCAAATTAATGAGTATGCGCTCCGCTTGGTTGTAATTAGCAATCGATACGGTTAAGGCTGAGAGAAGGATATCATTGATTTCCGTGGAATACGCCTTATTTACTTTCGTTAATAACTTCTCGGTATAGGCCTGATCCAGCATAATCGTCTTTTTTATGATCTTAGCGCCCTGTATACTTGAAGGCTCATAATTCTTGTTAATCTCTTTCACGTCCCATTGGCTAAGACGATTCCAGTATTTCAGCTCATTTTGCAATGTAAATCCGCCAGCATACTGCTTCTGCTTGGAAGCCCATTCTTGGAAGGAGCTGGTCTTCAACGGCAAACTCTTTTCTGGATCCTGATAGAGCGTATCAAAGTCCTCTATAATAATTCTCCATGACACGGCATCTACAACCATATGATGAATAGATACAAGCAAATGATCGCCCTTGTCTGTTTGGAACAGTCCTATTTTGACAAGCGGGCCTTTCGCTAATTTCATACTGGCCTGGAGTTCAGTACATAAGCCAGTAATATAATTATCCGTAATCGGTTTTCCTCTAAGGTCATAAATATGAAAATCATATAATCTATTCGTTACTTCTCGATTGATTAACGCCTGGTCAACATATATGGCTCGCAATAGATCATGATGTTGCACAATACGATCAAAAGCGCGTTCGATTCTATCTACGTTGAAGCCATCTTCACGGAAAAGCATCAGATCCTGATTGAAATGATCTTTGTCAAGATGTTCTTGCGCTAAGAACCATTGCTGAATTGGTGTCAGCTCGATCTCGCCGGATACTTCGCCCTGATCTATGGTTTTTGTTGTCGATTTGATATGCGGGATCAAGTCTTTAATTCTAGGATTGCCCATTAAGTCTTTAATCTCAAATGAATACCCTCTATTGCTCATTTGGGCAATCGCTTGGATCGCTTTAATGGAATCTCCGCCTAAGGCGAAAAAATCGTCATTGAGGCCAACATTCCTCACGCCTAATATCTTTTCCCATACCTGGGCAATTGCTCTCTCCATGTCATTTCGAGGCACTGCGTATTCGGCTCCAGTAACCACTTCGCCATCTGGTTCCGGCAATGCCTTACGGTCTACTTTTCCATTCGGGGTTAACGGCAGCCGATCCATCTGTACGAAATACGATGGAATCATGTAGCTCGGCAGCGATGCAGACACATGATTCCGCAGTTCTGATGCAGACAGTTCCATCTCGCTCACAATATACGCGCATAGGTACGCTTGTCCGTCCTCTCCTATTTGGGCCACTACGATTGCATCTTGGATCACCTCGTGCAGCAGCAATTGCTGGGCGATTTCGCTTGGTTCGATGCGGAAGCCTCGAATTTTGACCTGTTCATCAATCCGGCCCAAATATTCGATATTCCCATCAGGCAGCCAGCGAGCCAAGTCTCCGGTCTTATACATTCGTGCCCCCGCTTCGAACGGGTTCGGAACGAACTTCGCCGCCGTCAATTCTGGATTGTTGACATAACCGCGAGCAAGACCGTCTCCGGCAACGCATAGTTCACCCGCCACACCAATAGGCTGTAAATGGTGATGACGATCTACGATATAAGCTTTCGAATTGCTAATTGCTTTTCCAATTGGGATAGAGCTGCCGAACTCTTCCTCAATAGCATAGGAGGTTGAGAAGGTTGTATTTTCGGTTGGACCATACCCATTTATCAGCTTCAGGCCCTGATAAGCCTGTCTGACTTGATTGATGTGCTCCCAAGACAGCGCATCTCCACCCACGATTAAATGCTTCAGTCCCTTAAATATCGTCACGTCCTGTTGAACGAGCTGATTAAATAACGGAGAGGTCAACCACATCGTTGTAATTTGATTTCTACTAATTTCCTCCCCTAACCGTTCCGCATGTAAGAGGATGTGTTCGTCAACCAACACCAATTCGATTCCATTCAGCAAGGCTCCCCAGATCTCGAATGTGGAGGCATCAAAGACCATCGCCCCAGTTTGTAAGATCCGGTCTCCTTCCGCAAACTCTATGTAGTTCGTGTTTTGGACAAGCCGCACAACACTTTGATGCTCTACCATAACCCCTTTTGGTCTTCCCGTGGAGCCGGATGTATACATGACATAAGCCAAATCTGAAGGGCTGTTAATCAGCAACGGATTATCTGAGCTCTCTGATGACAATTCCACTACGATTCGATCCGTAAGCACGATGTCGATCTGGCTATCGATATGAAGTAATGCTTCCATATGAGAGGATTGGGCAAGGAGCATTCCAGTGTTGGAGTCTGCAAGCAGAGTCCTCATTCGGTCTACCGGGTATTTCGGATCAATTGGCAAATAAGCTCCGCCAGCCTTTAGAACTGCTACAATGCCGATCACCGTTCCCACGGAACGTTCACCCATAACACCAACGATGACATTGTTCCCTACGCCCATCCGTCTTACATAATGAGCCAGACGATTGGCTCTCTCATTAAGCTCTTGATAGGTTATCTGTTCGTCTTGGAAGCGTAATGCGATATTCTGCGGAACTTTCTCTACTTGCTCTTCAAGCAGTTGGATAATGGTTTTATCCTTCGGATAGTTGCTGCGCGTATCATTCAACACATGAAGAATGTGATGCTTCTCGCGCTCGTCAATGATGTCAACATCATCAACGCATACATTTGTGTTTTCAATAATCTGATTCACAATCGCATCAAACGCTCGGATGATCTTTGACATATCCGCTTCAGCCAATGCGTTCTCATTATAGATGAAATTGATCATCATCTTGTCATCTTGGTTGACAACTAGCGTTACGTTATAGTTTGATCCTTCAATGAGCTGATGCGGCAGTACAAACACGGAATTGAGTATTTTCAAATCATTGTTTTTCAATATTTCTTCGTTCAGTTGCTTCTCATCAATCGGATAATTCTCAAATACAAGGAGGCTGCGAATCAGATCGCTTTTCACCTCACTCAGATTTTGAATTTCCGCAAGACTTACAAAATCATGTTTGTTGTTCTCTAGTGTAGTGTTGGTGATCTGCTTCACGAGTTCAGGATATTGCAAGTTGTCTGTAAATTTCACACGAAGCGGGACTGTATTGATAAACAGTCCAGGAATCACTTCTACGCCTTCGATCTCCGCATTTCTCCCAGAGACAACATACCCGTATACAATATCATCGGTATTATTGTATTTACTAAGAAGAATCGCCCAAATGCTCTGGATCACGGTATTTACCGTAACTCTACTTTCCTGAGCAATGCGAATGATGGATGACAATCTTTCCTCGTCCAACTCCAATGCCATCTCTTTATTGATGACTTCATTCATTTTATGTTCTCTTTCAAAAGGGATCCTCGTGACTTCTTTGCAATCATGCAAGTAATCTTTCCAGTACGCTTTAGCTTCATTGATATCTTTGTTTTTGAGCCAATCGATATAAGTAGAATAAGGTACGACATCGTTCAGACTCGCTGGAATCCCATGCTTGATTTCATTATAAATTTTAAACAATTCAATCAGAATTAAGCTGTTGCACCATCCATCCATAAGAATATGGTGCAGATGAAAAATCATACTGTATCTGTTCTCTTGCATTCGAACAAGTACAATGCGAAGCAGTACATCCTTGCTTAAATCAAATCGTCTTGCCCGATATTGCCTGATTAAATGTTCCAGATATGCTTCATTTTCTTCGCCTTGATTCGTGAAGTCGATGTACTCAACGGCTGCACTTCGCTTTCTATAAACGACCTGCATATTTTGTTGAAACGATGAATAATCAAATACTGTCCGTAAAATATCATGTCGATCGATAACCATGTTAAAAGCTCGATCCAGCATCTCCAGATCAATGTGCCCTTCCACCTGGAAACAGGACAACTTGATGTACGTATCCTGCTCATCTGTCAATGCATGATAAAGCATACCCTCTTGCATAGGCCCAAGAGGGTAGATGTTCTTAACATTGTGAATCTCATCCTTGTATGCGGACAATTGCTCCATAGTTATATCTTCTAGCGTAATATCGGTAACGGTAATTTCCGCTTCCTGCTTGGTTGTACAATGTTGAATAAGGCGATCCAATTGATTTTGATATACGCTTAGCAGCTTCTCAATCGTTCCTGGAATAAAATCATCCTGCTCGTATATGAAAGTGAGCTTCAAATTGTCTGCGATGAGGATGGCTTCGATATCTAGAGCATGTGAGCTTGTTAGGTACTTGGACGAGTATTCACTGGAACCCAGATTCGTAATTTCAAATCCATCTCCGCTAGCACCCTGATCGATTCTGCCTACATAATGGAAGCCAATTTCGGGCTCTACATGGTTCAAGTCTTCATTGGATAAGTACTTGAGGATACCATAGAAGCGTCCCTGATTTGGAATTCGCCGCAGCATGTCTTTCGTATGTTTGATCGTATCGCCGAGATCATCGTAAGCTCTAAGGACAACCGGAAATTGTGTTCGGAAACACCCAACAGTTCTGCTCAAATCCATAGGCTGTGCCCATTCTTCCCTGCCGTGGTCAATCAAGCTGATCAATGTGTTCTCTTCTCTTGTCCAGTCTCGAATCGTCAGGGCCAAGGCAGCTAATAAAATATCAAGAAGATTCGTATGATATGCATTGTTGATATTATTCAGCAACTCTTCGGTAACTTGTACACCAAGCTTTTGAACTTGTTTGTTCAACTCCATGCAAGTTTACCTCTCTCCCTTGGCAATTTTTTGGTGGCCGTCGTGTCATGTAACCTTTTCCAATAGTCAGCCTGCCTTTTCACACGATAAGAGTCTGCATATTCGTTCAGTTTGTCTGACCATTCCTTGAATGAAGTCGTGTTCTCCGCCAAAACGATGCCCAATCCCTTCTCCGCTTGCGTGTACCCATTCATGAAGTCCTCTAGCAGAATGCTCCAAGATATCTCATCGATAAGAAGAGCATGGATGGCGATGAATAACTTGTCCCCCGAGCTCATTTGGAACAAGCCCAGTCTTACGAGCGGCCCTTTCTCAAGATCCATACCGTTCTGGATCTCATTGCATGTTTCGATAACTTCTTTATCCGTTACATTCTCATATACCTGAAGGTCATACTGTGCTTCGCCGGCTCCTCGATTGATTTGAACGACATTGCCGTTGTCCTGCTGATACACCATTCGCAATGCGTCATGCCGAATGATTAATTGATCAAACACTTCCTTTACCGTGTTAGCCTGAAAGCCCGCTGCCCTGTGCAGCATTCTACTCTCGCAGCAATGATGTTGATCAACAGATAATTGTTCAAAAAATTGCTTTTGCATCGGAGCTAACTTTACTTCCCCAGCTAAGGAATTCTGCATCTGCGTGTGATGCTTCGACTCTATTACTTTCACTAGCTGCTTGATCGTGGGGTTTTTGTATAAGTGATCAACCTCGAAGATGTAGCCCTTAGCTCTGGCTCGTGAGATGAGCTGAATGGCTTTAATCGAATCCCCGCCCATTTGGAAGAAATCATCGTTGATGCCGATCGGACTAGAGCTTAATGTTTTTTCCCATATGTGAGCGAATTCCTCTTCGATTTCAGTACGCGGAGCCTCAAAACCCGCACCTGCTACGGTACGTCCGCTAGGCACTGGCAGCGCATCACGAGCGGGTATTCCATTCTGCGTATGCTTGTTCGTGTTATCTTGTCCGATATTGCCAAAATCCTTGAGTGTAAGTCTAGAGTTATCGTTAGGATCGTTATGAGTAATAATAAACTCTAAGATTCTTTGATAGTCTTGTCCCCATTTCCCAATCGTCTCTTCTTTGAACAGGCTTGTTTTATAAGTCATCCCGATATGGAATGTGCCGTTTTCCTCAAGAATTTCAATGACAAAATCAAAATCGGATAATGCACTCTTATATTCATAGGTTGTAATTTCTAAATTATCGATCGTGAGTACTCTTTCATCCGTTTTTTCATAGACAAACCGTACATTAAGGAAGCCTTCCCTGCTGTTTTTCGCTTTCTTCATGAGGCTTGCCAGATAATTGAACGGGTAATACATATGAGAGTACGCTTCAATACAATTTTGTTTGACTTCCTTGACAAACGCTGCAAACGTCTTGTCATCTGAAAGATTGTTCTTCAGCACGATGGTGTTGGTAAACATACCAATACTCTCATCAAAAGAACCATCTGCCCGGTTTGTCACAGGAGTTCCTATGCAAATATCATCATTTCCAGAACATTTTTTAAGTAGAAGATTAAACCCTGCAGCCAACAACATAAATAAAGAGCATTGATGACGCGAAGCAACTGTTTTCAAATCACGAACCAATTCGGATCCGATCTGCATATGAACCGTATTGGCCTTGAAATCAGACTCTGCAGGTGTTGGAAAGTCGGCAGGGAGCTTCAGAACATTCATATCACCGGATAATTTGCTCAGCCAATACTGTTCGCTCTGCTTCTTTTCGTCCGATGCCAAGTAGCGGGTTTCCCATTCAACAAAATCTCGATACTGCTTATTCACAGGCATAAGTCGTTCATTCGCATACAAGCGCATAAACTCTTGCACGAAGATGCTCATTGAAATACCGTCTGCTATCGTATGATGGAAATTAAAAATCAGCGTACCCTCTCGGCTGCCCTCTTCGATTAGGATGACCTTCAACAAAGGAGCTTCCGCTAGATCAAAAGGGGTAACTAATGATTGAATGAGCTCATCCAAATCCTCATGCAAGCCCTTTTTGACGATATCGATTGTAAACTCCACCTGTTCAAGAATTTCTTGCTTAAACTCCCCATCTTCAACAAATAGGCGTGTGCGCAGGCTCTCGTGACGCATCACGATTTCATTGAGTACGGCCTCGAATTTATGACGATCCAGCGCTCCTCTAACCTTTAGTACGGTCACCATATTATACGGGTCATCTTTGCCAATGGAACTTAGGGTGTATAATCGTTGCTGAATGATAGACATCGGAATTACAGGTTGCTGCTCTTCCTGCCGGGTGGATTGAGTCACCTGAATAGCATGCTGGTTCAATAAGGAGTCGCCAAAATATCCAGCTTGGCGCATCTCTTCAATCGTCATTTTGATGGCAGTAAATATATATTCAATATCCGCATCCGTGTGTTCAGTGGAGAAGAAGCAATTCCGTCCTTCCCATACATATACACCCTTCTCCAGCAAGCCGAAGAAGAAGATTTCGAAATCCCCTCGAAACACAAATCTGAATAAGGAACCGAAATTCACGACTTTGATTGGGACATGCTGCTCTTCGAAAAACGCGTTTACTCGTTGTACAAAGTCATTGGTTTTTTGATTCAATCTGTCATAAAGCGTATCTTTGTTCTCCGTTATATAGGTTAATGAAGCGTGAGCTGCAGCCATGGCGAGCGGGTGATGAGAGAAGGTTCCGGCAACAAACGTTCTCTTCTGCTCACAAGGAGGAACCGACGTATCGCCAAAGCTCCACATGCCCCCATCAATACAGTCCATAAACTCGGATTTTCCAGATACAACCCCGATCGGCATCCCGCCGCCAAGAACCTTTCCATAGGTTACGATATCTGCTTTGATACCGAAATACGCTTGGGCTCCGCCTGGGTCAATTCTAAAGCCTGTAATGATCTCGTCGAATATAAGTGCAATTCCGTTCTCTTCCGTGATTTGCCTAAGACTCTTAAGGAACTCCTTGGGCTGAACATCAGGCCTCCGGCTTTGAACGGTCTCAACTAGGACACCGGCGATTTCATTCGCGTGATTTCTGATATAATCCAGCGAAGCCTCTTGATTGTAATTCAACATAACTAAATCACTGACAACACTCTCCATAATACCTGGAGCCAATGGGATCGTCGTCAGGCTTCCGTCCTCACCAATGGAGGACAATCCAAGCAAGCCGTCATAGGTGCCGTGATAGGATCCCGCAAAAGTAACGATCTTCTTCTTGCCTGTGCTTGCCCTGGCGATTCGTACAGCCACCATATTGGCTTCCGTTCCTGAATTATAGAAAGCTACCCGCTCGACGCCTGTTAATTGGCTTATCTGTTCGGCAACGGTTCCGGCCAGTCTGCCCATTGGGCCTAGAGGCATTCCTCTGCGGAGCTCTTCCGTTAATGCTTCATTGATAAAGCTCGGGTTATGTCCAAGCAAGTTAACGCCAAAGCCCATCGTCAAATCGATAATGCTATTCCCGTCAATATCGCGAAGCTTCGATCCTTGTCCGGTGTCCGCCACGATCTGATAGATCATTTCCTTCATGACCGGCCTGAATCCCGCTACATTTCGATTATTCGCATATACTTTTCTGTATTTTTGGATATTCTCTTTTGATTTTTGGGTGAAGCTTGTATATTTCTTCTCAATGTTTCGAATATAGGTAAGCTGCAATTCATTGAAATTTTCATTATCGATTAATTCCAGCTTTTTGTAGGGCACATAATGGCTTTTGGTGTCCACAGCCAAGGGTGAAGCCTTTGGGCTGCTCACAATGACCTCGCTCTGCTTCAAGTTTGGCGAATTCCTGCTATCTGCCAATGGCTTCTGACTGGGATTCGTAAGACCCTTCAGAATATCCAGCTGTTCGGACATGATTTTCATCTGCGTATTGAAAATATTCTGCAAAGCATCCATACCGTCCAGTGCACCTAACGAATGATTCTGCGCCTGACCAGCAGCCGCCAAGCTGTTCATTGGCTCTGCATCCGGGATCGTATTTATGGTCTCTGAGATCGGTTTCACCGGTTCATCATACTCAGTCTCATAACCAATTTCGTTGATCTCCTCTTCATCCACCCAATCCGTATGTTTGTTAATATGCTCGGTGATCTTCTCAATGGTATCCAAGTTAATAAAGAACTCATTTAATGTAATCGAGATGTTGAACTTATTCGTAATTTGTTTATTGAGTTGGATAAGTACTAAAGAATCAAAGCCGAGCGTCAGCAGATTGAGGTCGTCCTCGATTTCTTCGATCTTGAGCCCCGTCAAAATCTGTATCATTTCTTTTAATTCAGATTTGATCTTCTCTTTAGGGTTAGATCGCAAGCGATTCCCGCGAGCTTGCGGCTGTTGTGGATGCTGTGTATGCTGTGAGTGTTGTGAAATAGGCGGCAGTTCTTTGATATCCTTGGATGAGCTTGCTGCTTGCAATGGATCAACGGCTGCACGCTCCATTCTTCGCACCTCTCTCCACAGTTCTTTCTTCTGAAATGGGTAGTTTGGAAGCTTTACTCTACTCGTAGCATAGGATTGATAGAATGTGTTCCAATCCAGATCCATTCCCTTCATAAATAAAGCAGAGACGGAATTAAAAAATTGCGTGTAGTTCTCCGATTCTCGTCTCATAGAAGGTACAAACATGATCTCATCATCTTGTAGACATTGGTTGGCTAACCCGCTTAGGGTTGCATCGCCTCCGATTTCAATAAAAATATTGACGCCAAGTCGTTTGGCTTCTTGCATGGCACCTTGGAAGTTAACTGGCTTGGATAGATGCTCGACCCAATACTTGCTTCTACCCAACACTTCTTCTTGCTCCACTTGTCCCGTAATGCTGGATATCATTGCTGTCTGCAGGTTTGAGAATGTGATGTCTCCGATGCCTTGCTCATACATGCCTTCATACTCCTTCATTAACATGGAGTGATAAGGATGAGGAATATTGAGCTTATTAAAAAAGACTCTATGTTTGGTTTGCAAGGTTTCGATTACGATATCGACCTCATCGCTTCGGCCCGAAATCGTAACATTGTCAGGAGCGTTAATGGCAGCAATGGTAACATGTTTGCATCCGCTCTCTTCCAAAGCAGCTTTCACATATTCCACATTCGTCAGAATGACGACCATCTTGCCTTCGACATCAATGGATTCCATCATTCTGCCACGCTGTGCAATCATCAGGATCACATCGTCCAAGCTGATAAGCCCTGCATAGCAGGCTGCCGTATACTCGCCTATGCTGTGACCGATAATAACGTCAGGTTTTATCCCTAACGCACCCCACAGCTTGGTTAAGGCATACTCAATGGAGAATATGGCTGCCTGTGAATAGATCGGTCTAGTGAGCAGCGTAGTGTCTTCCCCGTAGATCCCGTCTAGTATCGACAGGCCGAGTATCGCTTTAAACTTCTCATTACACAGATCCATCGTTTCTCTAAATGTTCTTGATGTGGTGTAAAATTCTCTAGCAATTCCGTCATAGATGGAGCCTTGGCCCGTAAATAAAAAGGCGATTTTGTTGTCTTTGGCCGTACTCTTCTGGATGAGGAGCTCATGGTGGCTAGAGTTGTTCAGAACCAAATCCATTTTATCCAGTAAGTCTTCTTTGTTCTTCCCCACTGCTGCAAATCTGTAGTTCAAAAATGAGCGGCTAATATTGGACGTAAAAGCAATATCCTTGATGGAGCCAGTTTCCTTCACCAATTGCTCCTTCATCGCGCTTATATATCCTTTTAAAGCTTTTTCATTCTTGGCTGACAAGGTCAATAGATGAGCTGGCAGTTCATCCAATTGCTCATCCTTGTCATGAGGCTGAGGGGGCTCCTCAAGGATGACATGCGCCAGCGTTCCGCTGAAACCAAAAGAACTAATCCCTGCTCTTCTGACTCCTTCAGTCTTCTGCCAGTCCATGAACTCGTCAGCGATCTTAACCTTCCCCCACGAAATGTTCTTATTTGGGTTTTGAGTATAAATGTTAGGCAAGATCTTCTTATTCTCAAGAGACATAATGACTTTAATCAATGCGGCCATGCCTGAAGCTGCTTCTAAATGCCCAATATTCGGTTTGGCGGATCCGATAAAGAGAGGCTCCTTTTTATGCTTAAAGACCTCTGATAACGATTGGATTTCGATGAGGTCGCCTAATGGTGTGCCAGCACCATGTGTTTCGATATAATCGATATCATCAACAGTCAAATTAGCATGTTGTAGAGCCTGTCTGATTACGCCTTGTTGTGACAATCCGTTTGGAGCAGTAAATCCGTTTGATTTGCCATCCTGTCCGATCACTACATGCTTGATAAGGGCCGCAACTGCGTTTCCGGCTTGCTTGGCGTCTTTTAATCTTTTGAGAACGATGACACCGCAGCCCTCGCCTCTTCCAAAACCGTCTGCATCATTATCAAACGCCTTGCATTTTCCGTCCTTAGACAAACCGCTGAATTTGGAAAGCCCTATAAATGGCTCTGGTGTAAGCAATAGATTCGAGCCCCCGACAATGGCCATGTCGCACTGGTTATTCCGCAAGCTGTCGATGGCAATATTCAAGGCTGAAATGGATGACGAACATGCCGTATCGCAGATGATCGCAGGCCCTTTGAAATCATAGAAATAGGATAATCTACCGGCAGCCGAGCTAAGTGAGACACCTGCAGTAGAATAAGCCGTTATATCGGAAGCTTGACCCGAATACAATTCGGCATTGGCATATTCATAAGCGCTGATTCCAATAAATACACCTGTTCTGCTCCCCTTCAACTCCTCAATATTCAAGGCTGAATTCTCCATAGCCTCCCAGCTTACCTCCAACAAGAGCCTGTGCTGAGGGTCTATTGATGCAGCTTCTATGGCTGATAGGCCGAAATGAATATTATCAAAATCCCTGATGTTATCACGCAAGAAGGATGCGCTCTTCGTAACCATCTTGCCTTCTTCTTCAGGATCATCACTGTAATAGTTACGATAATCAAATCGATCCGGTTTAATCTCGGTGACAGAATCCATTCGGTTGGCCATTACATGCCAGAACCCTTCAGGATTCCCTGCATCTCCAGGGAAGCGACATGAATAGCCAATTACCGCTATTTCCTCATTGCTCTTCTGATCTTGAATGATCGTGGACAGCTCTTCTATTTTAGCAGCGGCCTTTTTGAGAGCCGATTTATATTTGTCAATCTCGTGCTCCACACACTCACTCCCTTTTCCTCTCGAAATTACGCTCCAATTTTTTGCTTTTCCGGATTGTATTGAATAAAAGCCTTAAAGGATTTTAAGAAAAATAAAGGGATAAACAATACGGTCATTGCCATAAATCCTGCAAATACAATGTATCTTATCGGGAAAAATTCGCCTAATATACCTCCAATAAACATCGCCAGCGGTGCGAGTCCCATCGTAAGAGTTCCCTTAAGCGAGGATACCTTGCCTCTCATTTCCTGAGTAACTGTTAATTGCACCGTTGATTCGATCAGTACATTTATAATTGCGTTGAATATGCCACCGATAAATAACAAAATAGCCATGATGATAAAGTTATTCATCATGACTGCGATGGAGAAAACAATCCCTGCCAGTAATCCTGATACGGTTAGAACCATACTTTTGTGGTCAGGCTTGATCCGAAATACAGAAGTAAATATCATTCCCGCAAGCATACCTAATGTAAAGATGGCCATGGCGAGCCCGTATTTAACTTCACCTAGGTTCTCTGCATTTTTAAACATTGGTGCAAGCAATACAATGCTTATCGTTGCAAAAAAATTCAAAAAACCAGCTAGAACAATTAAGTCTCTTAGCCCTTTCATTTTCCAGACATACCTAAATCCATCCTTCATATCCTGCCAGAAGTTGAATTGTTGATCCTGACTGGTTGACTTCGGAACCTTCATGAAAAATGCGAGAATAAATGAAATGATATAAGAAATACCATTACATAAAAATAAAATGGGTGCGCCTATGAGAGAATACAGCAGACCGCCAGATGAAGGCCCTATGATTTGAGAAATGGCACGCAACATACTTAAATTGGCGCTAGCTTGTACAATCTGAGAAGAGGGAACAATATCAGGGATCGTTGAGGTCACTGCAGGATTAAAAAATGCAGCGCACGTGCCGAGAATAATCCCCGCAACAAAAGCCATCCAAATTTCGAGATATCCCATTATGGCTGCAATGCCGACGAACAGAATACATACTCCTCGAATAAAGTCCATTAAAAGGATCATTTTTCTTCTGTCTGTTCGATCTACAATGACACCTGCAAAGGGTGATATGAGAACTTTGGGCAGCAACGATGTCGCCAGTAATGCCCCCATCAATCCTGGTGAACCGGTTTCGTACAGTACCCAGAAGGTTAAGGCAATTTCATAGATGGAATCGCCTAGCGTAGAAACCAGCTGTCCTTGCCAGAGTAGAAAGAAATTCATCGACCACAACCGCTTTTTAGGTTCGCTTGTATTCTCCATGTTTCCTCCTGTCGAGAGCTAAAACAAAAGAATCGCGCTCAGTTTGGGGTGATGATCCACTCGCCCTCCGAACACGATTCCCTTGTCCAACACTTGTTTGATTATGCTTTTACGAAACTGCCTTCGTACACCGGGTAAGAATAGAATCCTTGTCCACTCTTCCTTCCATGTGTTCCGGCTTCAACCATTTTACGAAGAAGCGGACAGCAACGGAATTTTGAATCCTGGTAGCTCTCGTATAAAATGTCCAGTGATTGCACGACGGTATCCAGACCGATTAAATCAGCAGTTTCAAGCGGGCCCATTTTGTGTCCAAAGCATTTTTTGAATACATCGTCTACATCCTTCGGATTTGCAACCTGATCCTGAACCACGAATGCAGCCTCATTCATAAACAAATGGGAAATACGGTTAGACACAAAGCCTGGTAAGTCATTAACGATGATTGCTTCTTTATTCAAGGTCGAGAGAAGTTGAACAGTAGCTTCAATGGTCTCTTCCGAAGTATGGTATCCTTTGATCACTTCTACCACTGGTTTCATGATGACTGGATTCATATAATGTGAACCAATGACCTGTGTTGGCCTGTTCGTAAGTGCAGCTACTTTGGTAATCGAAATGCAGGAAGTATTAACGGCAAAAATACAATGACCGGGGCAGATTCGATCAAGCTTTAGATATACGTCTCTCTTGATCTCCCACTTCTCCGGCACGTTCTCAATGATATAGTCTGCATCTTGTAAAAGGTCATAATCCATAGTAAAGGAGATTCGATTCAGAATGGTTTCCGGCTTCTCTGCCGCGAAATCTTTGTTGTATAAGCCTTGAAAACGAATGTTGTTGGCAATTTTCTCTTTAGCTCTCGTAAGAATGTCTTCGGAAATATCAACAAGTACTACGTCATACCCGGCTAATGCAAAATTATGCGCAACGCCAGTTCCCATAACGCCTGCACCAATGACTCCAATCACCTTCATGTTTACACCCATCCCCTTCGCATCGTTTAAGGCATAGAACGAGCTGGAATCGTTATACCTTAACGCGAATTATTAAATTCAAAGCTCACAAACATACATAGTTTCGAGTCCTGCACAGAAGCTATCAATACTATCCCGACTCGACAGCCAAGAAGTGCTCTTGAGCAGGACTCAATCCATCCAATAAACCAAGTGCCGTAGAGAAAAGTCAGAAAAGAGAGCGAGAACGGTTAACTGCTTCCAGCCTCATTTCCTATGTTCTTATAATCATTGACTTACTGCAGCACTTTTGCTCGCGACGAACGTAGAAATGGCTTCAATAGACCGGAAGTTGTTCAAATTCAAATCTGTGTTATCAATGCCGATGCCGAACTCCTTCTCAATGAACATCACCAGCTGCATAGCAAAGAGAGAGTTGACATCTCCAGTCGCGAAAATATCATCTTGATCCTGCAGTTCTTTCTTCTTAATAAACTGGCTCAAAAATGCTCTTGTTCTGTTTTTGATTTCTTCCATCGTGATACACCTCATTGAATAGTATTTTTACTTGCTTGGCATTTTCAATCGCATGAACTTTTTATACGTTAAAAATTCAGCATCCAAATTGATGAGTCTTGATATTTTTGTAAGGGAATCCTCCAAGCTAACTTCAACAAAACTTTCAATCCCCCACTGACCTAATGTGAGGATGGAGGCATTCCAGTTCATTGGGCTTGTCATATTTTTGATGAGTTCATTCTTTAAATCAGAAGCGCTTTGGATGGCAGTCTGCGAAAATACGGATAATATCGGGATATCGCCATCACAAATCGAAATCTCCTCGACAAGATGCACGAACCTGTCAATGCCTTCTGCTGCATACGGTGAATGAAACGCATAGGGAGCATTGATGGTTGAAGCCTTGATTGCTCCCTCTTGCTCAGCGAGTCTCAGTACCCGATCAACGCTGTCCTTAATTCCTGAAACAACCAGACACGTATCGTTGTTCTCGCTAGCCATATATACGTCATGTTCCGACGTTCCTCGGGCGATGAGATCGTGAACCTCATTGTACGTCTTCCCAACGATTACCCCCATACTGCATGGAATAGCAAAGCTTTTGGGGTATTCATAAATCGTTTGAAGCATTCGCAGTCCGTCGGCAAAAGAAATGGACTTGCCACAAGCCATAGCCGTAATTAAGCCCATACTATAACCAGCCATAATGGCAGGCTTTATGCCTGAATCGACATATTGATGATACACAAGATAATCACATGTATAAATCGTAATCCAATCGTAGAACATCCTGTCGCATTCGATATGCTGAGAGTGGAACAGATAGCCGAGCAAATCGATTCCAATCTCCTTATTTACCGTGTAGCAGTAATCCTTCAAGGCATGAAGCTGGCCTTCTTCCAACATGCCCAAGAGCTCCCGATAGTCCGCTCCAACACCCTGAAAAAGAAATGCCCGCTTGTTATCCGTTAACTTGTTCATGACCACCCTCATTTTTCAGGCAATAATTCGCCCTCCATAATATTCACGATTGTACTGGTATGATCGTTAATAAAAAAATGATCCCCCATAAAATGATAGAACTTGATCCTTTGTTCGCATAAGTCATCCCATTCAATCTCTTGCTTGCCATCAATCCTATCTTCAAGCCCAATAAATACGGAGATGTCACATTTAATTTTCTCTGTTCTTTGCTGAAACTCGTAGTTTTCCATGATTCTGATGTCATTTTTTAATATAGGAAGATAAAACCTCATTAATTCTTTGCTCTGCGAGAGCTCTTCATGGGTGCCTCCCAAGGCAATGATTTTTGCAATAAACTCATCGTCAGGCATCGTGGAACTGACATACATGTTATTTTTCACAATGGGTGATTGCCTGCCTGAGAAAAAAATATGCGCTGGCTTCCGTTGTCCTTCTGCAGTAACTTTATAGTACAGTTCGTAGGCCAGAAGCGTTCCCATGCTATGTCCATATAGCGCATACTCGTCTTTCTGAATTTTATCTTTTATTAAAGAGTAAATATCGTCGACTGCTTCTGTCATATCCTCATAGAAGTCTTGACCGAATCTCTCCCCCCTTCCCTTTATTTCGATGGCTTCAATATCTATAGCGCGATTTGCGAGTTTACTCCAGTTCGAGTACGCACGCTTGGAGCCGCCTGCGAATGGTAAACAGAACAATTTCATGGGTACGTTCTCCTCCGAAGTACGAAGTAACAGGTAAATTATCGTCGTTAATTAAGCAGGGAGTTGATCTCGGACAAAATATCCTCGACGGATTCTTCATTATTGGTTGCGTTGCTGCCATTCTGTTCTGTCTCTTCAAAGCTCATAGCTTCGGTTACTAAATAGCCATTCAATTTCCGTAAGGATGGATAATTGAAGAAGACAGAAATGTCGACTTGCAGATCCAACAGTGCCTTTATTTCATTTCTTAAGGAGAAGATCATTAAGGAATCTACTCCTTGTTCGGTAAAGGAACTATCAACCGATAACTGATTGATATCCTGAAATCCGATAATGTCAGCTGCAGCTTTATGCAGCAAGGATAATAGATACTCGGATCTCTCCGTTTCACTTAATTCATGGAGCTTGGCGATGACATCTTCTTTTGCCGCCGATTGTTCACCTTGTGTTCCTCGCGAATGATTGTTCGTGATGAAGTTGCTTAAAAACGCTGTCACTTCATCCACACCAGTCCGCTGACTAAATAGCTCCCAATTTGCATCGACAACGACAATGGAAGCAAGATCCTTATGAAATACCTTGTCAATCATTTTCTTGCCTAGCTCTTTGGACATTCCATAGAGCCCTTTATTCTCAATGTTCTTTAATATATTGCTGTTGCTTGTCGCCATCCCAGCTTCTTCCCAAGGTCCCCAGCAAATCGACATCGCCGGCATTCCCAGGCTTCTTCTGTATGCTGCAAATCTATTCATAAAGTAATTGGCCGCCGCATAATTGGCCTGCCCCATATTCCCTACTACCGATGAAATAGATGACATCATCACAAAGAAATCCAAGCTCTCATCCTGCAATGCATGATGCAGGTGGAAGGATCCCCATACCTTTGTCTTGAATGCGTTTTCGAAGCTGTTCCAGGTTTGATCTTTGATCATCTTATCATCAATGATACCGGCCGCATGAACGACACCTTTAATCGTCAGGTTGTTCTGTTTCAACTTCTGTACCATTGCGATTACGTCAGCCTCGTCACTCACATCAGCCTGTTCAAGGGTGATGTGCACTCCCTTTTCCTTCCACGAGTTCATCGTTTCAAGCAATTTGCCAGAGGCTTGGCTTCTGCTTACTAATATGATGTTTTTGGCGCCTCTGTTGATCAGATACTCTGTGTAAACTTGACCAATGGAACCAGTGCCGCCTGTGATCAAATATGCGGCGTCATCATCAATTCGAATCGCAAGCTCCTCTTTATTCGCACGGCTCTTGGAGTTTCTAATCAGCTGAGGAATATACCTCTTATGCTGTTCTCCGAGCACGACCTGCTTCTCTTCTCCATGTAGGATTTCGTTGATAATGTCGTCTATTTCGTTTTTTAGCATATGGGTATCTGTATCAATAATGCCATCCCATAACAGCGTATGCTCAAGACGAATAACTTCGGTAAATCCCCATAACGGAGCTTGATAGAGTGATGTAGCTGCACCTTTCACTGCGTCATCTATCTGATGCACATTATTCGTTATTACCTTGATTTTCATTTTGTTGGAGTAATTTAATTCAGTTATCGATTGAACGAGATGCAATAACCCGCTGCATTCCTTTTCAACGGTATCTTTCAATTGGTCAGCAGTCAGATTATTTAGCTTAGCCTCATCTGCTGTACTTATATAAATAAGCTTGCACGTATCCTTTCCATATCGACTCGCGATATTTTCCAGCAGCCTCTTTACGTCGTGCTTATTGGTGTACGAAACAAAGAAGATATCATCATCATGCTCTACATATTTATCACTTTGTATGACTCGAATCGAAGGTATTCCATAACCATTTAACCTTTCATGGAATCGATCGATGATATCCGGGTCATTACCGATGAGTACCATTTTTTCGTTACCGCCAGCTTTTGTATTCTTGCTGGCTCTAGCTTGTTCCATCCATTCCACTTGATAGAGCAGACGCTCGCCATTATTATTTATTTCTTTGAGTAAGGTATCCCGCTCCGTTACCTTCGCCATTAACCTCTCAATTTCAAAGACGATTTCTCCCTTTTCATTGTAGACATCGATATCGCCCACTACGCCGGATTGTTGAGAATCATCCACCTTAATATGGCACCAATAGCTTTCGGCATCTCTATAGTGATATTTCAATTTGCCTAACGAGATGGGAATAGCGGTCTTTAATGCATACGCCTCTCTTTGTGAGTCCATTCTCATGCTCAATTCGGATACAAAGAATATAGATTGGAAGATAGAGTCTATCGTACCTGCATACACGATGTAGTCTTTGCCATTTGGAATGTCCTTTTTGGGATCGATATAGCAGAGTCCTTCAGCTTCACCCTTCCATACTTTCGAGATTCGGGTAAAGCCGTCCCCTAATTGAAAACCAAACTTTTTCATTACATCATAGGCATTGTATCCGGATGTTACTTCAGGGTACTTGTTTGTGAGCTCATCAATCGACACACGCTTCTCTGATTCACGCTCTTGTTCTTGGGACATGAGAATATTTCCCTTGCAATGTGTCATCCAATTCTCATGCTGTGACTGCTTATCTGTACTTACAAGTTCAAATTTCATTTGCTCAAGATTAGTATCCTCGATAAGGAATTGCACAACCCGCATCTCGTCTTGTATTGCTGTTAATGGGGCATGAAATTCCACATTGGATATCGTACTGCTTGCAGGATTACGGAAATCCTTAGCAATCGAGATGAGCATAGACATATGAGCAGCAGCAGGAGCTATCGCGGTATCGAAGATAATATGTTCCTGCATGAAATACGGATTCTCTACTGTATACGTAGATTGGTACAAGGCACTATTCTTTAGATATGGAGTGCTGATTCTCTGTCCAATAAGCGGATGGTAGTCAGTACCTGCAAGCGCAGGCATGCTGTCCTCATGAGAGCACACTGGCTGCATCCAGTAAGAAGCTTCCCGATCAAACACATACGCAGGCAATGCTACTCGATTGTATGAACGATTGAAGCTTGTCTCGAGCCCTTCCCACAGGATCGATACGCCATGGCAATACAGTTCTCCTAAGCAATGCATGATTTGCTCCCATGCATTTTTCTTCATATCAAGAGAGTTCAACAACAGATGCTCTTTATTCAGGATGAGCTTGCCAAGCGAGCATAATGTGTTGTTTGCTCCAATTTCGAGGAATATGGTGTTTTGCGCATCCTGTAATTGGGATAATGCATGGTAGAAATCGACTTTATCCTTGATGTGATTCGTCCAGTAGTCGGCGTCTAATACTTCATCTTGTTCCACGGCTCTCCCGAGGGTGGCCGATATATAGGTCAGCCTACTGCTTCTAAATTCCACCTCGTTCTGCGCAACATCTCGAAATTGCTCCAATATCGGAATCATTAAGTGAGAATGGAATGCATGAGATACATGCAGTCGATTCACTTTCACTTTTCTGTTCTCTGCTTCCGTCGAGATTGCCTCAACAGCATCCCGCTCTCCGGATATTACGATACTCTCTTCTGCATTATGCAGGGCAATAGACACCTTACCCTCATAGCCTCTCAGCAGATCTTCGATCACAGTCTTACTTGTGTAAATAGCCGACATTGCTCCCTCTCCCGGAGCTGAATCCATCAGTTGACCGCGAAGCGCAACCAGCTTCACTGCGTCCTCAAGTGTCAGAATGCCAGCGGCAACTGCTGCAGTATATTCCCCTATGCTGTGGCCCAGCACGATTTCAGGAGTAACCCCTACACTCTCCCAGAACTTGAGTAATGCATATTCGATTGAAAAGATTAAAGGCTGTGCATAGAGGGTTCTCGCAATATCTTTCCCGGTATATTTATCGCTATAGATCATTTCTACTAACGACTTATTGATAAACGGCTCAAATAATCGATCACATTGGTCAAAAGTCAATTGGAACGAAGGGTTATGTTCGTACAACTCCTTCCCCATGCCGACGTACTGCGATCCTTGTCCCGTAAACAAGAACACCAGCTTGGTGTCCTGATGCATATCGATGTGTTCACGATGTCTCGTGGAGATCCCCGCTTTGTTGTTCGTATCTATGTAGGCTTGCAGCCTGTTCACTAACTCTTCTCGGTTCTGACCCGTAACCGTAAGCCTGTAAGCAAAATCAGCCTTGGCCTTATTATTGGTATACGCAAAATCGTTGAGCGCAATCTGAGGGTTTCTCTTCAAATATGCAAGATTGCTTTTCACATTTTCGACTAATGCCTTTTCACTTTTGGCAGCTATTTTTACGATAGTGATAGGATCAGTATCTTTTGTCTGTGGCGCTTCTCTCTTAGGCGGCTCTTCCAAGATGATGTGGGCATTGGAGCCTCCGAAGCCAAAACCGTTAACGCCCACCCTTCTTACTCGACCTTCGCTTTTCCAAGCTGTATTTTCAGCAATAACGGAAACCGGTGATTTCTCCCAAGGAATAAAAGGGTTAGGCTCATTAAAGTTCAAATTTGCAGGGATAACCTCATTTTTGAACGCTAATAGCACCTTGATAATACTAGCCACTCCTGCTGCCGCTTCCAAATGCCCAATATTCGATTTCACCGAACCAATCTGAAGCGGATTGTCCATAGCTCTATCTTTGCCATAGGTATTGACAACGGCCTTCACCTCAATCGGATCACCAAGCTTAGTACCGGTTCCGTGCATTTCCATATAATCAACATCGGAATAATTCAATCTTGCTTCTTTTAGTGCTTTCGTGATTACTTTTTCTTGAGCTAACCCATTCGGTGCCGTTAATCCATTGCTCTTGCCATCTTGATTGATCGCGGTTCCTCTTACGATACCAAGAATATTATCGTTATCCTTTTTTGCATCACGCAGGCGTTTTAAGATCAACACCCCGCCGCCTTCACCTCGACCATATCCATTTGCTGCAGCATCGAAACTTTTACTTTGTCCGTCGGTAGATATGGCTTCCAGCTTGGAGAAGCACACATGAACGGCAGGTGAAATCATCAAATTCACCGCACCCACGACTGCGGTATCTACCTCACCAGATTTAATCGCTTTGCTAGCTAAATGAAGTGCAGTCAGGGAGGAAGAACAGGCGGTGTCCACACAGAAGGAAGGCCCTTCAAACCCAAACGTGTAGGAGATTCTGCCGCAAGCGGTACTGAACGTTGTTCCAGTAAGCGAGTAGGCATCTATTTTAGTTAAATCTCCCGATTTATAGTGGCCGAACGAATACTCTTCTCCGGCGATTCCGATATATACCCCCGTGTTGCTTCCATAATGCTGAGCAATATTGATGCCCCCATTTTCAAATGCCTCCCATGTCAGTTCCAGCAGCAGTCGCTGCTGCGGATCGAGAGACTTGGCTTCTTTGGGTGACATATTAAAAAATTTCGGGTCAAATCGATCAATGGGTATGTTTAGAAATCCACCCTTCCTGGAATACATCTTTCCAGGCTCTTCTTTGTTATCGCTAAAATAGCGATCAACATCCCATCGATCTGCTGGCATATCACAAATGCCATTAATTCCGTTCATTAACACGTCCCAATATTCCTCAGGACTATTGGCTCCCCCTGGAAAACGGCAGCTGATTCCGACAATTGCAACATCATCATCGGAATTAGGTTCTTCCGAGTTCCTGCCCGGGTTCTCATTGCTCAATGCAGATGTTTCTGATTGGTTTAATGCGTTGTATAAGAAGTCCGTATACAGATTGATGTTCGAGTTCTCAAAAATCGATGTAACTTCGATATCCAGCCCAAATTGCAAGGACACTTTTTTTGTAAAAAGTGGGATGTCCACCGACACTAATCCCAAGTTGATAAATGGTTCGTTGTAATCCTCCACTTTTTCATCCAAAATGTCTTCCACTAATTCTGCCAAATACGCCGTAATCTCAGCTTTGGTAAAGGATTTTTCTGCACTCATCTTGTCTCATCTCCTCCTTAAAGGATTCCTTTCTTGGCTTCTTGGTTGGTTTCTTAACGATTGAGAATCTCTTGCTGCATATAAAAAAACAGCCTACAGTTCTCAAAGAACGTAAGGCTGTTTTTTCACTACTCCACACTCTTCAACGATTCAATCATATTGATTCGTGATACTTTTCTCCGTAGCAGTAAGCTTGAAAGAATAGTAAGCACGAATGCAAGAATAACCGCTATCAGCATGACGAATAAGTTTAATTGATTCGGAATTTGCTGATGGGCACTGGACAACGCCTTCACGACAAGGGTATACATGTAGCCACTAATCGGTAACGCGATAATAACCGCAAAGGTGGTAAGGATAATATTCTCGAAGAAGATAAGCCGGTTTATTTTGGGCTTCGGATAGCCTAATACCTTTAATGTGGCCAGCTCACGATTTCGCTCATAAATGTTTATGGAGGATATCGTATAGATTGCGCCAAAAGAAAGTATGATGGCACTGATAATAAACATGATGAAAATAAAGCTATTTTGCTTCAAAATATATTGCGCGGATTTCTTCAAGTCTGCCTTATCCGCAATCGTATCTACCTGTTTATCTTGTTCGAAGAAATGACGAACGCTAGGAAGGTCTGAAGCGCTGCTTGATTCTACTACTAGCGACGTTGGTTTGTATTCGATGCCAAAGCTTTGCAAATACGAAGGCGTAATATAAAACGAAGGGTTCGAAAACTGGGTGGATATTTGTACTACCTTCATTTCAACTGTTTTGTTGGCAAACTCTGGCGAAGTGAACTTGATTTGAATGCTATCCCCTTCTGCAATCTGATAGTTGTTGGCATACGATTGGGGTACCAGCACACCGTTATCGTTCAAAGCGATCGAATTGCCTTTTTCGTCGAAGAAGTGGATAAGACTGTTTTCTTTCTCTGTAACAATTAACGTAGCATTTTGTTTAGTGTCTCCTTTTATGAATTCCACGGAAAAGTTGGATAAATCATAACTGCTCTTAATGCCCGCGGGGAGTTGTATCGTCTTCGGGGCACTTTCTTTCGTGTAATCGACTCTTAAATCATAGGTGTTCACCTTTTCAATTTGGTCGGCAACCTTTTGCAAGGATGTCATTGTACCAAAAGCTGTAATTAACAATACCGTGCTCACCACCACGCCAACTGAGCTGGCGATTGCTTTTGGTTTATTTAAAAATATATTTCTCAAGATGAGCTTGTAGTTATAAGAAATATTACTCCAGATCCCTGGAATTCTTTCGACGAGCAGCTTCTTCATCTTCTTAGGTGGTTTGGGGCGCATTGCCTGAGCTGCACATTCTCGAAGGATGGCTCTGCCGCTTAAGTAACAGGACAGGATTCCGAACGCGCTAGAGACAAGAATGGGAGGAATCACGGAAGTTAAGGACATAGAGAAGGCAATGTCAGGCAGCGAGTAGGCCTTAGCATTGGATACCTTAACTAATGGAATAAATATACTTGAAGCAGCTATGCAGCCTAGTATGGAGCCTATAATCCCTACAAGTACCGGGTAGCCCATGTAATGGAGCATGATGTTTCGGTTTTTTATACCCAGCGCCTTCATGATACCTACTTGATTTCGCTGCGAATCAATAATTCGCGTCATGGTGAGGAATAGAATAATCGCTTCGATAATAAAGAGAACGAGCGGGATAACCTTACTCATCAAGTTATTGTTATGAATGGTTTGCTTCAGTTGGGAATAGCCGAATGTACGCTCTTTACTGACTTGGTTCACATAGGTGAGCTCTGTGGATTGCGCTTTAATGGTTTGGCCCAATTGGTCAATATCGTAACCTTCCTTCGCATCAACCAAGATTTCATTATAGGTTAGGCTGCCTGCGATTCGTGGAATTGCCGCTTCAGCTATATAGGCCACTCCAGAGGATTTATGATCTTGAATCTCGTTCTTTTTTACATACTCCACGTTTTCGCCCAAGCCGCTAATGGTGAATGTCATCGGATTGTCATTCACGCTGAGATGAATTTGAGAACCGACTTGGTACTTATGCTCTTTAGCATAATGGGAATCGAGCAAGACCTCATCCGCTCCTGACGGAATTCGGCCCTCAATGACTGTAGGTGTGTTAATTTCATTATTTGCGGGAATCGAGTGAATTTTGATTGTAGCCTTCAAATTTTCAAAAACTTGTGTTGCATCCAAGGTATACCGTGCTTCGATTTTGTTAATCCCTTGGTTTTCGCTTAAATTAGTGACGTCCTGCTTGGATATGTGATCGTAGTAAACATTCAAATCGCTTAAATTATGTGCCGTATAGTAAGCCTTTGTATAATCGCTAAGATTACCGCTTAACGTGAACAAACCTGCATAGAAAAAAGCGCCCACTGCGATAACCAACACAAACGCGAGAAATTGTCCGATCGATTGTTTGATATCTCTGAGTAATTTTAGAAATAACTTCATCATTACCACTCGATCCCTTCAACATTCTGTTTGTCCTGATTGATCGTCACGCTCTCGATCATCCCGCTCTTTACCTTTATTATTTTGTCCGCCATAGGAGCAATTGCGGAGTTATGTGTGACCAGGATCACGCATTTCTTCGTTTCCTTGTTCAAATCTTGAAGAAGCTTTAACACGGCTTTGCCTGTCACATAATCTAATGCCCCTGTCGGCTCATCACACAGTAAGAGCAACGGATTCTTCGCAACGGCTCGCGCGATCGCTACGCGTTGTTGTTCTCCTCCAGATAGTTGGGAAGGAAAGTTTTTGATGCGGTCTTTTAATCCAACCTTGGATAACACATCTTTTGCATCCAGATGGTTTTTACATACTTCCGTGGCAAATTCAACATTTTCAAGCGCATTCAAATTCGGAATTAAGTTATAAAACTGAAATACAAAGCCAACCTTCTCGGCACGATATTCGGTTAATTTTTTTTCGTTCAACTTCGTGATTTCTTGATTGCCAACAAGCACTTGTCCTGTTGAAGCCGTATCCATGCCGCCAAGGATATTCAGAATTGTACTTTTTCCGGCGCCGCTGGCACCTAGGACAACAACGAACTCCCCTTCTGCTATGGAAAAATCAACACCGGCCAAAGCCTTGATCGGTACTTCCCCTACTTTATATTCTTTTGTTACGTTTCTGAATTCGATCAGATTTTTCACTTCTTACATCTCCTCATAGCATATTTTTGAATTTGGGGTTTGACTCGCTTCCCAATTTCCTAGGGAGATGGAAAAAGTCAAACTACATTTCGTTCCTATTCCAGATGTCAGCGATATTCGGTAAGTTTATCAAGTGAGGTACACCCTTAGGTCTCTTTTGCTAATGAATGTAAATGAATGTCTTGGATGTTGGATTGGATGGGAAAGTATTCTAATTCAAGGGTGTCATTCCATAAATATTATTCGTTTAATGAGGAATTAGACGTTACGCTGTGAAAATGGAGTTCATCTAAATATGTTTCATATTGACTCTCTAGATTAGCCTTAAAGGTATTGATGAATCGGAGTCCGTCTGCACCATCAAAGAAACGATGATCGAACGTTAACGTAATCGGAAGCATTTTTCTAACCACAATCTCGTCATTCTCGGTGACAACTGCTTTTTTATCCGCACGATATAAGGCAACAATAGCAACTTGGGGATAAAAAATAATTGGCGTTGCGAAGCCTCCCCCTATTGCTCCCACATTACTAATTGTAATTGTTCCCTCTCGTGAATCTGTAAATAACAATTTTCTTGACCTTGCTCTCTCGATGAGATCATTAATCTCGTCAGCCAATGCATCAACTGGTTTTTCATTCACCTGTTTAATATTAGGAATAACGACTCCGTCGTTCGTGTCCACCGCAATCCCAATGTTATGAGCTGGAAAGAGCTTCAATGAACCGTTATGCTCATGAGCGTTAAACAACGGATATTGGCCTAGCGTTAGAGATAATGCTTTCAAAAAGATTGGTGTCAATGTGAAGCGTACGCCATGATTCATCTGTAATCTTTGCTTATGCATGAGCAGATTTGTAATATCCGCCTCTGCATAAACCGTTACATGAGGAATGGTTTGCACTGATTTGGTAACAATATTCGCTATTTCCTTGCGCATGGAGGTCATTGTTACAATCGAATCATCGTGCGAATTGTCCACGACTACGTTCGGATAGGCACCTAGGTTGATACCAAAATCATTCCATGCAGCCTTCTTTCCCTTCGTCGCGTCCATTGTTAACCACTCGAAATTTACTGCGTCTGACGCTGCCCCCTTCCCGTGATCAATGACAATGATTACATCGTTAACTGTGACGACATCTCCAGGATGATAAGGCAGTTTGTCAATTACCCCTGCAACCGGTGAAGGAAGCACCGTTGTCACCTTATCCGTCTGGACTTCTACAAGCGGCTGATCCTCAACGACGTGTTCTCCTTCTTTGACGAGATAGGCGACAATATATCCTTCAAAAAGTCCTTCACCAAGTTCCGGAAAATAAAATTCATACTTCATAACGGCTCACCTCTCCAGTGAAACTAGCATTTGTTCGATTTCATGAACAATTCTGTCGGTAGACGGCAGATAATAATCTTCGGTTGAAAATTGAGGGATGGGAACGTCGAATCCCGTGATTCGCTTTACTGGAGATTTCAAATTACTGAACATTCGCTCCTGGATCACAGCGACAAGTTCTGCTCCTACACCACCTGTCAATGGAGCCTCGTGTACGATCACGGCCCGCTGCGTTTTTCTTACGGATTCCTGAATCGTCTCGATATCAAACGGATACAAGGTACGAAGATCCACAATTTCCAGACGAATGCCGTGGGACTTCTCAAGCAGCTCCGCCGCTTGAACCACATTCCAAACCATGGAGCCCCAAGAGATAACTGTGATATCAGTTCCTTCTTTCATAACGTTCGCCTTACCAAGTGAAACCGAATATCGATGCTGTGGTACAGGATGACGCACGCTGCGATAAATTTTCATAGGCTCTAGAAAAATGACGGGATCATTGCCTTCTGCCGCAGCAATAAGAAGACCCTTGGCATCATAGGGGTTGCTAGGTATGACGACTTTTAACCCTGGTGATTGGAAAAAAAGAGACTCAATGCTCTCCGAATGCAGCTCAGGAGCACGTACCCCAGCCCCAAAGGGAGCTCTTATGATTAACGGAACTTCATATTTGCCTTGTGTCCGCATGCGCAGTCTTGAGAGATGTGACAAGATTTGTTCTAAGGCAGGATAGATAAATCCCAAAAATTCGATTTCGACAATGGGTTTAAGACCATTCAACGCCAAACCAATTCCACAACCTACTATACCGGCTTCAGACAAAGGAGTGTCTACTACGCGCTGATCACCATACTTATGAAACAAGTTTTCGGTCACACGGAAGACACCGCCATTTTTACCGATATCTTGTCCTAGGAGAAGTACCTTGTCATCTTCGGCCAATAACAAATCCAAGGTCTCATTTATTGCCTGAACGAGATTCAAGTCCCTCTGCATATCCAGTCCCTCCGTGAAATCTATTGATGATGCTCTTGCATAAAGCGATTGAAACTGCTCTCCTGCTCTTGAATATTCCACGGTTTATTGGAAAGCACATGATTAAACATGATCGCTGGATCCGATTTTGGAATTGTGAGTGCATATTGAATGCCATCATTCACTAATCGTTCCGCTTCTGTAGCAACTTTTTCTTGTACATCTTGATCCAGTACACCCTGTCTGCGCAAATATACTTCTAAACGCAGTATTGGATCTCGTGATTTCCATGACTCACTTTCCTCAGTGCTTCGATAGCGGCTTGGGTCATCAGCAGTCGTGTGAGGACCATATCGATACGTTACCGCTTCTATTAGAGTTGGCCCTTTACCGCTTCTTGCAGCTTCCAAGGCGTTTTTGGTCGCAACATACACAGCAAATACATCATTACCGTCAACCCGAACATTCTCCATTTGATAAGCGATTGCTTTTTGCGCTATGGTTTCACTGGCAGTTTGACGGGAGAACGGAACACTAATTGCATAGCCATTGTTTTGGCAGAAAAACACTACTGGCGCTTTGAAGACAGAGGCCATATTCAATCCTTCATGAAAATCCCCTTCTGAGGTTGCTCCATCGCCAAAGTAAACAAGAGAGCAAGCACGTTCATTCTTATATTTACTAGCCCAGGCAGCCCCCGCTGCCTGGGGAATCTGTGTCGCAATCGGGACATAAGGAGGAAGGATATTTCGGTTATCGGGTGGGACACACCCCTCAATTCTACCCATCCAATACCAAATGATTTTTACCATCTCATATCCGAAGGTCAGCATCGCTGCATGATCTCGATAGGTAGGAAACATCCAATCCTGCTCCATCAGAGCCATAGCGCTTCCAACTTGACTTGCCTCCTGCCCTTCGAACGCAGCATAAGTACCGATTTGGCCCTTTCGCTGCATGTTCACCAGCTTCCGATCAAATACCCGATTTAATACAAGAAGCTTGTACATCTCTATGGCCAATTTCTCGTTGATTACCATATTGTCAATTCGTAATGTGCCATCGAGTTCTAAGATTTGAAATAGACGCTGTTGCTCCATCCAATCCCCCATAATTATAAAATTTTAAAAACAGCTTTGATAGGTTGCTTCATCACAGGCAAGCAGTCGAAGGTTCATCGTGTCGTTCGATTTATTCAGCGAGAAGAGCTTCTGGACATGCATTCGATAAAATCTTTGCCCAATGTTTCTCGTCCAAACCGTGTTGGCAAATAAACGCATATGCTAATCTTTCTATACCGAAACCAACACATCCAGTTGAAACCCAATCTTCTTCACCACGTTTAATGTTAAATTGCTCACCAAAGAAGTGATCGTGAAAATTAAAAGAGGCTGCTGCAATGGTTCGATCGCATGCAACCTTTAATCGGAGCTCGTATTTGAGTTCTTGCATTCTTTGATTAAATATTTTCGCCGCCGTATCATGGCTGCAGAAGAATGGATCACTAGCGATCTCGCAGTGTCCTTCCAATCCTAATCTTTGAAACAGAGAAAACGATGCTTCCATAAATTTTTGTCGGCTATCCAACACGAAATCTCTGGATCCCATAAACACAATTTCACGTATCGAAAAGTCCCATAGTCTTTCTAATGTGCGATGATACTTGGATTCATAACGGAACGATTTTCCGATAGCTGTAACGACACGATTTTGGGTTTCAGCATGCTGCGTATTTTGGAATTGATGAAAGGTGTGGTAACACATGGTTGGAGGCAAGCAGTAGTCGACATTTTGACAGTAGGGTAGTAAATAGGAATCGAGTTTGTCGTGAGATTTGTACTCATCGAGGAAATCTTGATAATTATCAATATCATTATGAAGCCTCGTAACAAACATTAAGAAATGTGGGAACGAATTGAAATATCCGCATTTCTCTAAGGCTTTTGCCGAAATTAATGTTGGATAGCGGTATTCGGTTGCCCCAAATTGAGATATCGTCATTTCTTTAATCAATCGATCTAAGGAGTCCATTAAGAGGATCAGCTTATCTCCGAAGCATACCTGGCCTTCACCCATCTCATAAACCATTTGGTTTTCAAGCAATTTATCAAATACATCATCCTGAAAGTTCGTCCCGCTTTTATTGGATTCCCAAACAACTCGTGGTGGTATCACCATTTGAAGCAAAATTTCGTTTTCGATCACAGAGATGAGTTTATTTTTAATTTCAACTGGGTCGGTTCCTGGCAAGAGGCTGACCTCAATGCCATCAATCGTACTCTCACCTTTAATCAGTTGAAATTGCTGGATGTTGGCAGAGACGAAAAATATCCGTCTTTCTAACTCCTCGGCGTGGTTAATGGAGATTGGTTTATCAAGTAGAATGCAATGACTATTATTCATCGTAATACCCATTCCTTTCTTCTATTCTGATTGATTTTTCAAATCAGTTTTTTAATAGATGAAATGCATCCTGTGCAATTAAGACCTGCTGAATCTGAGTGCTTCCTTCTACAACCTCCATAATCTTGGCATCCCTCATATATCGCTCAACAGGGTAGTTGCGGCTGCAACCGTTTGCTCCGTGTATTTGAACCGCATCCTTCGCCGCCTTAAAGGCATGGACAGAAGAAAAATATTTGGCCAACGAAGTAGCAAAGGTAGCGGTTACCTCATTCTTGTCCCATAACTGGCCTGCTCTGAAGCAAAGATGCCTTGCAGCGATCGTATTGGTCACCATATCAGCAATCATTTGTTGAATCAATTGATGCTCTTTCAAATAGTGATCAAATTGTTTTCTGTCCGTTACATAGTCTAAGCTCGCATTCAAACAAGCTTGAGCTAAGCCAACGGCTCCCCAAGCTGTGCTATACCGTCCATGAGTTAAGCCGTTATTAGCAACAAGTGATAGCCCGAAGCCGACATTACCAACCAAGTTGTCGGTCGGCACTCTGCATTCTTCAAAACGTAATTCAGCTAACATGGATCCTTTGAATCCTAACATGCCAGTTATCGGACGGATGGTTAGGCCCGGTGTATTTCGTTCAACTAACAAGGCTACGGCTTGTCCCTCACATTGTGCAAATACCAAAAAGACATCCGCTCTTTGTGCGAAGGTAATCCAGTTTTTTTGTCCTGTTATAACGTACTCTTCTCCCACTCGTTGAGCTTTCGTTTGAAGGTTCTTGATATCACTTCCGATTTGGGATTCTGTAATCGCAAATGCAGCCATGAGTTCGCCTGAACTCATCCGTGGCAGCCAGTACTGCTTCTGCTCTTGGGAGCCCCACCGTAGAATAGAGGAAGTGACCATCCCTTGAACACCAATGATATTCCGTAAATTTGCACAACCCCGACCAATCTCTTCATTCCATAACCCGTAAGTAATGTAGTCCATGTTAGCCCCACCGTATGCAGCAGGGATCGGTGCTCCCCAGTACCCTTTCTCCATTATCTTCTGAAGCATGGAATCCGGCACACATTCCTCTTGATCAATATGCGCTGCTACGGGTACGACTTCAGAATCAACAAAAGCTTTAAATTCCTCTTGCTTCTCTTTTTGTTGCTTCGAAAGTTCAAGATTCTCGATAAACAAAATATTACCCCTCTTCTTTTTAGTGATGGAGTTGTCTATCCGGCATCAAGATTTCAATTCCTACATCAATCAAGCGCTCACCACCCGAAAAACTAATCGTAATTTGTGCTCTTCTTTTTCTCTTGTCAATTTTTTTGATCATCCCTTCTAAGCCATACAACGGTCCAGATTGAACACATACCTTGGAATCTTCCACAATAACGTTTGAGTACTCGATAATATTTTCATGATTGATGAGCTGCAGGATCTGTCTGATTTCGCCCTCATCTATTTCGTTGAAAAAATCGTCGCAATTATTGTCTGGATGTCCCACTTCTAAGAGTGGTCCCATTGACTTCTGTGCCCTTCGATTAACTTTGTCTAGCATAAACGTTGAATTGCGGAGCAATCGATAGTACTTCGGTATTTTTTTTAGCTCATAATACATGGTCGGAGTCATCTTCGTATGAATCAATAGATAGCCAGGAAATAATGTTTTGACGACACTGTGAAATTCCCCATCTCTTTTTTCAGGAACTAGCCGTTTCGGAACACATGAATACAAATCTGCTTGGCCGAATTGTGACTTCAAGCATTTCTGAACCATGTCTTCACTGCCCGTTTCCACAAAAAGCGCATACCATCCCATACTATTTCTCCTTTTGACGGCATAATTCAGATTCTGTCCGGATTTGAAATTCAATTATTAACCCGTGAACTATTTTCTATGTAAACCTGTTTATTGCGCTTATGTATCGTTATCGTAGAACAAAAAAAGGATCAGGAATTCATAGGTCGCTCCTCATCCATGTCTACAATATTTTATTAATCCATCATTTTTACTCTAAAGGCATAGCTTCGCCACTAATCTATCTTCTTTAAAAAAATAGACTATTGCCTACGAGAACTATGTCCACTAAGAAAAATTAACGTGCCTAAACAACGATTAATCTTTACAGAGTGATTGTAGTAAGTCTTGTGTACGCTTAATATGTGCCTTTTTCCCTTTTCATCGTCTCATTTTTGCTAAACCCTGTCGTTTCATCAAATGCTTCGACGACAAATTCGACACAAGGATCAGACTTTATTTGTTATGTATGGTTATATTTAGACATTATACCTCCTTGATGATTTAGTGTAAATATATAGAAAGCAACTAAAATGAGTATTTGAAACCGTTCACTGCAGGCTACTTAGGTTTTGGATTTTCACACTTATTTACCAAGAAAAGGGTACCTCGTTTTCATAGTAAAGGGGCTTAAGGAAATCGTCAAGTTCCTAATTTTATCTCCTAATCAGGAACGCTCACGGTATCAACCTTGTTAAGGCAGCTAAAATAATGACTTAAGATCTAGAGATGATGCTTCACAGCAAACCGATCATCACGCCTCACATGTGAAATGAGTAAGGGGAACCATGACTGATGAAGGACACTCGGTTCAAGAAATTAAGGAAAATGACCCAATCTAAGAGGGATACATTATTTTAATTACGTAAATCATTATGGTGTATTTACTAATTACTGGATGAGTGATATCATTTTCCATGGCAATAAATAACTGAATTTATAACAGAAGAAATAGATTGAGGAGGAGTCAATGTTGAATGTATCCGCTGCGCTTCGTTCACATACATCCTTGTCTAGAACATTATTTATTGTATATTCCATTTTGACGATTATTTTTTACTACAGTTATGGAATGCTTGACTATTTCCGACTTAATCATTCGCTAGAGCTCGATACTGCCATCCAGTATGAAAAATGGTCATCTACTTTTGGGGCACTATTTTATTATTTATTCTTTATTGCATTACTAACCATCCATTTTGTATATCGCAACAACATGAGGGACTTACATGTTTACTTGGTACTAATTGCTGGGTTATTTATAGGAATGGCCTGCATAAATGCAGTAATTTCTTTTGCCATCCCCTTACCTATGAGTAAGTTTGGACAACCGTTGATCATAGTCACCGTATTGCTTATTACAGATCTGCTCGCAATGTGGTTTCGAAACAAAGAAATGACGACGTAAACGATAAACAACCCCAAGACTCGTAGCCATGACGGCATGAATCTTAGGGTTACTCGTTATAGGTCTATTAACGAATTGTATATAAAGCTTTGGACCATGGGATCAATTGGTCTAACATTTGATTAACAGAATCGGCTTGGACTGCTTTTGGTTTGAAATCAGTACCATTTTCAAAATCTGTGAATAGCGACAATGCTGGATGTACACGCACATCTGCAATCAATAGCTCACCCATAATACCGCGCAGATGCTCGGCTGCTCGTGCACCACCTACAGAGCCATAAGATACAATACCCGCAGCTTTGTTATTCCATTCTACACGTAGATAATCCAGTGCATTTTTGAGAGCACCTGTAATGGAATGATTGTACTCTTGTACGATGAATACAAACCCGTCTTGTTTCGCAATCACTTCTGACCAACCTTGTGCACCAGAAGCATCTTGCCCTGGTTCACCTAGTAAAGGCAACTTGTAATCTGCAATATCAATAATTGTATAATTCGCATCTCCACGTTGATCTGCAATGTCTTTGACCCATTTTGCCACCTGCGGGCTTACACGACCTTCACGTGTTGATCCTATAATGATTCCGATATTTAATTCTGCCATTGCTTTTTCCTCCTTATTTTTTGAAGTAAAGAACTTGGTTAAAAACTTCATCCTTACTCTCACCTTTCAAAACCCATAAATGTTCGAACTCGTATATCTTGAATTCGAGATGTATAGTAACATGATGATTCTCTTTTCGTCAACTTTTCTGCGCTGGGAAATAATTCAGAACATTAATATGTAAGACCACTCGGATGAATGAAATCACTCATAATTTAAAAGGGAATGGAAACAATATGATGTAAAGGAGGTTGCGTATGGAAAGTAATTGCGATTTATTTTCTCCTCAGCAGACTGATGTATATAATCAATTTCAACAGCTGTCCACGAAGATTAATAGCATGTTGGCGTGCATGGATCAGGAAGATATCGATATTCTAAAAAATCTGAAGTTGCTCTCTAAAATATGTTCTGATACGGGAAAGCTGGTTTCCGCCTATCATTTGAGTCGACTTCTTCATCCCTATACAACGCAATGCAATGAAATTTTCAAAGCCATTAAGCTGCTGAGCGATCAACGGAAAGGTGCCCTTATTATCATTGAAAGAGAAGATAATATAAACGATTTGATCACCGTTGGCACTCCTCTATCCGCAGAGATCTCAAGTACGCTGTTAGTTTCCATTTTCCATACAGGGAGCCCGCTGCACGACGGTGCTGTCTTAATTCAGAAAGATACTATCGTCTCAGCGGCAAATGTACTACCGCTAACCCGGAAATTATACAAGACTAAGCTCGGTACTAGGCATCGCGCAGCGATTGGATTATCCGAAAATACAGATGCTCTAACCTTCATCGTATCTGAGGAAACAGGTGCGAAATCATTTGCCTTTAACGGCTCGTTATATGGATTTGAAATTCCTGACGAGTGAACATATTTACCATTAGGAGTGCATTGTTGATATGAAAAAACACAGTACCCATGATGATTTCTCGCAGCTTCGGAACGAAATGAACGAAAGGCTAACGGAAATCGAAAAAAAGGTGAATCAAAATATCGCCTCTCTCAGTCATAATGATATTGGCATCATTGACATTGTCCAAAAGTTGTCAAGAGAACTGCTTGAATTGGAAACGACTGCATCAACATACTTACTTAATCGTATGTTGTCCAAGTATACGAAATGCAGTACTGAATTATCACTAGCCATACATAAACTTAACCGAAAACGCCAAGAAGCTCTCATTGTAATAGAGGCTGACGACCCTGTAGCACCATTTATAAACGGGGGGATACCCATTAATGCGGTAATTACAAGTCAACTATTAGAATCTATATTTCAACCTGATAGCTTGCTTCAAGAAGGAGCTGTCCTCATTCAATCTGATTTGATTGTTTCTGCTTCCAACACCCTGCCATTAACTGAGCAAATTTTTTGGGATCGAGCAGCAGATATCCGGGAGTTATCAGCAATCGGCTTGTCAGAAAAGTGTGATGCATTGATTATATTAATCACGAACGGCGGTACAACCTATTTCTCATTGGAAGGCAATCTTTTTCCTTTCTCAGCTTCCTGAACAGCAACGGACAGAGTCATACTAATTACTGCCTGCTACGATCCATTTTGCGACGTCTACGGTACGTTTGGCTTGATGTTTTACTGCAGCCTGAACATCCTCTACCATTTTACCGTTTTGTACAGTTACGCTTGTCCCATAAGGATTTCCCCCGGCTGTAAAAAGGGATGGATCCGTATACCCTGGAGAAACTATAATGGCACCCCAGTGATACATAGCGGTATAGATTCCCAGAATGGTTTGCTCCTGCCCGCCATGGGGATTTTGAGCTGAAGCCATCGCGCTAACCACCTTATTAGCTAACTTGCCATGGAACCATAACTTCCCTGTGGTATCTAAAAACTGTTTCAATTGTCCGGGCATTGTGCCGTAACGTGTCGGCACGCTAAAAATAAGGGCATTCGCCCATTCAAGATCTTGAAGAGTTACAACGGGTACATCCTTCACATGATCGACATGTTCTTTCCACGCTGGATTTTCTAGTATTGTCTCTTTAGAAGCCAATTCTGGAACTTGTAATACTCTTACTTCCGCCCCCTGCTCCTTGCCGCCTTCCGCAGCCCATTGAGCCAAGCGATAATTCGTTCCTGTCATGCTGTAAAAAATAACTGCCAGTTTAACTGCACCCATCCTACTTGCTCCTATTCTTCACTAGGAATCATCATTTGCTTCAAAACAAACTTAGTCGGGTTCGCTGCAGCAAGAACGGGTATCACGCTATTATCTGCGACGTAAAGACCGGAAACTCCATGAATTTCTCCATAATGGTTAGTCGCTGAGGTAGCGGGGTCAGTTCCCATTCGGCAGGTACAACTGCAGACGCTGTTAACCCAAGCAGGTGCACATGTAACCGTACATTGGGAGCAGCATGGCCATCAATTAACGCATTCTGAGGTTCATGCAGCCTCATCTTGGTTACCAAGCCATATTAATCAGGGGTGAGCCCATGTTAACCATTTATCCGGAGGAGCAAACCGAGCGGGATAATTATAAACTGCTCATCGGCAGTATCCTCCCGAGACCAATTGCGTTCATCACAACATTGTCAGCTGAAGGCGTATTAAATGCCGCACCTTATAGCTATTTCAATATCATTTCTGCCGATCCGCCCATGATTTCTGTATCCGTTCAAAGGAAAAATGGTGTTCGCAAAGATACATCTAGAAATATGATGGAAACAGGCTCGTTTGTTGTTCATATATCGGATGAGGATTACATCGAGGCAATCAATCTAACCGCGGCCAATCTTCCGCCTGATGAGAGCGAAGTGGACTTCGCTCAACTTACCTCCATCCCAAGCACTAAGATTAAGGTTCCAGGGATTGCCGAAGCCAAAATCCGCATGGAATGTACGTTAGAGCAATCTCTTGCTCTCGGCGGAACTCCTTCGTCTCCAGCATGTGATCTCATTATCGGGTGAGTCGTGTGCTTTCACATTGCGGAAGAATTGGTTGAGGGCGGGCATATCGATGCACAACGATTAAAGCCTGTGAGCCGATTAGCCGGTAACAACTACTCGAAGCTAGGTGAAATCTTTAGCATTGATCGACCCAAATAATTGATAGTTTTGAGTTCGCAATCCTACAAATCAATGAATCACAATATCCTCATTCGATTAAAGGCTGCCAATCATTCTGGCAGCCTTCTCTTTACATACTGATAACATTTTATTTCCTACAATAAAAATCGGAATTAACTGTTTACAAGAATCCGATATTGAGTTATATTTAACATAACTTCCAGATATTACTTACAAAACTATCAGAGGAGTTGAATCCGTTTGAAGAAATTGCTTATGTCATTATCAGTACTGGTCGCCCTGGCTACAGCAGCACCTGCATATGCTTCCACTGCACCTATCGATGCTGTCAAGCCTGAGGTTCAACAAACACAGAAGTTCGTTAAGTACTTTGCACTTCGTCCCAATGAACTGAGCTCACTGGAAGGGATCTATTTGAAGAAAGGCCAACAGCTTACGGTCTATGCACAAGGGAGCTATTCGTACTTTTCGGTATATGACTCGAGCAATCATCTCGGGACATTTTTCAACAGCAATGTAGGAAGAATTTTCACTGCGACTGAAGACGGGTATCTGTATTTGCAGTTTGCGGCACCTTCCACCTATACAATCAACCACATCACGGCTACTTATTTCATTAATTGACCTTAGGTTGATATAATACCAACCACATTTCTTGCAAAAACAAGAAATGGATTTGCTAGAAATGAAGACAGCGACAGTTATGGACAACACATCGTCCGAACTGCCGCTGTTTTATATGTTTACGGACTTCTCTATTAAATACCATGCACATCAAATCGAACTATTCACTCGGAATAAAACCAGATCCAAAAGCTTTCCTCATCTTCTGTTGAACAAGAAGCGCATCTTCATAAGAATCAGCCGTGACAATAAAGTCCACATTCTCCTTCATCTCTTTGAAACACTCTATGTTTATATCCTGAAAATCATCATCAAACCAAATCATACCTGCCCAGATAGCTCCTTCCTCTTTATACTTTTTTAGGTCTGGGCTATGATAAAGCAAACTTCCTGAATTAATCCCTTTTATTTTTTCAAATATATACGTATCTAATGATATATATTTGTTCGAAATATCGATGCCGTCAATTCGAATGGAACCTACGAATTTATGTTGTCGTAGAAAAGGCCGAACTAATGTCCCGGATATGTAAATCGAGGTTTTCTTAAAAGATGAAGGGTCTTTCTCATTATAAGTTATAGCAGATCGAACCACATCGATCTTCTTAGGAAATTGGTAGACTTCTAAGAATATGAACGTTGGGATTCCAAATACAATTAGCACTGATAATAAGATGATTAAGGTAGTTTTGAATGTATCATTCAAATATGGTTCCACTCCTATATGAAGTAATATAGATGAACTAAAATACCTGTTTACCTATTCCACTTAGAACTTGGAATTCCTTCAACTCCACTGTTTGATTACGATCGAAATGTTATTCATTTGGTCATATGAAGAAAAAAACAAAAAAAGCCGATTTTCTATTTCAGAAAATCGGCTTCTGTCTCTATGCAGTAGCACTTCTAGTTGCTATGCGTTTACCTTGCTTACTCACTCGAAATTCGTCTGCTCACGATAACCATAATAGCCGCCAGCACGAAGAAGTACATAGGCATCGTCACTAATGAGTCATTATGCAAATAGCTCATTCCGCTCGTAATCAGACTCACGATGAGATAATACCCTAATCCAAAAATAGCACCTGCCGTACCCAATACATCACTGTAACGTACCAGCGCCAAGCTTAAGCAGTTCGGAATGGCCATGCCAATCCCGAGCAGCAGAATGAAGATGCAGCCGACAAATACACTCATGGACAACAGCGATGAGCTTAATCCACTAAGCGTAAAACCGACTAGCGCTCCAGCACCGAGCGCGGTAACAAGACAGCCGATCAGAATGATCTGCTCTGGCTTATAGGTGGACAATAGTCTCTTCGACAGCATGGCTCCTATTATCGAAGACAGCGCTACAAAAATACCAAAGAAGCCATAGATGCCGGGCGTCATCTCAAAGTATTCAATAAAAACGAAAGGCGCTTCTGCATAGTAACTGAACAGAATGCCATTTGTTGCTCCGATTAGAAAGCCAAATGCCCATACTCTGCCGTCTGCAATGAGGCGCTTAACGACAGATATTGTACTCACATTCGAGGTCGTCGTGGCAACTCTCGTCTCAGGTAAAGAAGCGAACGTGTACGCGAATATTGCCACACTCATCACGACAAGGGTTAGAAATACAGCCCTAAAGCCTAGCGACTGGTCGACCCATCCTCCAATCAGCGGCCCTAAAGCCGGTGTAAAGGCAAGTGCTGCTGAGATTTGAGCAAATACAGCATGACGCTTCGAACCGTCAATACTTTCACGCAAAATCGTTTGCGTCACAACCGAGCCTGTACTTGCACCGAATGCCTGAATGAACCGACTTACCAATAGCCATTCCACGGAACCTGACAGATAACAACCTAGGCTGCCTACTCCATATACGAAAATGCCCCACAGCATAGCAGGACGTCTGCCAATTGCATCCGATAACCTTCCCCAGCACAACACGCCAAATGCAAAACCAAGAAAATAAATGCTGAGCGTAAGCTGAATCATGTTGTTGCTTGCCTGCAATTGACTAGCAATGTCCGGCAAGGAAGGCGTGTATATCGTTTCACTGATTTGTGGAAATCCCACCAGAATAATAAACAAAAGCAATGATGGAGTTGAGATTTTTTGTGCCAAGTTGCATTCCCCCTATAATTTCGGAAATCTCAATTACATCATCGAAATGTCAGGGTATCGGGGGTTTGCATTTGATTAATCTTGCAAATGAGAGTGCCATAATAAGTGATCACCTTACAATGTTATAGGGGGGAATTCATAATATAACCCACATTATAGCAAAACTTCTTAGCAAGAACCACCTATATCTACCCGTTCTAACTCCTATATGCTAGGCATCATTTAACTTCGTTTCTATTTACCAATATTTACGCAGGACAAATATGATAAAAATCACCCCGTAATGTGAAATACATCACAATCTTTGTATTAATAATTGATTAAAATTAAAATGAACATTAAACAAACACCCTTTCAGTACGGAACAGCACCAGAGATAACCGTAAAACAACGGAGATATTGAGTACATAGCTCACCCAACATCTGGTTTGCTTCGTCTGATTGCTATTCTGGGTATTGCAACTATGTTCATTTATAAAGAGATAGAAAGTGGAGGGTTTCACATGAGAAAGAAAGCTACAGCAACAATGATTCTTCTTCTGTCGATCATGCTTATCATCGCAGGATGCGGTGGTAATGGGAACAAGACGCAGGATCAAGACAACGCAGCAAAAACGGAGAAACCAGAAACAGAAGCTGTGTCCGGCGCTTCTAAAGCGAGCTATACCCCTATCGATCAACTGAAAGACAAATATGATATCATCATCATCGGTGCTGGCGGAGCAGGAATGACGGCTGCTCTTGAGGCCAAAGCCAAAGGCATGAATCCGGTTATTTTCGAGAAAATGCCGGCAGCTGGCGGAAATACGATGAAATCCTCTTCGGGTATGAATGCATCTCAGACCAAGTTCCAAAAAGAGCAAGGCATTGAAGACAATAACGACCTCTTCTTCGAACAAACATTAAAAGGCGGTCACGGTACGAACGACAAAGAAATGCTTCGTTACTTCGTAGACAATTCCGCAAGCGCAATCGACTGGTTGGATTCCATTGGCATTCGCTTGAACAACCTTACGATTACTGGCGGTATGAAGGAAAAACGTACACACCGTCCTGAAGACGGATCTGCTGTTGGACAATATCTCGTCAGCGGCTTGGTCAAGAATGTACAGTCCAAAGGAATTCCGGTTTTCGTAAATGCGAAAGTTACTGATATTACAGAAAAAGACGGAAAAGTGAATGGCGTTAAAGTCCTCTTCGAAGAGAAGGATGAGAAGAACATTGCCGCAAACGCAGTTGTTGTCACAACAGGCGGTTATGGTGCTAACATGGACATGATCTCCTCTGTTCGCCCTGATTTGAAAGGTCTCGTAACAACGAACCAAATCGGCAGCACTGGTGACGGCATTACGATGATTGAGAAGCTCGGCGGCGTAACTGTAGATATGGATCAAATTCAGGTTCACCCTACTGTACAGCAAGAGAAGTCCTATCTTATCGGGGAAGCAGTTCGCGGTGAAGGTGCAATCTTGGTTGATAAAGACGGCAAACGATTCACGAACGAGCTGGATACTCGCGATAACGTAACGGCAGCAATTAATAAACTGTCTGACAAAGCAGCTTACCTTGTATTTGATTCTGGCGTGAAATCCCGTGCAAAAGCTATTCAACAATACGACAAAATGGGATTTGTCATCCAAGGCGAAACGGTTGAAGATTTGGCCAAAGTAATGGGCGTTCCGGGCGACCAGCTCAAAGCTACACTTGATACATGGAACGGCGCGGTGAAAGACAAAAAAGATGCTGAATTCGGCAGAACAACAGGCATGGACAACGAATTGTCCGCTGGACCATTCTATGCAATCAAAATTGCTCCTGGTATCCACTACACAATGGGCGGCGTAAAAGTCAACACAAACACCGAAGTTGTAACCAAGGATGGCAAGGCTATAACAGGTCTCTACGCAGCAGGTGAAGTCATCGGCGGCCTGCACGGTGAGAACCGTATCGGCGGCAACTCCGTTGCAGATATCATTATCTTCGGTCGCCAAGCAGGTATTAAATCTGCTGAATTCGTAAAAGCACAATAAAGCTAGTATATCTCCCCCCTCAAACGCTTGGGCTCTTCGCAGTCCAAGCGTTTTATTTATATGTACACACTTTCCTTCCAATGATCACTCCCTCTTGACGCTGGGAAAGTGACAGTTTGCTCGAATAATAAGCAATTAGAACTATTGATTGTAGACCTCTGTTCCTCTACTATCTAGCTATGATTTCCTTTCATTTGTGTGAATAAAAAGGAGTGGGATGAATTGAGAAAAGCACTAGTCGCTTCTCTAACTAGCGCTGCATTACTAGTCGGTCTAGGCACTGGCGTGTATGCAGGCACCAACCTGAAGAAGATTGAGGCTTACTTGGACAGCACTGCTAAGGTGAAGGTGAATGGAAAGGCAGTTCAGTTCAATGATGACAAGGGATTGGCACTGCAACCGATTAGGTATAACGGCAACGTATATGTACCGGTTAAAGGCATTGGCAGCGCATTGAATGTTGCAGTTGCCATCGACTCGAAAACAAATGAAATCATTGTGGGCGAAAAAGTAAACGGCACTCCTCTAAATGCAGAAATTTTTTCGAACTCTTACTACTCCAAAGACCCTGCACAAACGACCTACAGCGGCAAAAATTATAAGGAAGTCATCTATGATCATTCTGATAGTTCACAAGCGCCATCCATCATCGTCACTCCTAACAAAAAATATCAGAAGATCGTCATCAAGCTTGCTGCAATCGATCAAGAGTTAACGAATATCGAGATTTCCGATCTCGACAAGAACGCACTGCTAAAGAAAGTAGATTCGATTCTTCCTGAAGATGGACTCAAAGAAATTGAAGCCAATATTGGCGGTGTAAAAAATGTTGTTATCAGCTTCCAAGTCAAAGGCGGCGGTGGATACTTTATTCCACTCATCGACTCCTATTATAAATAATCGTATACATAAAGGATGTGCTGCGGCACATCCTTTTCTGTACATAATGTTTCTGCTTCGTTTACAAAATAAATAACCGGCCGCTATTTTCTAGCAACCGGTAATACAATGAAATCCCTATTCTACATGCGATTATAGCTTGAAACGATTCACCATCTCCTGCAGCTCTTCCGCCATTTGCTTCAATTGCCCGATCGAAGCAGAAATGGTCTCTACAGAGGCAAGCTGCTCCTCAGATGCAGCCGCCACCGATTGTACGGTGGAAGACGTATCTGCTGCAATCTTCGCCATTTCGTCAACTGAAGCAGTAATCTCCTCAGTACCTGCTGACATCTGTTCTGTCGCAGCTGATGTCTCCTGTACTTGCCCTGTCACTTGCTGCACCAGCGCCATGATATGCTCGAACATCTGCCCTGCCTGCGCAACAACCTTCATACCTGACGCAACATCCTGACGTACATAAGCCATTGCATTTACCGTTTCCTGCGTGCTGTTTTGCATTTCCACAATAAGCTCGGCTATTTGCTTGGCAGATTCACTAGACTGTTCAGCCAGCTTGCGTACCTCTCCGGCAACGACTGAGAACCCTCTGCCGCTCTCCCCGGCTCTTGCTGCTTCAATCGACGCATTGAGCGCAAGAAGATTCGTCTGCCCTGCAATATTCGTAATAACATCAATAATGTTCTCGATCTGCTGAGAATGATCATGCAGCTGTTCAACAGCAGATTCCGTTGTTTGTACGGATTGGTTAATTGACTTCATCTGCTCCATCGCATCGACGATCGTTGCATTGCCCTGCTCAGCTTGTATGGCCGAATGATTGGCCAATTCTGCAACGCTCGATGTATTTTCGACAATCGATTGAATACCGCGCGCAAATTCTTCAAGCGCAATCGCATTTTCCTCCGATGCTGTCTGCTGCAGCTGCGCACCCGATGCGACCTGTTCCATTGAAGCAGCAATATGCTCTGTCGCTTGCGCCGTTTCATTCGCATTGTCAGAGACTAAGCGTGAATTGTGAAGCAGTTGCACCGAACGCTCATGCACCGTGCTCATAATCGAGGACAAACCGTCTATCATCTTGTTGAAGTCCTTCATCAGCACCCCGATCTCATCCTTCGAATCATAGGAGCCGCGAACCGTGAGATCTCCTTGTTCTGCTTGTTTCATCAAGGTTTGCATTTGTCGAAGCGGCTTCACAATCAGATTGGCGATCACATATCCAACTAGCACGCATACAAGCAGTGAAATCATTCCTATGATTACATTCGTCGTGGTGGAAGCTTTCGTTAGCTCCGTTGATTTCTTCGCTTGCTGCTCCGCCAAATTTTCATTCCACTTTACAAGCTCGGTCAACACTTCTTGTACCTTGCTGCGAGACTCGCGTACATTGTGTACGTAATAGTCATATGCCTCTTCGTTCTTATTCGCGATTGCCAACTCTATAGCACGAATATTACTATCGCGATATGGCTTTAGCGCCTTCTCATACTCAGCTACGAATGTTTTTTCCTCATCCGTTTGCAAGACTTCCTTATATTTCTTCATGAGTGTATCACTTTCACCACGGAAACGAGCAATAGATGCTTTGAGCTCACTATTCCGCCGATCATCACTGCTTGCCATTAATTCGAATATGGCGGAGTCAATGGAACGGTTATTCACCATAATCTGCTTCACCCACATGATCGACATCAGATTATGCTTGAAAATGGTGTCGTTCTTATGATTGATCTCATTCATGGCGCGATACGAAGTCAGCGTACTTAATGCCAGCAGCAAAATGCCTACACCAACCAGTATAAAAATTTTAATTGAAGTACGCAGGTCTCTAAATCTAAACTTCATGCTTTCTCTCCCCTCTATTTAACTTTATCATTATCGACAAAATCAGACATAATTTTTATAGATGCTATGACTTTTTATCTGTTTTTCTGAAAATTTACTGCAAACACATCATATTCAAGGCACTCTGATCGTCAAATAAACACAACAAAAAACCCATCATTGAACGTACGCTGCCAGCCGCTGCAATCCAGCTCTTGCACGTATATTCATGATGGGTCTCGTCTACAAAAAGAGAAGTACATTTGAATTTGCGATAGTAGAGGAGTATGTTCCCTTGCTGCAACTTCATTCAGGTGAAGGACGGTCATTTCATTTGAAATGAAGTCGTCTTCTATCCATTCATCCCTGCCGCATACTTAAGCTTGATCGACATATTGTGCACACACCGCAAGTACCGTATGGTTCCTGTGTTCGCACGCATGATGACCGAGTGCGTCTCCACACGCTGACCAGGTAAGTTACGAACCCCATTCAGCAAGTCGCTATTCGTGATGCCCGTCGCTGCAAATATGATATCGCCCGTACCTACAAGCTGTTCCATCCGAAGCAATGCATCAGGGTGTTGAATCCCCATCCGCTTGCAACGCTCTAGCTGTTCCCGACTCTGCACCATGAGCCGACCCTGCATTTCTCCTCCAAGACAGCGGAGAGCTGCTGCAGCCAGCACGCCTTCCGGTGCTCCGCCAGAGCCGACGTACAGATCAACGCCACTCTCGATAATTGCCGGTACAATCGCACCGGATACATCCCCATGATCAAGCAGCTTAATCCGAACTCCACTGCAGCGTAGAGCCTCAATAAGTTCACGATGGCGATCTCGCTGGAGAATCATGACCGTGAGATCTTCTACAGACTTGCCCAGCCTTGCTGCGGACTTCTTCAGTGTTACCTCAATCGGATCATCTAAATTGACGTGGCCTGCGAGCAGCGGGCCTACCGCTAGCTTCTGCATATACATATCTGGAGCGTGCAGAAGATTGCCTCTCTCCGCAATAGCGATGACTGACATTCCGTTATTCAATCCATTCGCGACAACTTCTGTTCCTTCTAGCGGATCCACTGCGACATCAACATCCGGCCCGAAGCGACTCCCAACCTTCTCTCCAATATAGAGCATTGGTGCTTCATCCATTTCACCTTCACCGATTACAACCGTCCCGTTAATCGGAACGGAATCGAACATTTCCCGAATAGCAGAGGTAGCGGCATAATCCGCGCCATGCTTGTCACCCCGGCCGATCCAGGAGGCTGACGCCAGAGCGCCTGCCTCTGTAACACGTGCGATTTCCAGAGCTAGCTGACGATCCATCTCCACTTCTCTCCCTTTTATCTACGACAAGTTGATTTCACTCACGTAATCAAATCCATGACAATGCCTGCAGTTTCCTCAATTGCTTTATCCGTCACATCGATGACAGGGCAACCTAATCGGTCGAACAATGAACGGGCATATTCCAATTCCTCGACGATGCGATCGAGCGAAGCATATCTAGCTAAGACAGGAAGCCCCATCGTCTTCAGCCGCTCAGAACGGATCTTCAATAGATGCTCAGCGTTCATCGTCAAACCGATTATTTTACTTGGGGAGATGCTGTACAAGTGCTCCGGCGGCTGAATTTCAGGCACTACCGGATAATTGACAACCTTCTTCCCCTTATGAGCCAAGAAGACGCTTAATGGTGTTTTGGAGGTGCGAGAGACCCCTAACAGCACAATATCCGCCTTCAGGATCGCATGCAGATCCTTGCCATCATCACACTTGACAGCGAACTCCACGGCTTCAACGCGCTGAAAATAATCGGCATCCAAACGATGCAGCAATCCTGGCATTCGCTTCGGCTGATCCGCGAACGTATCGACGAAAGCTTGAATCATGGGCCCCATAACATCCACAGCTCGAACATTTAGACGGATTGCATGCTCTTTAATGGCTTCCCGCAATTCAGGCTGAACGAGCGTATACGCGACAAATCCTCCGGATTCGGCAGCCTCCTCCATCAACATGCGGAGCTCTTCCTCATTGCGCACATTCATATAGCGTTTAATCCTGATTTGCGGCGCTTCGAATTGGCGTATTGTCGCCTTCACTACAGCCTCTGCCGTCTCCCCGACGGAATCTGAACACACGGTTATCGTATATGACGCGTTCCCCATACGCTTCGTCCCCCTGCTAATCCTGGTCTACTTTGTCGAGCATCAGCTTGATGATCGTCGTCTTCGTTATTCGTCCTACGACATTCCCTTCCAGATCAGAACGATTCTCTGGGTAAGATACGACCGGAAGGCTGTCTACTTGGTGATGTATCATTTTACGCGCAGCTTCCAATACAGATTCCTCTGGCGTAATCGTTACAATATTCGGTTGTCTGGTCATCACCATACTGACAGGCATCGAGGACGCATTCGGATTGCCTAATGTAACCTTAAGCAAATCCTTGCGCGAAATGACACCTGCAAGCTTGCCGCCTTCATCGGTTACAATGAGACTGCCGATGTTCTCTAGGAATAAGGTGACAACCGCATCCTGTACTGTCGTCTTTACATCAACCACAACTGGCATGCCCTGAACCTGTCCGACCTTCATGTTGCGCAGGACGTAGGAATCCGACTCCTTCTTCTCCGCCTTCTCCCCGAGAAAATAGCCTACCTTGGGCTTTGCCGCAATATAATCGAGCATGACCAGCAAGGATAAATCCGCACGAATCGTAGGTCGACTGACCGTCAACATCTCCGCGATTTGTTCTCCCGTAATGGGGGCATGCTTCTTGACGATTTTAATAATTTCTAACTGTCTCGTTGTTAGTTCGATAGCGCATCCCTCCGTTTCATGCTATAAAGGTCGCCTTGAATCACGATCCCTGCCCATACGTGAAATACGTAGGATTCTGTTCATCTTCTGACAAGATTATAGCATTCTGGGCGGAAAGTGCGTAACTCCTGATTGCAGAAGTTCATGCACTCCGCCCCGTAAGTCATGCGCAGGGTTATAAGGTCAAGCTAATCATACCGCTGCTTCTTGTGATGATTGATCTACTGGCCGTTCTCCTGCATGTGATTCTGCTTGTCGCCTTAATGCGCCTCCCAGACGGATCTGCGCCTGTGCCGCTGCAATACGGGCGACTGGAAGCCGATACGGAGAGCAGCTAACATAATCCAAGCCGATCTGATGACAGAACATAATGGATTCATAGTCGCCACCATGCTCCCCACAAATGCTGGTCGTGAGCGTCGGGTTTACGGAGCGGCCTTGATTGACCGCCATCTCAATCAGCTTGCCAACACCTTCCGTATCCAGCACTTGAAATGGGTTATGAGGAAGCAGCTTATTTTCCACGTAATGCGTTAGGAACTTCCCCTCCGCGTCATCTCGACTATAGCCAAATGTCATTTGCGTCAGATCATTCGTACCGAAGGAGAAGAAATCCGCAGAACGAGCAATTTCGCCTGCTGTTAATGCCGCGCGAGGCACTTCGATCATCGTTCCTACCTTATACATGCAATTACGTCTCTCTTCACCCAATACCTGTTCCGCCACGAGATCGACAATGTTGCGCAGGAATTGCAGTTCATTAACGTGACCGACAAGTGGGATCATAATCTGGGGCTGAACTGCAACACCATCACGAAGACAACGCAGCACAGCTTGGAATATTGCTTCTACCTGCATCTCATAAATTTCGGGGAACATAATTCCAAGTCTACAGCCACGCTGTCCGAGCATTGGATTCGTTTCTTCCAGATCCCGAACTCGGCGGATCATCCGTTCAAGCTCCTTGCGCTCATATTCCTGCTCACGTTCTTCTTGTCCCGAGGAGCGAAGTGCATCCAATCGCTCTGTAAGCTCCTCAAGATTCGGGAGGAATTCATGCAGCGGGGGATCGAGCAGGCGAATGGTAACCGGCAATCCGTTCATCTCACGGAACATATCTTCGAAGTCTGCACGCTGCATTGGCAAAAGCCGATTCAATGCCAGCTGACGATCGATATCCTTATCTGCCATAATCATTTGCTGTACGATAGGCACTCTTGCCGGTGACAGGAACATGTGCTCTGTTCTGCACAGGCCGATACCTTCCGCACCGAATTCTCTTGCTTTGCGGGCATCAGCTGGTGAATCCGCATTCGCGAGTACCTTCATCGCACGAATCTCATCCGCCCATTGCAAGATGAGCAGCATCTCGGGTGATACATTGGCATCTTGAAGCTCAATTCTCCCCGGTATTACCTGTCCACTGCCCCCATCAATCGTAAGCCAATCTCCCTCTCGAAGGACATTCCCCTCGGCGATCAGCTGACGCTGCTCCTCATCAATCTGCAGCGCTTCACAGCCGCACACACACGGCTTACCCATCCCCCGAGCTACAACGGCAGCATGACTGGTCATACCGCCACGCAGTGTTACGATCCCTTCTGCGGCAACAATACCATGGATATCTTCCGGTGTTGTCTCCATCCGAAGGAGAATAACCGACTTCCCTAGTCGCTTCCACTCATCTGCTGTGTCGGCGTCGAACACCGCTTGCCCACATGCCGCGCCTGGTGAAGCAGGAAGTCCAGTCGCGATTGCACGATAGCCCGCAGCAGTATGAAGCGAACGATGAAGCATATGATTCAGGTGCTGCACATCAATTCTCATTACGGCCTCTTCCTTGCTAATCAGGCCTTCCTTCACTAGATCGGCTGCAACTTGCAGGGCAGCTCTAGCATTGCGTTTGGCATTGCGGGTCTGGAGCAAATACAACTTCCCGTTCTCGATCGTAAACTCAATATCCTGCATATCCCGATATTGAAGCTCTAACTGCTTAGCGCATAAAGCCAGCTCCTCATAGGCATGTGGCATCGTTACTTCGAGCTGCGAGATAGAAACTGGCGTTCTTGTACCACCAACTACATCCTCACCCTGCGCGTTCATGAGGTATTCACCAAATAAGTCGGGTTCTCCTGTTGATGGGTTGCGTGTAAACAACACGCCAGTTCCACTTGTCTCCCCCATATTTCCGAATACCATCGACTGTATATTGACAGCAGTACCCTGATCGTGTGGGATGTGATGCACCTTCCGATATACCTTCGCTCTTGGACTCGACCAAGACAGAAATACAGCCTCAACTGCTTCTTGAAGCTGCTGCTTCACATCCTGAGGGAATAGGCGTTCCGAGCGCACTTCAATGAGCTGCTTGAACTTCTGAACAAGAGAACACAGCGATTCTTCCGTAAGCTGTTGATCCTCGGTGCACCCAGCGAGCAGCTTTTCTTGCTGAAGTATGCGTTCGAAATGGACAGCCTCGATATTATAGACAACAGAGCCATACATTTGAATGAAGCGGCGATAACAGTCATAAGCGAATCTGCGATTTTGCGTGAGCTTAGCCAATCCTTCTACTGTCTGATCTGTAAGCCCAAGATTGAGTATCGTATCCATCATTCCAGGCATTGATGTCACAGCGCCTGATCGAACCGATACAAGCAGCGGGCATTCAGCACTGCCGAATCGGCGCTGCTGCACTCTTTCCAGTTCCACCATTGCACGCATTACTTCATCCATTAATCCCTCGGGAAGTCGGCATCCATTGCTGTAATACTGTCTGCACATTTCTGTCGTTATGGTGAAGCCTGGCGGGACTGGGAGTCCCGCCTTCGTCATTTCAGCCAAATTAGCACCTTTGCCGCCCAGCAGCTCAGCATCCTCTTTGCCACCATTTCGGAACGAATTCACGCGCACACTTATCAAGCCGTAGCACTCCCCTCTTGCTCGCGGCACGCTTCTTTGTCACACACCATATATTTCGTCTTCACGCCATTCGTAGGCAGTGTATCAATAATGTCATCACAATATCGGCAAATGATTGTGCCCAAGTCGTTCTCTTTTACATACTGATCAATGAGCTCATCGATTTGGTTCCGCATGATTGTTCTACCTCCTCGGATTGGACGAACATATACTTGACGAAATCCGTTACACGGCATGCGTATGCCCATTCATTGTCATACCATGCCAGCAGCTTCACCTGATACCCTGATGTTTGAATTGATAACCCATCAATAATTGCAGATTTGTTGTTGCCAATATAATCGGAGGAGACAAGCGGCTCCTCATTGTATTCTACATAATGCCCCATGCCTTCCTTAATCGCATTTGTAAATGCGCGGACGATGTCTTCCTTCGTAACTTCACAGTGCAAATGAGCAGTAAGGTCGACTAAGGATACATTTTGCACGGGAACTCGCAAGGACAGACCCTGAACCCGCTCCGCCAGATGGGGCAGAATATCCTTCAAGGCTTTGCCAACTCCTGTTGAAGTTGGAATAATGGAGCTGCCGCAAGCACGGCCTCTTCTCCAGTCCGAATGTGCATTATCCAGATGCTTCTGATCATTCGTATACGCATGGACCGTCGTCATCCAACCGTAGCCCAAGCCAAATTCCTGATCAAGAACATGAAGAAGCGGAGCTAGACAATTCGTTGTGCAGGAAGCAGTAGAAATAAGTGTATGCTCCTGCGGATCATATGCGTGCTCGTTCACGCCCATTACGATAGTACAATCCAGATCCTTACCTGGGGCTGTCACGACAACCCGCTTTGCTCCCGCTTCCAGATGCAGGGATGCTTCTGAACGACTCTTAAACTTCCCTGTTGCATCAACGACAACATCAATTCCGTGCTCTCTCCATGGCAGCAGTTCTGGGTTGCGTTCGCTTACTAACGGAATCCGATGTCCCCGAATGATAAGGCATTGATCTCCCGCCTTAATATCTTCCTCCCAGCGACCGTGAATCGAATCATACTTCAAGAGATGCGCCAATTGATCAGGTGCACAGGTAGAATTAATAAGGCCAAGTGATGCACCGTTTCCATTCATGAACAGACTGCGAATAACTAATCTGCCGATTCTTCCTGTACCACTCACACCGAGTCGTTTCAGCATATATCGTTTGAACCTCCTTTGCTCAACTCATATATTACGTCATAATAAATGGAATTTCAATATATAATACACACTATATTCGATTTTATTTCGGTAATCAACGGTTAAAATGTGTATTATAATGAAAATTGGGTGCATATAATACATACTATACATAACATTAAGCATGTCTTAATGACCACAAACAACTGCACATTCCTAGCCATAGCTAGATCCCACAAAAAAAAGATGACCTCTGATCCATTCGAGGCCACTGAAGAACTAGCCATTTTCTTCAGATGCTATTTAGACAACAGAAAAGAAGACATTCGTACCGCATTTCGAGACGAATGTCTTCTTTTTGTGGGTCTAGCTTAGCTGGTTTTCTAGTAATCCTCAGTCCACTAGCTTCAATATTCGTTTGAGATTTACAGCGAATATCGCCATCGCGCCTTGCAATTGCATGCCAAGCAGACCCGAGGATGTGGCTACATCATACCCGTGCCTATGTTTGAGTTCGCTATTTTTGGCTTCAATTTTGTAGCGTTCCTTAGATTTCGCCTTGAAATATTCTGTTTCCTGGAACGCTATCTGCTCCACGTGTTCATCAGACTTTATCGTCACTGAGTACGTTTTGCTCTTAGCTCCTTCTTTGTAACAACCTTCCTTCAATGGGCAGCGTTTACAAATTTCCACATCGAAAAAATAGGTCTTCAGCTGGTTTTTACTGACACCTTTCTTACCCTGTCGTGCTTTCCGAATCGCTATGTGTCCGGCTGGACAAACGTACATTCCAGCATCTTTGTTAAACAGAAATTCGTTCTCTTTCTTGCGAGCGCCTTGGGTAATTAGTGGATTCAGCTTCGCTACAAGTTCAATTTCGTTCTGTTTCGTGTAGATCAGGTTATCTTTCTCCGAATACGCCGTATCCCCAATCACCGTTTTGACCTGCATTCCAGCAGCTTGGCTTTTTTCGATCAGTGTTTGCAATTGCTTGCCATCATTTTTCTCGCCTGTCGTAATTACGGCTGCTGTTATGAGTCGTTCCTCGGTCATTGCTAGATGTGTCTTGTAGCCGAAAAAGGCGCTATCTGCACTCTTGTGTCCTACGCGTGCATCTGGATCTGTTGCAAGTTGCAGTTGCTCCACATCATCCTCAATTGTTTCTTTCAGAAGATGAAGCGGTTCCAGAACTTTTGGCACCTGTGCGATTCCAGATTCCTTTTCAATAAAGGCGACAAGCTTTTGGCAGTATGCGATTTCGTCTTCAAGCACGTTGTTCATGTTCTTCGCTGGCATCTTTGTTTTGACCGACTCGTCCATGCTGTAAACAACCTTACGCAGCTTTCGAGCACGGTCTTGTAGGATTTCTTGCGGTGACTTCTGGTTGTAACGTGCTTTCGTATGTGTAACATCTACGATGATAGAGGTACTCTTTAAGATATTCCGCTCGATTGCAAGGGCCACTGTCTGATCGATGAGCATGTCGAGCAGATTCATGTCTTTCAATCGCAATTTGCGGAATTTTGTCAGGGAACTCGGGTCGATTACCGAGTCTTCCGGCGCCATGCCGAGGAAATATTTAAATGACATGTCGTACTTCGAACGCTCGACAATATCTACGTCAGACAGTTCAAAGATAGCTTTCAACAGTAAGTATTTAAACATGCGGATGGGGTCGATGGCGTTGCGTCCATTATCCAAACAATATTTTTCTTCCAGTTCCTCATATATAAAGGTGAAGTCCACCAGTTCATTAATTTGACGGAGCATGTTGTCCTTCGGCACGACGATGTCGTACAATGCCACATAAGGACTCAGAACCAAGGTTTGTTGTTGACGAATCATCTCGCTCACCCGCTCTCCATGATGCTTTCATTATAAGCAAAAAAAAAGGTACAGCTTCCTCAATTTTCTTGGGGGGGCTGTACCTTTAACATGAGATGGACTTTTTCAGTGGCCTCGATCCATTCAGAAGTCATCTTTTGTGTATTCCATAGTAAGAAAGTATATTTTCCGTCTGCTTCTCTAGCCTTTACTAACAACCGCCGTTACCTTCTCTTGTTCAAAATACAAATGATCGTGGTTCTTGCATCCTGGGTTAAATGAGGTTCCACATATCGGGCACTTATAGTTACAACTAAGATACTCATGAATCGTGAGCTCCGTATGGCAATTGCCACATAAAATCGCCTTCGTACCCCATTCCGCTATTGGCCATACCATAGGCTCGTGATCCTCTGCCTCCTCATGACAATAATAGCAGCCATAATACGTGCCACAGCATTTGAACTTAATCGCAATTACGTCCACCTCTGATTGATAATGACGGCATCTCGTATTCGCGTCAATTGCGCCTTTCACCTGAATCATGCTCAACCCTCGCTTTAGGCTTTCTTCCAACAGCATGCACCTCATGCTAATTCGAACATCATGCACCATGCTAACGCCCTGTCTAGATTCTTCCTGTACAAGCATACCATATCTGTGATTGTTAATCCCTTAACCATAAGCAAATTGAAGAAAGACGGTTTTCTTTCTGAAAAATAGGTGAACACTGTTACCGACACGATATAACTCAAGGAGGTCAACATGAAGAAATTCGTATTCGCGTGCCTGCTGACAAGCTGTCTGCTGCTTAGCGCATGTGTAGCTAAGGAAACAATGGCCGGAGTGAAGTCTCCCAGTGTAAACGTAAATATAATTAACACGAAAGGAGATTCCATCGGTACGGCACAGCTAACTCAAGTCGGCAATAAGGTTCAAATGGCGATCGATGTCCAAAGTCTGTCACCAGGTAAGCATGGCATACACTTTCACGCGGTAGGCCGTTGCGATACCCCTGACTTCAAGACCGCTGAGGCCCATTTGAACCCGACTCATAAGGAGCATGGCTTTGAGAATCCGAAGGGTTACCATAGTGGCGATTTGCCAAATCTAGAGGTAGGAGAAGACGGCAAAGCGCAAGCCACCTTCACAACTGAGATGGTCACGCTGGAGAAGGATAAGCCGAATTCGCTGTTGAAGTCAGGCGGTACAGCGTTAATCATCCATGCACAGCCTGATGATTATAAGACTGATCCGTCAGGCAACTCAGGTGATCGAATTGCATGTGGGCTCATTCAATAGGAATGGTCATAAGAGTAAGGGGCTTCCACCCGTCTTCCTTGATGATGTAATGGCAGCCCCTTATTGTTTGCTAGACGCCGTCACCTATTTGCGCGTAAATAGATTTACCGCCTCATCCAACGATTTAAGCTGGCCAAGAGCCGAGTAATCTAACCATGGCTGCTGTTCAATCGCATGAACATTGCCGTTTTTAACCGCCTTTAGATGTTTCCAGATGGAGCTATCCTCCAACTCTTTGAACAGCTGCTGCGCAGCCGTGTCAGCAGATACCTCAAGCAGAATATGATCGGGATCGAAATCCGGCAGCAGCTCGCTGGAGATGGCTTGCGGCCCTTCCTTTCCTCGGCCTATACTTTCTAAGCCCTTGGCGGGTTTAATCCCTAAATCTTGATAAAGCAATGAGCCATAATTGCGATCTAATCCGTATACTCTGAGCTCTTTTTTCATGACGCGCAGCACTAACACCGTCTCGTCACCAAGCACTTGCTTGATAGATTCTTTTGCTCTAGCGGCTTTTTGCTTATAATCGGCAATGAACGCTTCGGCCTCCTTTTCTTTGCCTAACCCCTTACCGAGTTGCTGCAACTGTTCTTGCCAGGTCGATTGCTTGAAATTAAGCACAATTGTCGGCGCAATCTTCTCAAGTTCATCCTTGCCCTTTATCAGCTCTTCCTGCGCGATGATAAGGTCTGGTTCCACGTTCACGAGCGCTTCAAGGTTGGGATCTTGGGAATTCCCTAAATTTTGCGTATGTGGCAAGAGATCAGCTACATGTGGGAGAAACTCTTTACCTTTTTGCGTTACCGCTCCTATCGGGGTAATTCCTAAAGCAAGCAAGTCGCTCGTAAAAGGAATAGATAATACCGCAATCCGTTTGTCTGCTCCTGCAATATCAGCTGGCGGCTTCGTATCGGAAGTGGCCGTTTGAACCTGTAATGATTTCCCCGATTCACTCTGTTTATTTGAGGGCACTTGCCCGCTGCATGCTGCAGTAATCATTACGAGTAATGTGCAGATACAAGTAAGTATCTTCATGCGATGACGTGTAATCATGATGCCAAAACCCCTTTATATGTTGTTTAAATGAAAATGATAATCATTATTATGATCGAACTCTATCCATTAATCCATGCCATATCTTTAGATATCTATTTGTATAATTTTTATTTTGCAGCCATGAGCAGACTTACGGCCTCGCTGAGTTGACTTTCAATTGACCGTGGAGAATACATCATCCATTTGTCCCAATCCAACACATGCACATTACCATACTTCACGGCAGGGAGACTGCGCCAGCCTTCGCTCTGCTGTATCTCTTTTATGGAATCTCTCTCCCACTCTCCAGACTTCGTTACAAGGAACAAATAGTCCGTATCGCAATCAGATAAATTTGCTGTGGTCGCAGACATCCAATTAAAGACCGTTCCAGGCAAGTGCTTATCTATTTCTCTTCGAATTTGTTCAGGTGGTGATAAATTCAAAGATCGATAAAACACATGTCCAATGTTGCGCGCGCCATATAGTTTTACTTTATGATCGACAAATGTAAGCAGCCCAACCGTACCTTCCCCGATCATTGCTTTTACTTTTTTTTGGTCGCGCTCGACTCGTTCTTCGTGACGTGCTATCCATTCATAAGCTTCATTTTCTTTACCCACAAGACGGGCAATCTCGCGCATGTGTCCGAACACGTCTAAACGCTTCCAAGGAATCGTTACAATGGGAGCGATATCCCCAAAATACCTGTTCATTTGCTGGGAAATGTGATCCTTGCACAAAATCATATCGGGCTTGTTCATCAATAACGTTTCTCGATATCGTTCCCACATTCGATCATAGACTGGCATAGACATCATTGGCGCTTCTTTATCGATATGTATGGCTAATGGCTTCACGCCCAGTGTTAAAAGATGGTCTGTGTATGGCTGAGAGAGTGACACGATATGTATATGCTGCTGCTTCATATATGCGGTTGGTGCGATTCCGCTGTATGTCTTAAATCGCCTGCTGAAATAAAACTCATCCTTGTATCCGACATCTTGGGCAATATCGCGTATTTTACCGTTTGGCTGCAGCAATTGCTTCTTCGCCTGATTCATGCGCAGATCGGTCAAATACTCGATTGGACTCTTCTTCATTTTCCGTTTGAATAGTTGAGAGAAGTAAGAAGGATTCATACCAGTCAGATCCGCTAGCTTGGCCAAGGTAATATTCGTGGAAAATGCCTGCTGCATATACTCAATCGTGTAATCCAGCAAATTGTCGGTGCTCTCTAATATCGTGGACGTCCTGTTGTCAAATATGACGCTTAATAAATCATGTAGATAAGGCTGATTAGGGGAATGATCCATACGCGTTATAGAGGGGCTGTCCTTGAATATTAATCGAATCAAGCGTCTAATGCGAGGATGCTGCTCGACCCGTATTTCCCCGTTACCAGGCAAAGTCAACTCCTTCTCATATACTCTTCTCTTATCGCTCCATTCCATTGCGCGATAGATGTCGAACTCGATTTTATAGAGGTGCAGTCCATGTTCCGCGGCGCATTCAGCTGCAAGAACGGATCCTACCGGCAATAGAAAAACAGTACTCGGCAGCAGCTCGGCGGCATTACATCCGTCGTTCATGTACAATTTTCCCTTACCATTCACCACATACAGTAACATATGAGATATAAGCTCTTGTTTCGCCCATCGACTACCATCGTGAATTTCAACCTGCTCCATTTGTTTGATTTCCAACAAGGTCTTATGTAAAAAGGCGTTGTGTATATCCTCTTTCACCACTTTCCTCCTACTCCTATCATTCGTTAACCACGATTGTTTAATTAATAATGATTCTCAATATCAGGGACTTATTTTCTCATGTTCGTTTTCATTTGTCCATAGATGATGCATGATGACCGTTCAATAAACGTAAAAAGGCTGCCCCTTGTCACACTAGTGACTTGGGCAGCCCTTCGTTATTCAATTTAGAAGTCGAAATTGTCAGGATCTGGACCAACACGATGATGTTGATTCAATCCATCAATGCGCTCCATCTCTTCTGATGTCAATTCAAAATCGAAAATGGAGGCATTCTCAACGATCCGATGTTCCTTGATCGATTTCGGAATGGTAATGACGCCATGCTGCAGATCCCAGCGCAAGATTACTTGCGCAACCGATTTTCCGTGCTTGCTAGCAATTTCTTGCAATTCAGGTTGATCAAGCAGTTGTCCTTGCATAAGCGGAGACCATGCCTCAAACTGAATGCCTTGCTCCATGCAATATTCGCGCAGCTCTTGCTGTGTCAAGCGTGGATGGAATTCGACTTGGTTGATCATCGGCTTAATTTCTGCAACCTTCATCAAATCCTGCAAATGATGAATGTGGAAGTTGCTTACCCCGATTGCTTTCACGCGACCAGATTTATATAAGGTCTCCAACGCTCTCCATGCGTCTTTAATCTTACCTTCTACCGGCCAATGAATCAGATACAAATCCAAATATTCGAGACCGAGCTTCTTCAAGCTTGCATCATAGGCTGCAAGTGTAGATTCATAACCCAAGTCCGAATTCCACACCTTCGAAGTGATGAACAATTCTTCTCTCGCGATACCCGCTTCTTTCAATCCGATTTGGATTCCTTGTCCTACGCCTTCTTCATTTCCATATATAGCTGCAGTATCAATACTGCGGTATCCATTCTTGATTGCTGCCGCAACGGAATCGACAACTTCGGAACCGTCATTCACCTTGAACACGCCAAGTCCGAACCACGGCATTGTCACTCCATTATGCAATGTAACTCTATCTTGTAAATTCGATGCCATTTCACGTTCCTCCTAAGTCTTCTTCATAAGAATCCACCTATACACGTCATGTGATCGGCGAATTTCGCCATAACGCGATACATGCATTATGGCTTACATGGAATCGAAATGGAAGTACGCACTTTGAAGTGTTCTAGTAACCTAAAAGTAACCTTGTTACCTTCAAGTAACTGTAATTGGCTCTGCCTGTTTTCTTTTAATTTCTCGGGTATACCTAACTATAGCATCAACATACCTACATAATTGTACGATTAATGCCATAAATCAAGAATTCCAAATTACATTATTTTGGTATGGTAATAACTATAAACTTACACATTGTGCTAGTAGTGTTATGGAGAGGAGAATTCATATGGATGTCATGGATGTGGAGTCTTTTTTGCAGCGTGAGAACAAGAATCTTCAGGAGCTAAGCGTAAAGATTGGTCAAACAGGATGGATGGTAACTTCTACAGGTGAGGAATCATGGAATGATGCGTTGGAGGTTGCTCGAAATGAATGGAAGCGTTATTTATCAGATACAGAGCGGTTCGCCCTCATTACGAAGCACCTAGAGAATAAGCAGCTTACATCATTACAACAACGTCAGCTTACAGAGCTTCACCACTTTATGATCAATCAACAGTTAGATCCGCAGCTGGCTGAACGCTCTACTCGCATGACAAAGGAACTAGTGGACATTTTCAATTCCTACCGTCCTACCATACAGAACCAGCATGTATCAAATAATGATATTCGTACGATTCTGGAAACGAGTCTTGATCCGGAAGAACGCAAGCAGGCATGGCTCGCTAGCAAGCAAATCGGCAAGCAGGTCTGCGATCGCGCACTGCAGCTTATCCAGCAGCGCAATGAAGAGGCGCGCACACTTGGTTACGACAATTATTATCAGATGCAATATAGCGCGCAGGATCTCGATCTTGACGTCGTGTTTGCCATAATCGATGAGCTGCTTGTCCAGAGTGAAGAACCGTATCGGCTTGTGAAGCAGCAAATTGACGAGGAACTAGCTCAAAAGTTTCGTATTACGGTATCGCAGCTTAGGCCGTGGCATTATTCAGATCCGTTCTTTCAAAGTACGCCTGCCGTCAGTGAATGGAGTATGGCTGAGTATTTACAAAATGAAAGGATGGAAGCCATTACAGCAGAGACGTTTCAAAGCATGGGGCTCAATATCACAGATGTAATCGCACGCAGTGACCTATATCCGCGCGATAAGAAATACCCATATGGCTATTGCACGGATATGGGACGTACGGGCGAACCACGCGTCATGATGAGCATGAATCCGAGCGAATTTTGGATGAGTGTGATGCTGCACGAGTTCGGTCATGCGGCATATGAGAAAAATATTGACGCAGCGCTGCCTTTCCTTCTACGCAAGCCTGCCCATACGCTTACTACCGAAGCGATTGCGATGCTCTTTGGCCGAATGACAAAGGATCAGGATTGGATTACCCGCTTCATCAAGCCGGAACCCACCGCCTTTTCATCCCATGCCTCTGCCCTGCGCGATACTCTTCAACGCGAGATGCTGGTCAGTATGAGATGGTATATTACATTTGTGAAGTTCGAGCGCGAGTTGTATGAGCGTCCGCATACCAATGTGAATGAACGTTGGTGGCAGCTCGTAGAAGAGATCCAGCACTTGCAAGCGCCAGAGGATACCCGGCATCCGGACTGGGCTGCCAAGATGCATTTCACGCTCGCTCCCGTAAGCTATCAAAGCTATATATTAGGTGAGCTGACCGCTTCCCAACTGCATCATTATATCATGACGAACATTTCGCGAGACTTGTTCTCTCTAGAAGCTGGAACTTATGTAAAGGAGCAAGTTTTCTTCCCTGGCGCGACATGGACATGGAATGATCTATTGAAACGTGCAACGGGCGAGCCACTTCATCCTAAGTATTTTGTCCAACAGTTCGTAAGCTCGCACTGCAAACAATAATACAACAATCGTACTCGTACATATGGGGAATGCAAGAGAGAATAATATCTCGCTGCGCATTCCCCTTGCACGTTCTAATGAGAAGTGATGTTCACCGGGTTCACTGGACTTCCTATTTGAACCGGATCAACTCGGCGGAATAAAAACGACGAATCTTGCAAAAAGGCATGCAAATACGTTTGTGCAAATACCTGTTCGGATTTCAGATTTTCCGTCTCTTCCGGATTTGCAGCATGATGACAGTAGTTCTCGATCATAAACATGATAAAAAAACACTCCACCTGCTGAATATAGCCGCTGGACAGCTTTTTCATATTTTCATATCCTGCAATAAACTGCTTGCGCTGATTTACACCAAGTCCTAATAGTGCACCCGCCATATCATAAAGATAATAACCATAACCGCACCGACCAAAATCAATCGGACGGCTCTTCCCCGGTATATACAACATTCCCTGTATGCAAATCAGCATGAATCAGACCATATGTATCAGCATTTCGTTCCATCCCGGCAACTTGAGCAATAACCTTATCGGCCGCTGCTTGATAGAGATCCCAACCTTGCTTGGCTAAAAATCGAGGGTAATATCGTTCGAGCTTCTTGAACTCCTTTCTAAAACTGTCAATGCCCCAGGCGGGACGTGTGAAATCAGAGGAAGGAACATAATGTGCAGCTTCCTCATGGAGTCGTGCCATCATCGTACCCGTTCGATACGCTTGGCTATCCGTTAATGCCATAGCATTCTCCCCTTCTACCCATCTCATCAACGTGACATCTGGCCTGCAATAACCCGTTTCCGTTTCCACTTCAATTACATAGGATCCATCCTTGCTCGCCACCCCAGTCGGCACTGTCAGCTCCATCGAATGATGCAACATCTGAAGAAAGGCGAGTTCGGAAGCAATCTCATCTCGACTCCACCGATCCGAGTGAATGCGCAGTAGATAACATTCTTGAGAAGTCGCTTCAATCTTATACGTAATCGTATCCGACAACTGTATGAACTGGATTTTTTCCCATGCGATGTCATACTTCTGAATAGCATTTAGCGCCACATTTCTCGCCCGTGCCAGCAGCACATGTTTCTCTTCGTTCGTGTCGAATTGAAAGAATGAAATCATTTTTCTCCACTCCAATATTGAGCATATTCGAGCACTTTGCCACATGAAGTTCGGATCGAGGGTTGAAGGTTCTTATCGAACTATTTCTCGGTCGACACATTCATAAGCTGCTCTTACAGCCTTTATTGTAGTAGGTGGACTCCAAGCAACATAGGGAATAAATTATTTAAAACAAACATTACAAACACGCTGCAAGAAGCTGCAACATGTTACAAATAAAAAAGACCGCACCAAATCCCTCTGATGCAGCCTTTACATCCAAATCACTATGATTTTGTATATATAATCTTCTTAATACTGTCCGAGGACAAGCAATATTGCTCGGCAAGCTCATCCATAGTTGAGCCCGCTGCAAAAGAATGTCGAATAGCTATGTTCCGCCTGCTCAACATCTTCCTGCCTCCCGATTGTTCGCCCCATTTCTTATGCTGCGACTTCGGCGCAGGGACATACAGCAGTCCGCCTTGGATATATTTTTGAATCTCTTGAATCAATGTCTTGGGTAATACTCGATCTGCATTTACATATTTCATCTTCGCTCTACCCCTTACAGAAATGTACTGTGAAGAGAGCAAAGTCTAAGCTATCAACTTCATAACTTCATTTGAAGTCATGGCGGTATCTTTCATTCAGGCTTCAGCTCTATACAAACAACCGCCGTTGTTCATAGTTCAGACTTTGCATAGAGCGCATCTGTAACCTAGCGTTATCAGTCATGGCGATTCTCCTTATCAAAGAAAATAAAGTAATAAACTAGCGATAGACCTTAGCTGATTTTCCCCATATATTACTCCTCGCTTCGTAAAAGTCTCTCGTTTATATTATGTACCTCCATATTATTGCGCCCATGATCTGCAGACTACTCTTCAACCTGCTTCAGCACTTGAATGAGCAGAATCATCAGTAGTACCGCATATCCAATAGATAGCCCGATCGTACCAAGAGTTGATGCCATTGTATAACTGCTATAGTTCAACAGCATATTCATCGTATGATAGGCAGGCGGAAATACCCATGATAGAAGCGCACCTGCTATGCCTGCTTTTGCGATAAGTGCTCCTTGACAAAAGGACAGTGCAAGAATAAGCAGTATCCCGCCAATTGCATAGCTAGCACGCTCCACCCTCTTCGCGAAGTACAGCGATATCGCAATTCCGAGGAGTGCAGAGCCGAGGTGCGTGAACAGCCCGACAATGAGATGCTCGAACCGAATAGGCTCGTCAAATTTATCGAACACGATTGGGTAAACAATTGCAACCACAACAATGAAACAAATGATAAGCGCAGCCGAACAAATAAGCCCGATCAAATAGAGTGCTCGGCTCTTCACATGCAAGATTGTCAGTTCTTCCTGAACCGCATGCTCCGTCTTCAGGAAGCTGTAGCTGAACCATGCTGCCATGATATAAATCAGCATCGTCGTGAATGAGAAGCTGCCCATAATCGGATTCGGTGTATACGTATAGAACAAGCCCAAACTAATCAAGAACGTGAATAACGGCGGTATGTAGCGATACGATCGACTGTAGTTGCGCAGCAAGTACCATATGGTTGCTTTAAGCATATTCGCGTCCCTCCTGTCGAGAAGGCTGCTGCGCATAATTTGAACCAGTATATCCATGGGCGGCACTTGCTTGAACGGATACAATCGAACATTTCCGCATTAGCAGCTCTAACAGCACGTGATCTGAATCATGCTGCCTCGAACGTATGACATACCTGTCAGAGATTGTATCATGCTCTTTATAACCGAGAATCCCTTCTATTCGAGCGATCTCATCACTTATAGACAGAGATGTCGGTACCGTCACCTCAATCTGCACATCTTCCTCGAGCGGACGAACCTCTGTAATTGAAATTGAGCCACGGTGAATGCTTACGCATCGATCCGCAAGCTGATCGACCAAAGATGCCTCATGACATGACATCACCATTGCAATGCCCTGCTGCTTCATATGTCCGAGCAGACGAATAAGCTCTCGCTGTGATTCCGTATCCAATCCGGATAGAGGCTCGTCCAGCAGCAATAAATCAGGCTTATTCAGTACAGCTTGCATGAGGTTCACCTTTTGCAGCATCCCTTTGGAGAAAATATTCATTCTTCGTGCAGCTGCATCCTCCATTTTGAACAAGGCAAGCAATTCATCCAGCCGTGCAGATATGGCTTCCTTGCTCATCCCTTGCATACCACCCATGGAAAATAGGTACTCTTCCGGTGTAAGCCGCAGCTTCGGCAGTCGATCAGGAACGAAGCCAATACGCTGTTTGCTTCCTCCGTGACGATGAATCATTCCGCTCGTCGGCTTGGCTAATCCGGCAATCAAGCGGAGCAGCGTGCTTTTCCCCGATCCATTCGTTCCTGTAATCGATACTGCTTCATGCGCTCCGATAGACAATTCTACACGTTGCAGGATGACTCGACGATCATAGCTCTTCGTCACTTGCTCCAACTTTACTAACCCTTCCAATCAGATATCCTCCCGAATCTATCATTTCCACTAAAAACAAACATGCGCATCCTATATAATACCAGTATTTTAACAGGTTGTAACAGTATGCATGGAAGAACAAACATTGTCAATCCATACCGCAGTCATTCGATATCCAGATCATGACCGAACCGTTGAGGAACACTCTGTTCCGATCCCCATTTTACATGAGCATCATGAACATCTTCTTTCTTGCCCGCGTAAGATTACATCGCCAGATGGAATCGATATCCTTCCTGCGATTGATGTTGTTAGCTTAAAGGTTCGCTACAATTAGATGTTGTAGCTACAAATTGTGATGTACGTTGATCAATTAAATTCTTCACGTTCGCTCGAAGAGTGCCTGGGAGAAAAACAAAGCAAGCAGCTTCATTAGGGTTGTAAATGAACAATAGAGAGGACTACAACTTATGCTTACAATCATCATGACAAGTTTGGGAACGGTAATGCTCCTCGTCATTATTATTGCTTGTGCATCTATACGCTGGATACGTAGAAGCTTTCGGATTACACCTGCAAATCGCAATCGTTTCGAATTTCCTCAACCAGAACCAATGACAAAGCATCAAGCGAAGTACGTTTTACGAACGGTACAGTCAAATGCAATTGCAGATTGGGAACGACGATACGAAGCTCTTCTACAGCACATGATTTCGCATGGAGATTTGGTAGAGGCATGGGGATTCCGCACCTCTCTCGTTGTACAAGGACGAACGAACAAAACGCAATGGAGCAATCTTTTCATTTATAAGCTTCCTCCGGACATGAGTGCTGCGGATTTTACGGCTCTGGAACAGACGTATGTAAAGGATGCCGATCCTTGTATGACTGAACAGCTACGCTTACACAGCCGAACCTTATCAGCTCATCTTATCCCTAGCTGTGTAATCGGAGAAGAGACGAACTTGCCGCCAGAATGTGCATTCTATGTTGAATATATCTCGGTACAGCCTGACGCTATACAAAACTATACGCACAGCATGGATGCAATCACCGCACCTGCGATGTCTATGCTCAGCAAGCAGGGAGATATCCACTCCTTTACGGTTTTTGAAATGGATGCGGCCGATACGGATGGTACAACTACGACTACCCTTAAAAGGTGGAACCAAATTCATATCACCGCCGGTTCGCCGCTCTCGTTCATTCCATTCAGTTCCCGCTTCAACCGTGCAATTACAACAGTGCATCCGCAGGTCGGAGGATTAGAAGGCGCAATCAAACAATGGGAGAAATGGTGCTCGTATGAGCGGGTTGATGTGATGAAGCTATTGTGGCACTGTCGCGACTCCAAGCAAACCGAATAATACACGAGCAGAGCCCATGATGCATACATGGGCTCTGTTTTACCTATTTGCTATCCACAATTTTCGCGGAACGGCTTACCCGAACCATCGTTAGACTCGTCATAAGCGGCTGCAGCAAGGTGAATATTAACACGCACAGAACTGTGGTGAATACCGTAATCTGAAGCGGCATTCCCGTATACAACAGATGAAATAAACTTGTTGTCAGCGTCAATGGAGCAAGCGCGAATACAAGGCTCACCCATGGCCGCTGCAAGACCATAATCGGATTGCGCTTATGCAGTGTACACCCGATGACGATGCAGTGAATAGGAAGCGGGAGCAGGAATAGGTAGCTTGCTCCAGGGATAAGCCCTAACACAACGATTAAAAGCAGGAAGTAGAACAGCATTCCGGTTAGGATCATTTCCAAGACGTTAACCCTATCCCGAGTTAGACGTGTGAATGCGAGATGAACAAGTAATGCGATCAGTACAAAAACAAGATTGACCTGAGCCGGTATGGAAGCAGATTGCAATGGCATCCCCGCCACTGAACTTCCAATATACATAATCCCTACAAATACCAAGTAAGCGACCACAACAGATGTAATGATGCTTCCTAGTGTAAGCAGGAAACTGAGCGCCATTCCCTTCAATGCAATTGCCTTCTTCTTGAAGAGCACCGCGATACAGAGAAGCCACCCTATGCCAATCAAGATGGACATCGGGATCGTCCAGGAAGAAGGATAATGAAGCAGCAACGTAAACCAGTTAAAATAGACCCGATCGGAATCATTCACTTGCTCTAAATCCATATTTCCGAACCGCTTAGCAGCCCCAAGTGCATTCTCGCCATGGTGCTGTAGTGTTGCTAGTGTTACATTGTCGGGCGTATCTTGATCGGAATGGTATTTGTCCCAGCCATCGATATATGCGAAATTAAGACCTGGTATGCCAGCATTCAGTGAGACGGTCAAATCCGTATCATTCGGCATCGTCCGATACAAGTCGCCTAAAAGGGAACTGCTAACTGGAGACACCGCGAACGAGGCAAATTCAGAAATAAGCTGCCCATTATTTCGGCTCGTTTGGAACATGATTGACGGACCTCGCGAACCTCTCGCCTCGAAATTCACGACAAGGCCGATCTGTTCACGAACTTTATTGTCAAACCAGAAAGCCTCTGCACCAAGCATCCCTTTCTCTTCACCATCAGTCAGCACGAACCAAATGTCCCGATCCATAGGCGGACTAGCCTGTAGAATGCGTGCCGTCTCCAAGAGTGCCGCAACCCCAACCGCATCGTCATTAGCCCCTGGGCCAAATGGTGTAGAATCGTAATGAGCGGTCAGCATCAATGCTTTTCCCGGTTTGGTTCCTTTATGTACTCCAATGATATTATGCAGCTCAAACGACTCGGAGATGCCTCTATACTGCCCTGTCCATGGATACGTGTTCACATTTGGCTGTAGCCCTAATAACTCCATTTGCTCAACTAAATATGTTCGCACCCTCTCATTCTCTACCGAACCTGATGGATGCGGCAGCTGTGCGATGGCTCTCACATGCTCCATAGCTCTAACCGCTGAAAATTGTTCTATCGGTGCATTCTCTCCTTTTGGCGCCGGCGGCTGCTCTGACCATAGTGTTGCGAGAACAAGCATTATACAGATGACGGCAATACCAAGCGTACTCCATCTTGTCTTATACGTCTGTTTCACTCTGACCGTCTTCCCCACATTCGACTACCCCCTAATCATCCTTTTATTTTTACTTTTAGGAATAATTTACCTAGTAAGATAGAGCTATCATATATGACCTCCCCTACAAGTACAAGACTTAAATCTGAGCGCGTACTACTTCAAATTCATTAAGAAATTTCTGTTTTTCTGAACTTAGCAATACTTACAAAACAACAAACCTTCTTACCGCCTACCTCTTAGCAGCTTAAGTACCGATTCTTGTCTTACATTCATTTGTAAATCATTTGTTAACACACTACATATTATGTAAACTAACACTACCACAATGTGCAAGATCGCTATATAATACAATCTGTGCTATGCACATTCTATTTTACAGGCCTTACATAGGAGAGTGACTATCGTTGAATTGGTGGGACATGTTTGTTGGATTTATATTAGGCGTGGTAGAAGGCCTGACTGAGTTTGCTCCGGTCTCTTCGACCGGGCATATGATTCTAGTGGATGACTTTATGCTTCATTCAAAAGAGATATTTAGCCCTCAAATGGCGAATATGTTCAAAGTCGTGATCCAGCTTGGCTCCATCCTTGCAGTTGTCGTTGTTTTTTGGGATCGATTTTTCCAACTGCTTGGGTTGAAGCGTGCTCCAATTGATCCAGAGCTAGGTAGAGCGGGACATTCCAGATTGAAGCTCACACAAGTGCTCGTTGGATTAATTCCAGCAGCAGTGCTTGGATTACTGTTCGAAAAGTATATTGATCAATACTTATTTTCCATCCAGACTGTGCTGATCGGCCTTGTGCTCGGAGCAGTGCTCATGATCGCAGCAGACTGGTTCCGCCCTGCGAAGCCAACGGCAAAGACGGTGGATCAGGTAACATACAAGCAAGCATTTGGCATCGGCTTGTTCCAATGTCTTGGTCTATGGCCAGGATTCTCCCGTTCTGGCTCTACGATCTCAGGCGGGGTACTGCTGGGGATGAGTCACCGTGCGGCTGCTGATTTTACATTCATTATGGCCGTACCTGTCATGGCTGGAGCTAGCGGATTATCCCTGCTGAAGCACTGGAAGGATTTCTCCATGGATGCACTGCCGTTCTTCATCGTCGGCTTCATTAGCGCATTCCTATTCGCTCTCATCTCTATCCGCTTCTTCTTGAAGCTGATTAATCGAGTGAAACTCGTACCATTTGCTATCTATCGCATCGTATTGGCAGCCGTTATTTATTTTGTCTTCTTGTAAGATAACACATGGGACATATACAAAAACAAGCCTTTGACCATATTGTCAAAGGCTTGTTCACTGTTATAGGCTTCTATATTCATTTATGATGTCTTATTCCCTATCTGCCACACATTACCGTGTGATCTTCACCTTGAATCCATCCAACTCAGCTTCTGCATCTTGGAACAAATGCAGCACCTGCTCGCAATACTCTCCCAATTGCCTTTTGCTTGCCTCATAATGGCTCCAATGGATTGTTAACGGACGTGCAGATGATTCCGTCAAGCAATCCCACAGCGCATCCAGATTACGTCCATAATGTTCAGGGAGCTCTAATTCCTTGCTGAGGACATCATGCAGCTTCGTACGCGAGGTTAAGAGTCGCCCATCCAATTCAATAATTTGTCTTGTCATCGCTCTCCATCCTTCCCTTTCATCTGCTGGAATGTACCATAATGATCCTCTGTTTTATAGATCAGCCCGTCATTCGAGAAGAGAAGACGATCTTTGCCGCGGAATCCCTTGGAATAGTTCATATCTGCCTCATACCAAATGCGCCCCTTCTTCTTCGGCAGCTTGCCTTCCCGATTGCGGAAGATATCTCCGCCAATGCTCTTGCCTGGAGCTACTTCATTTAGATTGCCTTCCTTCGCATTCCAGCCCAGCTTCTCTGCATCCTTCTTCGTAATGAAATTATCAGGCAGAGAATGATGCTTCCGTATATAACTCGCCACTTCCTCGAAGTCTGTAAGGGGCTTCGATTGGGCTGGTTCGTTTGTTTCTACTGTTGTCGAAGGGCGATCTGTCGCAACCTTCTTCTCATTTCCAATCTGTGTCGTGCCGCAACCTGTCATTACCATCAAGGTAAGGAACAGGACGAACAGCGATTTCATCCATCTCAACGTATAATTCCCTCCATATGTCTTTCTACAGCTAATGTGATCAGACACTATTGTAACATGAATGAGCCATTAGAATAAAATTCTCGTACTCCTAGTTATGAAACGATATCGGGGCAAAGATTTGAATACAGGAAAACGCATAGATGATTATCATATAACGAACAAAATCATGTCTATTTGTTAACATCAAAAAAAGAAAGTCCAGCAAATTGCTGGACTTCCCGAGATCATCATCATGTTCGATTATTGAATTTGAATAGTAGGAAGAGAATAAGTGAAATCGTTGTAAGGCGACATATCGAAGCCTTGAACACGAGCGTTCGTTGCGAACATATCACGACGTTGGTACATGTACATCAAAGGAAGATCTTCGTTCAACTCTTTATAGATTGCATGGAAGATTTCTTTACGCTTCTCAACATCGAGAGTCGAACCTGCCTGCTTGAACAAATCATCGATCTTCGGATTGCTGTAGCCAATTTCGTTCTGGAAGCCCTTCGTTGTGAATACACCCTCCGAAGATTGCGGATCTGGTGTCAATCCATATGCCATGAATAGCATGTCGAAGTCGCCCTTCTTTTTCTTGTCGATAACGGCGTTGAACTCCATTTGGTCAGCGACGAACTCAATGCCGAGATCGCCGAAGTTCTTCTGAGCGACCGGAATGATTGCATCGTTAACTACGTTAGGCGTAGATGCTGTGAAGTGGATGACGAACTTCTCGCCATTCTTCTCTCGCTTGCCGTCAGCGCCGACTTTCCAGCCAGCTTCGTCAAGCAATTGCTTCGCCTTCTCCAGATCGAAGTTGTATTTCGTTACATCGTCCGTGTAAGACCAGGATTGCTTCGATTGTGGAACATCGATAACGTCTGCATAACCTTGGTATACCGCATCGACGATTTCTTGACGGTTCAAGCCGTATGTCAACGCTTGACGAACACGCTTGTCCTTGAACTTATCTAGCTTGTGGTTGAATGCGATGTAGCCGTAGCCATTTGTACGGTACAAGGTAGTATCCAAGAAGCCCATTTCCTTCAATTGCTCCACTTGATCTTTGGATACCGCTGGAGCATCCATATCCGTTTCACCTGTTTGCAGCAATTGAACGTTTGTTTCATCGGTTGTAAATTTATAGATCAGCTTCTCAACCTTAGGCTTGCCCAAGTAGTAGTACTCATTCGCAGTAAGCTGCGCTTCTTGTCCTGCTACGAACTTATCCAGCTTGTATGGACCAGCACCGACTGGTTTCGTGAACAAGTCAGGCATGTAGCCAAGGTTGCCTTGCTTATAGTCCTTGCCATAGTATGCTTTGGACATAATCTCTTGTGTACCGATAGCAGCTAGTGCTGTCGCGCTTACTTCTGTAGTTGTGAACTCGATCGTCAACGGATCGATTACCTTGATCCCTTCGATGGAAGATACTTTGCCATCGCGGTAGTCTTGTCCACCCTTAATATGTGCATCCTTCACGATATCAGCCGGACCGTCGTAGGATTTATCATGGAAAACAGTGAACGTGAATGCCACGTCTTCTGCCGTAAGAGGTGTTCCGTCGCTAAATTTCAAGTCTTTCTTCAGCTTGAATGTATATTTCAAATTGTCAGGAGACACTTGATACTCTTCCGCCAATGCTGGCTTCACTGTACCATCTTTATCATATTGTAACATCCCTTTGAACAAGGAACGCATAACGTATACATCATATGCAGATTCCGAGTAAATTGGATTGAAAATACCTTTCGGAGCTGTAATACCGATAATCACCATATCTTTACGGTTGTTCGCCAATTCTGGAGATTTGGAAGTATCCGTTGCCTTAATTACACCCTCAGAGACGATTTCGCCTTCTCCAGCCGCATCATCTTTCTTCTCTTCTTGGCTAGAACCTTGCTCATTCGATTGTGCATTCTTCTCTGGTTCCTTCGCTTTGTCGCTGCCGCACGCAGACAACGCGATCGATACAGCAAGAAGCGTACTCAAGAACAAACTCCACTTCTTTTTCATACAAAACTCCCCCTATTTCTGGAATAAATCCAATGATGTGATGTTTTTTTATGCACTATTTTAAACATGGAAGCAGCAGCAAAAAAACGAGATTTCCGATTGTTCTCCAAATGATTTTTTGCATATATATCCACTTACCATAAATAGGCATCTCAATATTTCTCACTATACTACTTTATCTATTTTATTTTGTAAAGTAGTTTTTTAGATTTTCTTGCAGGAGTAGTCGTGGAGAGGATTTTCATGCAGATCGATATTCCCACGGAAGACATATGAATAATTAACCATATGTCTGAAAACAAAATACATTATTACATAAAAAGGGATCTTGATATACAAGATCCATAATAGTAATTATTTGTTGTGATATTATCTTCTTACTCACCTTCCGAATCCATCTCAATGGATACGGCATGAGCAATACATGGTATGCTCTCTCCTTGTTGATAAGAGAGTGGCGACAACAGCGAACCAGTGGCCACAATTAACATTCGTTTCAATTGTCCTCGAATCATCCGCTTCATCAAGTGCCCATAGGTGACAACAGCAGAGCAGCCGCAGCCGCTCCCTCCCGCTTGTACGGCTTGCTTGTTGCGGTCAAATATCATTAAGCCGCAATCATCGAACACGGTATGCTCCATCGATACCCCGGACTGCCTCAATAAGTCTGAAGCGATAGGATGGCCCACGGCTGACAAATCCCCGGTTACGATAATGTCGTAATAGCTGGCCTCTCTCCCGGTGTCTGTGAAATGCGCCCGCAAGGTATCCACTGCGGCTGGCGCCATAGCCGCCCCCATGTTGAACGGATCAGTTATACCTAAGTCAATGACTTTCCCTATTGTAGCGGTGGTTACCCGCGGCCCACTCCCGCGATTGCACAATACCGCAGCGCCTGCTCCGGTTACGGTGAATTGTGCAGTAGGCGGCTTCTGCGAACCGTACTCCGTAGGGTACCGGAATTGCTTCTCCGCTGTGCAATTATGACTGCATGTTCCTGCAAGAGCATAATGCGCATTGCCGGAATCAATAATCATCGCTGCAAGCGCAAGTGATTCCATGGAAGTTGAGCACGCACCGAATACGCCAATGTATGGAACAGACAGAGTTCGAGCCGCGAAGCTGTTACTCGTAATTTGGTTCATCAAGTCCCCACCGATAAAATACTCGATATGGCTTGTGTTAACGTTCGCTTTCGTGATCGCAAGACTCGTTGCTTGTTCAAGAAGCTTGCGTTCTGCCTTCTCCCAGCTTGTCTCGTAAATATCAAGCTGTTCGTGGATCAAATCATAATCAGCTGCAAGCGGCCCCTTTCCTTCCTCAGGCCCAACAATGGCCGAAGTGCCTATAATATAAGGTGCTCGCTCAAATTTCCATGATTGCTTGCCAATAAGCATGTAACCACCTCGCTATGTCGCATACCTTCGATTATTGGATGAGTAATGGTCGTACCTTCTCAATAATGTGCTGCATCGTGCGAGAGCACTGTCCATACATTTGTTTTGCCTTCTCATCTTCCGTTGACAGACAGAACATTTCCAGATCAGCTTCGCACTTTTTCATCGTTGCTAAAGTATTAGCCCTCTTCTGCGGGACCGTAACTTTAATTTGATCGTTGAACAGATCGACATACAACTCTCCGAAACTGTCCACTTGTGCCAAATATACATCTTGAACAGTCTTCACGCCTAGCGCTGTCAACTGTTCGCTCAACCACTTATTATCACGGCCAATCGTAGCAAGCGGCTGCTCCATAACCTGCCCGTCCATAATAACGGCTTGCGGTTCATACTCAGGAGCGACCTTAATCCCTAGATGTTTTGGAGTAAATGGCATATTTTCGCTTTTGAGCAAAACACTTACATCACCGCTTGATTCCATCATCGCAAATTCAACATCAGCCACTTTGAATACATCCTTCTTTCGAAGCAGCAGCAGCAATTCATCGGAGGTCAGACGTTCCTTTTTCAAGTTGTCTTCAAGAATTTTGCCGTTCTTTATCAGAACTGTTGATTTTCCGTCTATCCAATCCCGCATCGTTTTACTCTTCAGTTGCAAGAATTCAATGCCGAACGAGACCGTAACCCATACACCCAGCGACACAAGCCCAAGATACCAGTTGTCCTCTAAATCCAGAGAAACATAAGCAGCTAGGCTTCCGATCGTGATGCCGGTTATGTATTCAAATACGGATAATTGGGTGACCTGGCGCTTCCCCAGCATTTTGGTCAGCAGGAATAAGGTTACGACTGCAACCAAAGTCCGAAGCATGATCTCCAGCCAAAGTGGCATCATACATCCTCCTTGATAAGAAAAAGTTCCAATCCACTACGTCATTATTTGTAGATGCTCATGATTTTATGAAGTGAGTTAATTTAATTATTAGAGGTATGGCCGCTCCTCTTTCGGGACACATTATCCTCTGTAGTTCGGAGTAGGAAGGGAGGTGTACAGCATGACAGTTGGATCTCAAGTGAAAACATGCTTAGCTTCGTTAAAAGGTGTACAAGCTGACTTGGAGTCTTTTGCATTGGCTACTCAGAACCAAGAAGCAAAGCAATTATATACGAATGCCGCAGAGCAAACGCAGCAGATCGTCGACCAAGTGGAAAACCGAGTGCAGCAATTAGAAACGGAGGAGCCTCAATATAAAGGCTTCTAATCCTAGCAGAACATACAAGCCATGCAGGAATTGCATGGCTTATTTACATAACAGACGTGATGTAACCCGTCAAACGTCCAATCACCTCCACAGCTTCCTTCATACACTTATACGGTAATACATCATATCCAAACGAAAGGGGATCTGAACATGTCTGATGTAAGAGGCTGTGGAAGCTGTGGAAGCTGCGGTTTCGGTGGATTTGGCTTTACAAGCACTGGCGTTATCTTGGTACTTTTCATTTTGCTCGTAATCATAAGCCGTTCTTTCTGGTTCTAAGAGCTGGACCCAGGCGACCACCCAGGCATTGCTTGGGTGGTTTTCCTTTTGCCATCGACGTCGTTATCCATTCTACAGAGCAGACCACTACGGATAAGATGAATCATAATATTCTTCCAGCGTGATCCCCCGTGCTGTCAATAGAGCGGACAATTTCTTCCCAACATAACGGATATGCCATGGCTCATATTGATATCCTGTAATATGCTCTTTTCCTTTTGGATACCGAACAATATACCCATATTCATGTGCATGATTCTGCAGCCATTTTGCCTCTTTCATGTCCGCGAAGCAAGCTTCCGCTGCACATTTTCCATCACTACGCGTGAGGTCTACGGCGAGCCCTGTCTTATGTTCGCTATGTCCCGGCTCCGCACAATACAACTCCGCATTTTTCTTGCCATAACGCCGTACATTGCTATGATATATGGCCGTCTGAGCAGCATGCGATCGGTAAGCAGATACACCTGCCAAATAAATACCGTCTTGTCTAGCACCAGCGATTAGCTGCTCCAGAGCTCTAGCTGCTTCCTTGCGCAATTTGCGCTTATCTACTCGCTCGTCAAAAATAAAGGGTGCGTTTGGATAAACCAGATCATCTGGCCGGTAATCAAGAGGGAGTTCGTGAAATTTATTAACGAGGATCCCGATACTGCCGATTCTAGCCTTATCCATTTTGACGTTACGTTCAATTGGAGTCTGATGCATCTTCAACATCGTATGCTGGAATGACTTCAAATCATCCAGCTGCATCGCGACAACATTGATTGCTTGTCTTGGATGAAGAGCGTTCATCTGTGTATCATTCACCGTCATTCCATATCTTGGGTGTTCCATCCCTTGTATCCTGCAGCTGCAGCATAATGGAATCAACAACAGCATGGACATTACTCGTGCAAATCGCAATCCATCACCCCCATCGCCTATCGTTAGTATGGATCGATGAGACATGATTCATGTGAGCCAATTATCAGTTGTATGCATGAAAAAAGAGCCTGCTTTATACTCATCCATTCGCACTTTGCAGACTCTTCATTCTGTTTATATTTAATTTAGTTAAATGAAATAATGTGCTATACTTCCACAGAAGCCGGTACTGCTGTTGCCGCTTCTGATTCTTCATCCTCTACCTCTTCAATGCCCCGCTGTGTAACAATGGAAACCAATAGCTCATTCTTATGGGACAAGAGATGGATATGTTCTGGAATTTGCACGTCTTCCACCAACATCTTACCACCTATGCCCAAATGGGAAATATCCACTTGAAACACGGAAGGAAGATGTGCGGGCAGACCCTCGATTTCCAAACTTGTTTCTTGCGTCTGCAAAATACCGCCTTTTTTGACCCCAGCAGGTGTACCGATATATTCTATAGGCACATGAATACGTATTGGGTGATTTGCAGATACCTGTTGGAAATCAACATGTGCATAAGCACCATCTTGTTTGACAACGTCTTTGATTAGCGCTTGGACTGGCTTCATGCCTTCCACCTGCAGTTGGAACACTTCTGTCCGGCCAACATGTGCAAGCTTGACGAAGTCTCTTGAATCAACATGCAATGCAGTACTCTCGATATCCGCACCGTATACGACGCCCGGGATCCGGCCTTTCTGACGTAATTCACGAAGGGAAGAGCGAGTAAAGTCCGTTCTTCTCTCTGCTTTCAGTTGATAAGTTTTGCCTTGTGCGTTCATATTGAAACTGCCTCCTTGTAGCAATCCTCTCACTTCACCAGAGTGGCGTCCTGCGATGAGTGTTGCAGGACATGTCTATTATTAACCTCGTTAATCTTATTTGAAACAATTTTTCATTATTTTTTCGCAAATTTTCTGAAAATAACGATTTAGCCTGATCGCAACTCCTTTTCTGTCATTTCACATAAACAATGCCAGCATTCGCAAGGAACACTGGCACTGTCTCTCGTATGCTTCTATTTGCGCTGAATATGCTGTAACGAATATCGTGATGTGATATTGTCCGACTACTTCTGTGACACTTTGATTTGCATTGTGCTCTGCAAGAAACTTCCATACTTTGCGGTCACAACAGCGGTACCCGATAGATTCGCCTTCACCGTGCCTGCCTCGTTAATGGACAACACCGAAGGCTGATTGGATGTGAAGCGAAGATCATTCGTCAACTCCACTCGATTCCCACTCTTGCCAACTCCGAACACCTTCAGTTGCTGTTGTTTCCCCGCTGTCATATTCGTATCGCCCTTCAACTCAATTGAGACAAGCGGTTCATTCCAGATCCATTTGGATTGGCTAGGCATACTCTCGTTGTGCAGACGGTCAGCCGCCGTAACCGCATAAGTATATTGTTTGCCTAGCTCACCTGTCGTATCAAGGTAAAATTGATATGCGCCGTTTATTTTACGTATAGTCTTCACGATTTGCTTCGGATCATTGACATTAATCGACTCGCTGCCCTCAGCCCGATAGATCACATAGTAAGCAGCCGAACTGTTCGTAACCTCCTCCCATGACAGGTGAACTCCTTTATCGGTGACATGTGCAGTTGTAAGCTTCGGTGCAGATGGAGTATTGGCTGGAAGCCACGGCATCTCTGGCACAAGCGCTTTATACCGGTAACTGTCCCCGCTTAGTCGATCCTTCAACCCAAGCGGATTATTGAGAATATCGACGGTGCTGAAATGCATGCTCCCCTTCACCGTATCGAAGTTGAGCAGGTATTTCAATTGATTCGGAAGCTCATCGGGATTGAGCCAGGCTGGCGTGTTCGGATCATTCACCTTATAATCGGCATGACCGATATAGAGCTGTGTATGTGTTCCTTCTGTTTCCTTCACCCACCAATCCACAAGCTTCTCGAAGGCTGCAGGAGTAAAGCCAAAATACCAGTATATCTGTGGCGTAATGTAATCAATCCATCCCTTTTGAATCCACAAGCGTGTATCTGCATAGAGGTCATCATAATTCTGAACCCCAGCTGTTGTATCGGAGCCTGTCGGATCCGTTACTTTGTTGCGCCATACGCCGAATGGGCTAATGCCGAATTTCATATAAGGCTTCGCCTGCTTCATTTCTTTGGACAATTCCTCAATGAAGGTATTCACATTGTTGCGTCTCCAGTCCGTAATATCGGAGAAACCAGCTCCATACTGCTGGTAGGTCGCACGATCAGGGAACTCTACCCCGTCTACCTTATACGGATAGAAGTAATCGTCGAAATGAACCGCGTCAATGTCATAATTGTTGACGACCTCCATGATGCTGTCCATCACGAATTGCTTCGCTTCCGGCACCCCTGGATTGAAGTAGAGCTTGCCGCCATAAGATACTACCCAATCTGGATGCAATCTTGCAGGATGGTTGGGAACTAACTTATTGATATCTGGCTGCATACTTACACGATACGGATTGAACCATGCGTGGAATTCCATATTGCGCTTGTGTGCTTCATCAATCATGAATTGAAGCGGGTTATAGCCAGGATCCTTGCCCTGTACGCCAGTGAGCCATTCCGACCAAGGTGCATATTTAGACGGATAGAAGGCATCTGCAGTCGGTTTAATTTGCATCACAATAGCATTCATGCCTGCTGTTTCTAATTCATTGAGAAGATTTACAAAGTCTTGCTTCTGCTCTCTTTCCGTAACTACGCCTTCACGCGGCCAATCAATATTGACGACGGAAGCAATCCAAGCTGCTCGCAATTGCCGCTTAGGCAGGATTGTATCCTTGTTCACGACAAGTGTGAAATCAGCAGTCTTGCCTCCGTAAGCAGCAGTTATGGAGCTGATGCCTACTTGAAGAGCCATGACGTTCCCACTAGCATCTATCGTTGCATTGTGCGGCTGACTGGATTTGAACACAACGCCTGTCGATACTTCTGAGAAAGAGCCATCGGAATAGTATGCTGTTACCTTCCCTTGCAGCGACTCGCCGATAGTCATTGCACGCAAGCCGGTCAGCTCAAGTCGTTCCAGCTTCGGCTGAGGCACGGATACCTTCAATTCGTAAGCGGAGGAGAGTTCGCCATATACCGCCCGCATAACAGTCGTTCCATTCGCTTGTGCAGTGACCATACCAGCTGCATCAATGGAAGCAACCTCGGGATTGCTGCTATTGTAGCTAACTCCTTCTAGCATGGATACAGGCTTCGCAGCACCTTCATATCGCGCAAATGTATGGGTCTTCACGCGCTCACCAATCTCCATAGCTGGTGCTCCATACAAGTTCAACTGCTGAATGACTGGAGCGGCTTGGCTGACGACTACATCAACTACGGATTCTGGTGCTTGCATGTAGCGTGCCGTTAGTCTCGTTCGTCCTTCGGCCACAGCAGTAAGCGTATTGTCTGGATTTACAACGACAATGGAAGGATCATCACTGATAAGTACGGCTTCCTTCGTCACATCTACTTGTTCTGCTTCGCCAGCAGAAGTCGCTAACACCTGAACCCGTTTTGTCTCTCCTGCCTGCATAGGAGGCAAGCCGATCATCGTTAGCTCATATATACTTGTCGATCCATAGAGAGCTCGCAGGCTATCAAAATAAATAGCGCCGCTATTTTTATTCCGATCATTCGTTTCTACTACATAGAGCTGATTCAATTTGATAGGCTGAACAAGATTAGTAGGCAAACTCGCAGTAACGTACCGCCAGCCATTCCAGCTGAGCCCGTTGCTAGTAGTAAAGTCAATCGTTGGCTTAGCTCCGCTGGCATCCTGCAGTTGACTTCGCAGCCAGTGCTTATTTCCATCCCCATACACCCACACTCCGATTGAAGATGGATATCCTTTTATCTCACGCCCTACTCCCCCAGATGCGTTCAAGAAATTCAGATAAGCCGCTGATGTTCCCGTCGTTTCCGTGAAATCATAGGTGAGCTTTACTGCATGTTCATCATGTTGTACCGGTTCCGGTCGTGAGGTTAGAACCGCCTTAACAGAACCAGGGACTGCTCTTACTGAGGTTGCAGACAGCTGTTGAAGCTGCTCGAAGTCTTCAATAATCTGGGATGAAGCCGTACTGCCTGATGCGAGCGGTTCTGCCTGCGCTTCAGATGACGATAAGGATGAAGAGGATAAATCAGAGGAACTCATTGCGGAAGCGTTTACAATTGTGCTGAACAAAAGCACGACCGACATCATCGACATGAGTAAAATACGAGCCCGGTTCCTTGCAAAATACAATGTTAATTCCCTCCCTTTGGATATCGAGTAATGAGAACATCATCGTATGTCGACTCTAGATGAATGAAATTTTATTTCAATCTTTGAAGCAGTTTAAGTTTAAAATATTTCAAACTGAATGTATATAGCGACAAAAGTATACTTTTGTCTAATGAATAGGACTGGGGACGTAATTCTATATCACTGTTCTCTGTGGCTCTGAATAATAAAAAAATACCCCAGCAGCTGGCAGCGTGGGCTCATAAGTACCGTTACGACTTACGAACCAGCCTAGCCAACGCTAGGGTATCACCTGAATATCGAGGTATCTGGCTATTGAAAGCAACCACGTTAACAAGATTGTTCATTCGTGGATTGTATCCTTCCATTGTTACTTCACGCGGTACCATCGCTGTCCTGTATGCGGATTGTAATAAACCGTTACCTTTTTCCCTGTTGACGGATCGATACTAACTTCCGAAGTCTTCTCGAAGCCTTCCGGCACATGTTCATGTTCATTCGCTTGGTGACGGCGATCTCGGAAGGCCGAGATGATAAGAAACACAATAAAAAAGAGCAGCTGCAATGAAAAATAAACAATCAAAAACGTAATCATCTTACTTCTCGCTTCGGCCGAAGCGTTACAGCCGTGCCGTATGCAACAATTTCACTCATATTGGTTCCGACTTCACCAGAGTCAAAACGCACCATAATGACAGCATCCGCCCCCATCGCTTGTGCGTTCGCTACTAAGCGATCCAGCGCTTGCTTCCGTGCATCCTCTAGCATTTCTGTATATTGGGTGATTTCGCCTCCAACCAATCCTTTGAATGCAGCAGCGATATCCTTCCCCAACCCTCGTGCGCGAACGGTCAGTCCGAATGCTGTACCGAGTACTTCCTTTACTTCATAATTAGCCACTTGCTCTGTTGTTACGATAATCATCGACAATACTCCTCCTCAACCGCCTTTTCTAGACGGAAACCCATAATGAATCATAATGTATCTATAGTACGGTTGAGACGATCCTTGCGTTCAATCTCCATCATTATTTATTTTAGTTTACATAATTAAATTTATGTGATCAGATAAGTGACCCTATCTCATCGATTTTTCACTGTGATTATTACATCACTTTTCGCTTATAGTAGACGCGTGTCCATAGGAAGATGGCGTTCCCGATTAATAGGATAGTAAATTGCAATCCGCTATTCCCCTTGACAGCAAAATCATACAGCCCCCACACCAGCAATGCGATCGTATAGAACATGTAGCCGTTCTTCGCTGACTTGTCATTATGATAACGTTCCATTTCATCTTGCTTTCTCATCTTGATGCCTCCTCATAAGTAAACAACTGATCGACTGTGACCTCTAACGTTCGTGACAGCTTGAACGCTAGCGCTAAGGTTGGATCATACTTATCATTCTCAATCGCGTTAATCGTCTGCCGACTCACTTCACACCGCTGAGCCAGTTCTTGCTGTGACATGCCCATTCGCTTGCGCAGCTCTGATATCTTGTTTTTCATAACGAGTTCTATCTCCTCAAATGTAAAAAACATTTTACATCTTTATTATAATGATTAATATTGTTATGTCAAATACTTTTGACATCCCATCATTCGGTGACATTCTTACTCTTTACCCACTTTGCAATCAAAAGGATAGCCCGCTCCATTTCTTCAAAGCTTGCGTAAGCGTACGATAGTCGAAGTTGATGCTTGCTCGAGCGATCATAGATATGACCTGGATTCAGCAGAATTCCACAAGCAAGCGCATGCTTGAACAAGGCTTCGATTGCAATAGATCTATCCATGGTCACCCATATGTAAAATCCGCCTTGGGGAACTCTCCATGCTGCAAAAGATGACCAATGCTGTCTCAACTGGTCAAGCAAAAAGTCTCTTCGCAAACGAAGCTGAGCACGAATGTGTTGCAAGCGTGACTGGTGGATACCCGATCGAAGCCACTCCGCTGCAACTTGTTGCGATAAAGAGCTGGAGCCGTAATCCATCTGCATTTTAATATCTGCCAAGCGTTCTATCACCTGCTTCGAACCAACAATCCAGCCCATTCGCAGGCCAGGGCAAACACACTTGGACATCGTCCCTACGTAGAGGACTTGTCCATGCTTATCCATTGACTTCAATGATCGTGGCCCCGGGGCATCCAGCCATAACGCTTCGTAGGCACTATCTTCAATAATTGGCAATCCAATGCGATTGCTGATGTTCATTAATGCTTCTCTTCTGTTCTGCTCCATCACCGTACCCGTTGGATTATGGAAGCTTGGAATCGTATACAGCAGCGAAGCCTTATACTGTAGCGCATATTGCTCCAGAGCATCCACTCGTATACCGCCTTGATCCATTGGCACACCAACCATTCTTAGTCCGGCCGATTGGAAGGCATGAATAGAATATAAATAGGAGGGCTTCTCCACGAGCATAGTGGATCCACGACCAACGAGGCCTGCTGCAATGAGCTGCAGTGCTTGAAGTGCTCCCGAGACAATCAATATCGAGTTAGGCGCGGCTTCGATGCCTTGTTCCGACAACTGCTTGCTGAGCTGTTCTCGCAGCGGATAGTGCCCAAGCGGCTGTTCATACCCAAGTGATATTCCATGATCGATTGCACCGCGTATCGTTTTCTCCATCTCTTTTGTTGGCAATAAGTCAGGGGCAAGCTCGCCCGTGCCCATGCGAATCATTTGCGGTGAGAATTCCATGTTATTTATCGTCTGAATAATCGGTAAATTGGGATAATGTGAGCCTTCTTCCACATACGCATTCCAATTCGGCAGAATAGGAGACATGCTGTCGACACGATGGGCTATGTCCGATATAACCGTCCCCCCTCCGCTATTCCCTTCGATAAACCCCGCATCAGTCAAGCAATCCAAGGCTGCCACCAGCGTGCTGCGATTCACACCCAGTTGCTTCGCAAGCTTACGTTGTGCAGGGAGTCTCGCACCCGCTTCCCATTCCATAGACAAGATTTTAGATTTCATATAATGCTCGATTTGTTTATACAGCGCGATCGATGAGGATCGTTCGAGTCTCCAATCGCTGTAGTCAATGCTGCACGTCTTTGGCATATGTTCCTCTCCTGCACCAAGTTGATTGATAAGCTTATTATAGAATTTGGTTGGTCTTGAACTCAACCAAATGGTCGGGGACAATTGTAAATTGCTGCGTTATGATATTGTCTTAGAACCGGTTCTATGGATGATGACATACGGAGGTAGATATCAATGGTCGAGGCATTCATTCACGGAATATTGCTCGCACTTGGCCTTATATTGCCGTTAGGCGCACAAAATGTGTTTATTTTCAATCAAGGGGCTTTATCTAAGCCGTTCGTAAAGGCCATCCCTGTCGTGATAACAGCGGCATTATGCGATACCCTGCTTATTTTAGCCGCAGTTCAAGGTATCTCGCTATTCATCTGGAAGTGGAAATGGCTTCAATACGGGCTGTATCTATTAGGATTCATTTTCCTGTTATATATGGGTTGGAGTCTATGGAAGTCGACAAGCAGGTTGAATAGCAGTCAGGGAAATGCTATGAGTGTCCCGAAGCAAATGATGTTCGCCATGTCCGTCTCTCTTCTGAATCCACACGCGATTCTCGATACAATTGGCGTCATAGGAACGAACTCTTTGCAGTATTCCAGTGAACTGAAATGGGTGTTCACGATTGCCTGTGTCGCAGTGTCGTGGCTGTGGTTCCTTGGGCTTGCAATAGCAGGTCATTTCACCCGTAAAATCGATGCTGACGGACGCATCCTCACTTGGTTGAACAAGATATCCGCAATTACAATTTGGTTGATTGCACTATACATGTTGATTCAGCTGCTAACCGACAGCCTAACTTCAATTGGATAACTTCAATCCCAACATGTATAGCGCAATACAATAAGACTCCCCGCTCTTCCATCGAGCAGGGAGTCTTGTTCGTTTAGATCGTAAATTTCCGAAGTTCTTCTTGTAGATCTTGCATTTTGCGATTCAATAAGGTAGCTGTATCCGATATTTCTTCCACAATAGCGAGCTGCTCTTCGGTCGAAGCGGCGACGCTCTGAGTGTTCAGTGATGAGTCCTTCGCTATGGATGCGAGGTTGTCCAATGTGGCAGCGACCTCTTCACTACCAGCAGACATCTCTTCAGCGGCAGCCGATACCTCTTGAATTTGCTCCGTGACCTGCTGCACAGACGTCCATATTTTGCTGAAATGCTCCCCAGCCTCTTGTACAATCAAGGTTCCTTGTTCAGCCTGCTCCGTATTTTCTCCCATCGCTTCGGCCAGTTCCTTCGTATGTGCAATTACCGTATTCAGCATCTCAGCAATTTGTTCCGTAGAGTCCTTCGTTTGCTCTGCAAGCTTGCGAACCTCTTGAGCAACAACGCCGAAGCCTCGTCCATGTTCGCCTGCCCGTGCCGCCTCAATAGAAGCATTGAGCGCCAATAGATTGGTTTGCACCGCTACATTGCCAATGATACTGACGATATGCTCTATCTTCTCGGATTGATTCAACAAAGACTGCGTAATCCCTTCAGAACGACTGACGGAATTTCTGATCTGTGCCATTTGCTTCACCGTCAGCTGGACAACCTGATTGCCTTGATCAACCGACTCTGTTGCGTCGATGCTCAGTTCTGATACGGCAGAGGATGATTCAGCGATCCGCTGGATGCCGATTGCAATTTCCTCCATAGCAGCCTTACTTTCTTCAGCCCCTTGCATCTGCGATTCTGAACCAGTTGCAACCTCTTGAATAGAATTGGATATTTCATAGCTAGACTGAGACGTTTGCGTAGCGATTACTGTTAGCTGCTGTGATGATTCCGCGACCTGATCAGCGGTCGTCTTGACATTGGTAACCAAGTGCTTGATTTGAGCAATCATCGTGTTAAAACTATCAGATAGAACGCCGATTTCATCTTTCGAGCGAACCGGAATAGATACCGTTAAATCGCCGGCCGCCACTCTCGTGGACAGAACGGACAGCTGTGTAAGCGGCCGAACTAATCGGCGTATTAAGAAGGCAATCACGATAATGAATACGATACCTATCGATGAGCCAATACCAATAATTTCCCACAACATGGAATTCAGATCGCCGTCAATCTTCTTATTATTGAAATCTACGGCAAACACCGCTATCGTCTCATTCCTGTCATTATTGATCGGCTTCAGCACCGTAATCCATTCGCCATCAAGATCTTCATAGATGTCACTAAAGCCAACACCTGTCCGCTCCATCTCATGGATCGCATCGACAAGCTCTGGCTTGATCTCATACTCGCTTCCTGGCGCATTTCCTAATTCAACGAAGGAATCGTTGCCTTGAAGCACCTTCAGATAGAACTTTCCATCACGTTCCGTGAAACCGGGAGCAAGCAAGTACGAATTCGATATGAAATTGTCGCGTACCATGCTGTTCAAGCTCTCCTGAATCCAAACAATATTGTTATCCTTGGCATATTGTGAGGAATCCATTGACTTGAGCTTGTTAGCAGCTCCTGCAATACCCTCCTTTTCTATCTCGATATTCTTCGTAAGCGTAGTATGAAGGGATAGTAATTCATCATTATAGATTCTTCGCTCCATCATATATGAGGATGATATGAATACAATAGACATGACCATAAGAAGAACGGTCACGACGATGATAGATTTCATCACTAAGCCTTTGTTTTTCATTCAATAGCCCCCTAGTTGACTGACAAACAGGTTATATACAGGAGTTCTTTCCATTCGAATCCTTATTGCCTATAAACCTTGTCCGTATTTACTGACCAATCAGTCTATGTCAATGAGCTATATATCGTCATTTTTCGACAAAAATGAATAGACACATTTAAAAAAGTTGTAGATTATTTATAGAAAAAAGAGCATGTATATCCGTGTATGGAAAAAAGCGTCTCTATTAAACGAAGCCATCTACAAAAAAACATCCTTGCCGAAATAATCGGCAAGGATGCTGATGGTAAGATTCTGCATGCACAGACAGCATAACTACTAATCACTAACTTCTAACCACTAACCAGATAACGCCATATCAATTCGATATTGAGTCGCTTTCACACATTTTTTGCAAACTTGAAGAGATGTACCATCACTTTTCGTTTGTGTGTATAATACTTTAATTCGTGTGCTTCCACACACTGGGCATGTTCCTCGTCCATGTGACGGAAGATTCCATAATGCTTTACCGCGTTTTGTTTTTGCCATTTCTTTTCCCCTTTTCCGTATCTATTATCGTAAATGTGGTGTGGCTCCGCGCGCTTCGCGAATATCCTTCACTACCTGCTTCATACCTTCTATTGCATTTCTTTCGATCTGCTGGGCGGAGATTAGAGTCCTCGCCATCTCATGACACGTCCCTTCTTCATTCCTATCATTCCGGTCATGTTGCATTCTGTAGAGGATTGCCACAATATCATCATATAAGCCCGCTAGGACTCGATATTTCTCAGCCAACTGCTCTAGCCCATCCATCGACTGCTTCATATCATGCAAATAACGGGCAATGTAGTGCTTGAACGTACGATACATGGATAATGTTTGCTCCGCCCCATCCCAATCCGCCGTGCCTGACTGAATTGCCTCTATCATTGCATCATAAGCTTGTTCGCCACATGCAAATTGCTCAATCGGCAAAATGCTATCATGCTGTTCCCATTTATAAATCGCCTGTACCAGCGATTCTGTAATTAGATCACGTACATCCATAGATATCCTGCGTTTGGATATTAGCTGCATAAATACAATCGATGAATCTCCTGTTTGACCAAGTGTCTGAACAAACAGCTTGCATCCGCTATTCCCACACGAATCTATTGCGAAAAAACACTGCTGCGTTTCGTCATAGCCATAGATCGTATAGTATTGATCATGCCAATAAATAAGTCCGACACCTTCTTGAAGAGAAATCCTCATTTCTTCGATCGCATGCTCGAAATAGACCGGGAAGACCGGTTCCGTATTATATCCTGCATACGTCTCTGAATAGAGACCCAGCAAATCCGCAGCAACAAAATGATCAGCATCCCAGTTATAGGCGGTTACAGATAGGGCATCTAACTGACGATGAACGGACATGCGGAAGGCCAATGATGACATGCACGCAATCGTATGCTTCGGATACGAGGTTAGCCCACTAGTCAGCAGAACACTGTGGAAATGATCGATAAACGTTTTTGTTTCCGGTACGATTTTCATATTTTCAAGGATAATAGACGTCATCTCTTCACCTGCTCTTATACTCAGTTGTTGACTGCAATTATCTTGGCGCCGCCTGGCCCCAGTGGAGACTACTGGAGCGTGAACGCATGACTTCATCGTAACCGATATCAGCGCGCAGTAGTTCGATCGCTGCTCGTTCATGCTCCTTCGCAAGTTGCGCTTGCTCAACCAACTGTGGTACTCGATCAGCTTGGATGCACATCTCTTGACTTGTTGGAATCTGAACCGTCGCTTTCATGACTTGAAATGCCTCATCGATAAGTTGATAATGGCGAACGATCTCCGCAGATATACCAACCTCTTCTTGAATAGAAGCTAAATAATTCATCATGTCACGTTTGATTCCAGCGTAAGAGCTGATGGTATATGCGCCCCCATGCGGATGATATTGTTGGCTAGACAGGGAGGCAATCATATAGTCGTATGCCTTGCAGCCTGCAGCAAAGTCCCGATCTGGCAAAGTTCGATGCGGTGTATCCCAATCTGTTACTGCTGTAACTAGCGACTCCCTGTATATAGGTTGGCGCGGCATGTCCACTGCTCCAATAATCGTTTGATAATACCAGAAAGGCGTAGGATTACCGATGATACCGAAATTCCGATACAACAGCACCTGTTCCTCCTTCTCGTAACCGTTGAGATAGAAGAACACTTCGTCCTCATCGTCATAACCCGTAATCACGGCAAACCCAGGCTTCCAATAGACGACGCCTATTCCTCGATCGATGCTGTGCTGAATATGACGTATCGACTCCTGCTGCGCCAATTTAAATGTACGGTGACGCGTATGCCATGCAAATTGCCTCGATGCAATCCCCATTCGATGGAGCGCATTCCCATGTTCTTCTCCCCAGTTGCCGTATGCGGTAACCGAGCTGCTTGACATTTCTTTGTGAATAACGAACTTCGACAGTAGACCTGTCATCCCGCCAAGCATATACTTCGAACCCTCATACAGACCAGCACCCGTAAGTACAGCATGCGTGGCATCTATATAAGATCGATTTTCGATTTGAAAAGAAAGAGATTGAGTTGATGCTATACTCATGAGCGGCCGCTCCTCTCTTATCGCGATAATCCAATTATAGTAAAGAAGGTACGACATATAATGTCATACCTAAAAATTTGTCAATATATATCTTCCTGTTATCGACACACCTCTTGCTTGCTTAGCTTCAACGTTATTTCTTCACATCTAGCCATCACCTTGTCTCTCAGCCACTTCGGCTTCACGATCATTGCCCAATCCCGTGTTGACATCAAGTGATCGACAAATAAGGAAACGTCAATAAATTCGATCTTATATATGGAATCTTCTTGTTCGATCACGTTATATTCCCGCCACGCTTCCGAAGGTTTGGAATCGAGAAATGTAATGATTGCCGTAAAAGGATGGACAGGAAGATTCGATGATCCGTAGGCAGCGGAATGTTCATTATGCAGCCGAAATACACCCTCAGCTCGTTCCAATCGTACTATGCGATCTAGGCGAAGCAGCTTCTGCTGCTCCTCTTGCTCGCACCATCCATTAACGTAATCAACATATTGCGTGTAGCACAGCTTATAGGGGTGAAACGTATGCGTCTCCTCCCCTTCCATCCCCTCATATTGAATGGTAAGCACTTGATTGTTCTGAATGGCCTTGCTTAGTTGATTTGCGATATCAACGATCTTGGCATTGATCTCATAAGCAGGGATTTGCGGAGATTTCCGCTCCTGATCGTCTGACATGCGACGGAACAAATCTGATATTTGCATCATAATCGGCAGTTTTGCATGGTATTCATCGTAACCACCGTAATTGTAATTCTGATAACGATAAGACAAGAATGCTAGTGTTCGTCTCAATTCTTCCGTTATATACGTGCTAGGCAGAGCGAATGTCGTATCAGTGTAACGATATCCTCTTTTTTTGGCATCGTACTGTAGAGGCGCTCCTAGCGAATTAATCATATATTCAATATCCCGATTGGCTTGTCTGGTTGACAGTTCGAATTGCTGTGCGAATTGAGTGCAATTCGGAAAATGATTCGATCGTACTTCTTGATCAAACCATAAAATTCGATGCATATTGCTCAAATCCAAGTTCCCCCTTGTAGACATTAGACAAAACAACATTTTCACTGTGTGGTACATACTTCATAAGTGTTGAAAGTTGTACGTATCGTAATCGTTATCGTTGCAACCATCCATATGACTTCAGCGTCAGCAGCCGATTAACGGTTACGTATCCCCGCCATTCCATCTGGCCTGCTGGACTCACTGCTGGCCAGCTTATTGGCCAACCGCCATCCTCCTGCTGCTCCTCCACAAGGGATTGCAGATGCTCTTCGATTTCTTTCTCAGTGACAAATTGTACGCAGTAGCTGTCACGCGTTGGTGCCCAATCCAGCACCTTATGAACATACCCTTCCGCCTTCGTATTGCGTTCAATGACACCTGGCAGCTGCAGCCATTCGTTCACCTTCTGCAATGCTCTCTTTGCTCGCTCCTTGTCCGGATGAGCAGTTAAGAAGGAGATATATTGTATATTGCTGTGATAGCCTTCATTATCAGCTGACTCTAGCTGATTCCACATGAACTGCTCAGCCTGTTGGAACCATTCTTCTCGGATGAGTTCAGGAACAGTATTCTGCTTCATCAAATATCCGAGTATATGTCCTGTGGGATTAATGGAGGCATGACGATCATCGGTGACTGTCCACCAAGGCGCGTGCGGATATTCATTCGCTGACGTCTGAATAAGAGGGAATCCCCCAGTATCCCCCACTGTAACCGATTTCAAATAGCTGCCGATTCCAACGATTAACTCTCGGTCATATTCATCAATCTCTTGCAAAATTGATAGTGCTACTTCCGTTGGGACAGGCTGACTATGCGGACAACGAATATCGGGCTCCAGCGCTTGACCGAAGCCGCCATCCGTATTTTGAAAACCTGTAAGGGCCATGATAACAGCTGCCTTGCTCCCTTGGCCGAAATGATATTCAAAACGTCTGCGGTCGAGGAGTCTCGCATTCTCGTAAATAAAGCGCTGCGTGCGATTAAAGCTGTCTACACTCAACATTTTTATCAACTCCATTATTGTTTAATGTGATTAATTTACTTTCTCATAAACATTATTTCCCCGCTTCGTCACTTGCATGTTTAACGCAGCTTCATGGTTTTAGTAAAATAAGTTAACGCTTCCGAAGTCGTAGAACGAGCAAGACGTTCATAGAGCTGTTCCTTCGCATCCTGTACAGATATCATTGACGTCTCGATTCCCAGATTCTCTAGCCAATGGTCAATCGTCTCATAGGATGTACTATTCCATCCGTTTACTTCGCCAGCGCTATTTCGCCGTTCTGTCACACCCGAGATGACAATATCCATCGTCCCCTGCAGCTCATTTAACGCATTGTCGAATGCCTTCTTCTGATCAGGAGATTTCATACCTGCCTTCACTCGAAGCAGCCTCGTATCGATACCGGGATGTTCAACAATGATGCCATACAACAGCTTCGCCTCCGGTGACATCTCACCCGCTGCATACCGTTCCTTGACGGAACGAGTATCGCCAAGCACGGAGCGGACAATCGCTACCCACTCCAGCGAGATAAACACCCCTTTCTTCTTGATGAACTTGCCGTAGGCAGCAACCCCATCCCCAGGAAATTGAACCCGCCAACGCCACGGATCCGCATCCGTGTCACTATGCCATGCCGATTCTTCTGTCACACCCGCAAGTGAAGGATGACGGGGTGCCAGGTTGGCCAGCGGCAGAATACCCACTTGGCGAATAAGCTCAACTGCTTCTTTATAATTGTGAATCAAATTCGTATTCGCGCTCATCTTCGATTTCATCCCTTCTTCGTCTGATCTAACATCTTCTTCCTTCCTCTGTTCCAATCGCTATGTATCAAAGAGAAACCTAAAGGCCTACCTTGTTCCCTTATACCTCTCACATACCTGATGAGCATGCTTATAAATGGCTTCTCGCAATTCCACAGGCTCCAACACCTCTGCATCCAAGCCAAGGCCATAGAAGAAGCGCTGTGCCCATTCCCATTCTGACCGAGGACAGTTAAACTCAACCTCTCCCACATCTTCACCGGTTTCATGCACCAATTCCCCAATATGTTCATCTTGCTCGACAAGCAGCATGCCGCGATAGGTCAGTTTTGCCCGGATTCGGATCGGGTCTTCCTTCTTCACGGCTTCTAGATTACGCTTTACTTGGCTGACCTTGCCGTTGTCCCCGTTGCCCTGCACTGTGCGTACATCTTCATCTTCGGCTATCGAGATTTGAGACATACGATCGACACGAAATGATCGATCTTCACCATGTGTTAACGAATAGGCTTCACAATACCAGAACCCATGTGCCGAATATATCCGCTTCGGCTGGATATACAACCAACGCTGATGCTTCTGTGAACGATAGAATATATGGAGCCACTCGGGCTTCGCCTGTGATAGATGCGCAATCAGCTGCTTCAACTGCGGAGCACGGTAGTTTCTTGCAGGTACGGACAGCTCGACACGCTCTAACATCGGTTCCACCTCAGTCAGCACTTCACTGGATACGATATGCTTCAGCTTGTCCATGACCGTCCAACGCTCCTGATTGAATGGTGAATCGGGAAGCTGTGTCATGCCTTGCAGCGCGAAGAGCACGGTTAATGCTTCTGTGGTCGATAATTGAAGCGGCTGGAGCATGTAGCCATCCATTAACCGATAGCCCCCGCTTGAACCCGCTGTCGCATATAACGGTACTCCCATCTCGCCCAATGCTTGCATATCTCGGATAATGGTACGGCGGGAGACTTCGAATTTCTCTGCTAACGATTGAGCCGTTTCGGAACGGTGATGTAGGGCGATAATGATAGCAATTAATCGATCGATTCGTTTCAATGGCTTCTCCTTAGCTGGATGATTTTCTCGGTTTGACCTGATTATATCATGTGAATGGTGACAGCTTGTATGTCACCATTTATGATCGGGTAACAAAATTTTTGCGACGATTCCCCGGCTGAAATTGTTACATCTCATCGACATCGTCATCAATGGTACATACCAAACTGTTAGAATCTGATATAGTTAATCCGACACATTACGGCGCTTACGCCGCAAGGAAGGACATCGGAAGATGAATGTATACGCGAAGCATACGCTTCTAGAAGAAGCTTCAACATTTATTAGGCAATGCTATCAAGAGCTCGGCAAGCTCCCTGCTGACATAGAAGGGCGCCTATCACAAATACATTCCGAGATTGAACATACTGGCACTTATTCGCATACTGCAGAAGAACTAACTCACGGAGCTAAGATGGCTTGGCGCAATAGCAATCGCTGTATTGGCCGCTTGTTCTGGTCATCCTTGCACGTGGTTGACGCCAGACATATAACCGAGGGTAAGCAGATCGCAGACATGTTAGTCCAACATATTGACTTCGCAACAAATGATGGCCGGATACGTCCTGCAATCACGGTTTTTCCACCTGCTCATCCAGACGGAATGCATCCTGTTCGGATATGGAATCATCAGTTGATTCGCTATGCCGGCTATGAGACTAGCCAAGGCATCATGGGAGATCCACACTCGCTCCCATTTACCCGAATATGTGAATCACTTGGATGGCAGGGAGAGCGCACACCGTTCGATGTACTGCCTCTTGTCATTCAGACAGGAACGAACCCACCGCAGGTATTTGAGATACCGAAGTCCACTGTCATAGAGGTGCCGCTCGTCCATCCCGAGTTCGAATGGTTTGCTGAGCTGCAGCTGCGTTGGTATGCCGTGCCGCTTATTGCTGATATGCGCCTTGAAATCGGCGGCATCTCCTATCCTGCCGCGCCATTCAATGGCTGGTACATGGGAACAGAAATCGGCGCACGGAATTTGGCCGATGAAGGACGATACAATTTGCTGCCAGTCATCGCAAAGCAAATGGGGCTGTCTACGGTGTCGAATACATCACTGTGGAAGGACAGGGCTCTTGTTGAGCTTAATGCCGCAGTGCTTCACTCCTTCAAGGAAGCGGGTGTTAGCATCGTAGACCACCATACGGCAGCACAACAATTCGTTAAGTTCCAGGAGCAGGAACAGAGTTGTGACCGTGCTCATACAGGCGACTGGACATGGCTGATTCCACCGATGTCACCCGCCGCAACTCCTATTTTCCACCAAAGCTATGACAATACGATTGTGAATCCGAATTTCTATTATCAATCTGTACCGTATATTAACGAAGCATGATCATCAATTATTCTGTTCTCACAAGGGCCTGCTCGCCAAAATAGTCGAGCAGGCTCCTTTCTTTTTATTCCGTAATACAAAACATTGGGTCAACTAATTGCAGGTGCACGCAGCGTAATGAGTCTCAGAGTCTCATACTATCGCCATTTGACAACTTCTACGCACAGGTCTATATTAATTTCTGTATTCAATAGTTTCCTCACTCAACTATTGAGTTTTTCAAATAATAAGGAGGAATTAACATGACTGCATCATCACCCGAGTGGATCGTCATTCAAGGGGCTCGGGAACATAACTTGAAGGATGTCACTGTTCGTTTTCCACGAAATCAATTGTCCGTTGTAACCGGCGTATCTGGTTCAGGGAAATCAACCCTGCTGTTTAACATACTTGTCCAAGAGGGTGAGCGCAAATTTGTTAGTGCTTCCGGACATGCAGCAGACAACGTGCAGCGGCCGGATTATGACGACATCTACGGTCTGTCCCCTATCGTCAGCGTTAGTCAGCATCATCATAACTTCAGCCGACGCTCTACCGTTGGAACATATAGTGAGATTTATACATATCTGCGTTTGCTGTATACGGCAATTGGAGAGCGTGCTTGTCCGCATTGCCAAGTAGTGTTCAGTTATGCGGATATACGTACGACCCCTGTTCGTCTGTCTGAGGAAGAACATTCCCATCAGAAGCACTATGCGTGCCCTTCTTGCGGACAACCCGTTGAAAATATAACCATGGCTCACTTTTCCTTCAATTCACAGCTCGGTGCGTGCCCGGGGTGTACCGGTCTGGGCGAACAAATAGAACCCATTCTCGATGCAATTGTACGTCCTGATTTGTCGATCCAAGATGGAGGCATTCAAGTATGGAAAAAGGGATTCCTGTGGCACTTTGCTCCGCTTCTCTTGCGTGCAGCCAAATATTATCACCTTCCTCTGCATGAAGAAGATCTTCAGCGGCCGATCGGAGAATTGCCAGACATTGTGCGTCACATGCTGCTGTACGGCACGGACGATCCACGCATCCGCGAGCTTCGCCCTGATGCCCCTGCCCCATCCAATATGAAGCAAGGCAAATATGAAGGTGCCGTGAACAGCCTACTGCGCCGATATTACGAGGGTGACGATGACGAGGAATCGCTGCTGGAATTCGCCCGCTTCCTCCGTACAGTTCCTTGCGAGTCCTGTCACGGTTCGCGGTTGAATGCAACAAGCTCGTACGTCCTGGTGAACGGGACGCCGATCCACCATCTCATGTCTATGTCTCTAACTCAACTGCTGAATTGGCTTGAAGGCTTGCCTTCTGCTCTGCCTGATCGATACGTCGAAGCGGCTCAGCCTATCTGCAGGGAATTACGGGAACGTACACGAAGTCTCATGAATGCGGGACTGAACTATCTATCACTAGATCGAAGCTTTTCCAGCCTGTCTGGCGGAGAAGCGCAACGTATGCGGCTGGCCTCTTTGCTGAATTCGAACTTGAGCGGCATGATCTGCGTACTTGATGAACCTACGACAGGATTGCACCCGCAGGATACCGACAAGCTGATGCGTTCGGTGCGTAAGCTGGCCTCACTCGGCAACACCGTAATCGTCATTGAACACGATATCGATGTCATCCGACAAGCTGAATATGTAGTGGACATCGGCCCAGGCGCAGGAGAGCTTGGAGGAAAGCTTGTCTTCCAAGGGACGGTTAATGAGTTGCTGTATCATCCGGAATCCATGACGGCTCAAAGCCTTCGTGATTCTCTGAATCGGCATCGTTCAACCACTCGAAGCTGGAACCGCACATTAACCATCCGCGATGCCCACGCAAACAACTTAAAACATATTACTGTGGTCATTCCTCTGGGCATCATTACCGCCATTGCTGGCGTGTCGGGCTCCGGAAAGTCCACGCTTGTCATGGAAGAGCTGCTTCCCCAGCTGCAATCAATTGGTTCAGCATCGAATGCTTCCAGCCGAATTGGCGGTACAGAACATATTCAGCATCTCGTCGTTGTCGACCAGCAGGCGATGGGCAAAATGTCCCGTTCTAATGCTGCAACCTATACAAAGGTATTCGATGACATTCGGGAATGGTTCAAGGAATTGGCCTCTAGACAAGGCCTGCGGTTGAAAGCCTCTGATTTCTCCTTCAATGTAGCTGGAGGAAGATGCGAATCCTGCAAAGGCACGGGCAGTCTTAAGGTTCAGATGCACTTCATGGCCGATCGCTTGATTCCTTGTCCGACTTGCCACGGGAAGCGTTATCGTGAGAAAATACTGTCTGTGCAATGGCATGGACACTCCATAGCCGATGTATTGGGCATGAGCATCGAGCAAGCAAGAGAACTGTTCCGCGATATTCCGAAGATCGCAGCCAAGCTGGATTGCTTATGCGAAATAGGCTTAGGATATTTACGGATGGGGCAACCATCCAGCACATTCTCTGGAGGCGAGGCGCAGCGCGTCAAGCTGGCAGCAGAACTGTCCAATGCCCGCAGCGGCCACACGCTGTACATATTGGATGAGCCTTCCGTCGGATTGCATGACCAGGATACGAGCAAATTGCTTGCCGTATTGAATCGGCTCGTCGATCGCGGGGATTCGGTTCTACTAATCGAGCATAATACCCAACTTATCGCAAATTCGGATTGGGTGATCGAGCTTGGCCCAGGAGGAGGGCAAGAGGGTGGTACGGTAATCGCCACCGGTACTCCCGATTTGTTGAAATCCAGCAATGACTCCATTATTGGGGCTTATCTATAAAATATAGCCATAGGAAATGGCATGCCAAGTTCCCGAAAAGGTGCGAGTAGAAAGGACGAGATAAAAATTGACCGAACATACCACGTGTGATTTCGAAAAGGAATTTACGATGCTCCAATGCAAGCTGGTCGCGGAGCATAATCGGTTCAATGTGGAAGGAATCACTTCCGCTCAATACAATATATTGGATCTGCTTGCAACGAATGGAGCAAAAACGACTCGAGAGCTTGCAGATTCGATCCATACGACATTATCCGCCATTTCCAAATTAACAAAGAAGCTTATCGATAAAAACATGATTACACAAACACGCGATACTCATGATCGACGCTATATGTATCATGAAATTACCGAACAAGGTCACGCCTTCCTTCAGAAGGCAGCCTTCTCTCGCCATGGCATCATGAATCGAATTCGCGATGGGCTCAATGATGACGAGCTGCGACAGTTTGCAAACTTATGCGGGAAGATAAATCAATCACTGACGGGGAATATGGAGTAGGAAGTAAACTACGTAAAGCAATATCGAACATGATACTTATTCATATGCGTAACTACACCCGTCCAGCATAAATATCCGCAATGAATTGCAATCCTGCTGGATTGGAAGGTAAATAGTTTCTTGCCATTACTCAAATGATTTAATGGAAGAAGCTAATTACAGCTCCAGCTTCCTCGCTTGTTCCTTGATGTAATCGGCGGTTCGCAGAGCCAGTGACATTACGGTATTCGTCGGGTTAGCTCCGCCGGATGTCACGAACATGCTGGCATCGCAGACGAACAAATTGGGAATATCATGGCATTGCCCATACGAATTGACGACAGAAGTCTGCGGATTCGTGCCCATTCTACAGCCACCCATGAGATGAGCGGTATCCGGCACGACATATTTGACATCGCCGCCTTCCGCTTCCAGAATTGCGCTCATTTTGCCAACGGCATGCTCGATTAGCTTCCGGTCGTTCTCTCCATAGCTGAACGTTACCTTGGCCCGCGGCACTCCGTTCTCATCCTTTTCACCGGCAAGCGTTACCCGATTGTCCGGGTTCGGCAGCACCTCTCCTACCATCGTTATTCTTCCGTAGTAATTATAGTCCAGCAGCTCTTCCTTAAGCCGGCTTCCCCAGATCGGGCCTGTCCTCGACTTGCTTAGACCTTGAGCGAACCCGACAGGTCTGGCGCCATGAGCATGAAGGGTGTAGCCTCGCGCGAATCCCCTGCTTTTGTCCGTCTCGTAGAAGTCTTGCGTCGTTGCCAGTACCGGAGTTCCCTTGTAGAGCCGTATATCCCGGTCGAACTTGGCATATACGTCCTCGCTGCTGTGCGGCATTATCGCTTTGCCAACCCAACCACTGCTATTGGCAAGTCCATCCGGATAGCGGTTATTCGCGGAGTGAAGCAGCAGTCTCGGCGTCTCTACCGCGAAAGCGGACAAGATGACTACTTTTGCCTTCTGCGCATAGGTCACGCCTTCATGAACGAACGTTACGCCCGTTACCTTGCCGTCGTTTCCCGTTAGCACTTGGGTTACCATGCAATCGGCTAGCACCTCCGCTCCTGCAGCGATAGCCTTCGGAATATGCACAATTAACGTGCTGAATTTCGAATTCGGCATGCATCCTTGGTTGCAAAAGCCCCTGTTGATACACGGCGGACGGCCGTCGAACGGCGCGGAAATGATGGCGAGCGGCGGAACAGACGAACGAATCCCCAAATTCTCGCAGCCCTTCATGAATAAATAAGCATTCGGACTCAGCGGATCCCGTTCTGGATACGGATAAGGCCCATGGTAGCTGCCCCAAGGGAAATGCTTCGGACCGGATACCGCAATCTCTTTCTCAATGCGCGAGTAATACGGCTCAAGATCATCATAACGTATGGGCCAGTCTTCTCCAACGCCATCCAGTGTCTTGGTGCGGAAGTCAGATTCATGGAATCGAAGAAACACGGCCGTAAAATGCACCGTTCCTCCGCCTACACCGCGACCGGAGTTGTTATGTCCCATCGTCAGCGGGTCTTTTCCGTCCACAATGCGGGTGTCCTGCCAGCCCAAGTTTTTCATGGTGAGCTCGTCGCTTGCAAAGTCCTGCTGCGGATCGCGAAACGGCCCGGCCTCCAGTACAACGACACGGAACCCGGCCTCGCCCAATTCCTTAGCAAGCACGCCGCCGGCGGCACCTGCGCCTACGATTACGACGTCCGCCTCATCAGCAAATTTACGCAGTATCATGCTTCTTCCTTCGCCTCCCATGGATCAAGCTGTCCGATATCGCCGCGAACATAGCCGCGCGGGTATGCAGGGCCAGCATACCCCATCTCAGACCACACGATAGGATGCGAGCAATACGCTTCGACAGTCAGATTAAGCATCTTCACGAACCATTCGCATTGAAGATCGCTAGACCATTTCGAATAATCCGCTCGTCCATCGCTAATTTGCCGAAGCACCTCGGTAAGCAGCTGTGCTTCACATTTGCTCGCTTTTTTCCCCGTAACTTGCAACAGGAACTTGTCTAAATGCCGAATCCCTTCAAGAATAAGCATTTTGCGCTCCGGTACGCCCGTTCTGCGTTCCCCTTCCCCCGTAGTCGTATCCTTCAATGTCTGGTCTACGTGGGCGAGCACATATTGAATTACTTCCTCTCTCCCGTCATCGACGAGCGCGGAACACACCTGTTGCAGCAGCTTGTATTCCTCACCATTTAGCACGGTACAGGAATGCGACTTACTTATTCTGCTCGTCACGATGGCTTGGGTATGGGTATCCCATACCTCGCGTTCATCCAGTACATTGAATGAAGGATACCGAGTTCTTCTCACCATCAATCTCACTCCAGTACAGTCATCTTCAACCATTACGCTCGCCAATACAGCGCTATTATCCCAAGCAGGCTCATCGCGGTAATCATGAGCGGCATGATGACAGGAGGCCCAATTAGAAAGTTATGTGATTGATAACCCCCGACCCGCTTTCCTACACCACGAACATGAAAATAAAAACCGACCAGTCCCGCCAAAGCTCCAACCCACATAAGGATTTGGAAAAAAACACGCAGCCATGCCACGTGAAAGCAGACGAGAATCAACCCGAACACAAAAAACAACGGAGCTGCCAGCACGGGTACCCACATCGCTTTATGGTGAAAATTTTGCCGATAATGAGACATCGTCACTTGTATGCCGATTAAACAAAAGGTTAAACTGACGAATAAAATGAGCATCCTCTCGATTGGCCAACCTTCCCATCCCATCGCGTTCCCTCTTTCTTACGAATCATAATTTTTTTCTTTTGCGAGTGCCGCTTATAAAAGTGTTCCAACATATCCCATACTTAAAACATAGGCATCATTTTTATATGGAGGTTACTCTTGCTAATTCACAAGGTCGACACGTACCCGTTGTTATATCGAATCCCCCGTCCCTACGGAGATGCCAATGGCTTGAAAAAGTTCCGTTCCGCTTACCTGATCAAAATTACGACGAAATCCGGACTTACCGGATGGGGTGAATGTTCGGGATGGCTGCCTGCTCTGGAAACTGAGTTTGAACACGCCGTCATTCCATTCCTACTTGGCAAGGATGCCCGGGAACGAAATGCCATTATCACTGCATTATCCAAGCAAAAGCATGATAGACCCGCAGCTGCGGTCAGCATGGCGCTGACGGAAATCGTTGCGCACAGCGCGAAATTATCGATTTGCGAGCTTTGGGGTGGCGCGGTTAGACGTTCACTCCCCTTGTACGCATCGCTTCAATCGTATTCAGATGCATCGGATTGGGTAGCCCAATCGCTAAGGGATATGGAGCAGGCGGTTCAAGAGGGGTTTATTAACGTGAAAATAAAAGTGGGCGGGAAATCACTCACTGATGATATTCGCCATGTCCGCGCCGTCCAAGAACAGTACGGGCAGCGTGTACGAATTGCATTGGACGCCAATGGAAGCTATGATGCGGCCACGGCTAGCAGCTGGAACTCCCTGGTCAATCAATACGAAAATTGGCTCTGGTTCGAAGAGCCATTGCCCTTGAACGCATGGGATCAATTCGCGCATTGTCGACTTCGACTGAACATTCCGGTTGCAGGCGGTGAAAATGCCATGACTCCCTCGCTATTCCATCAAGCCATCGTTCGGCAAGCGCTGGATATTGTTCAGCCCGATCCGCTTCATCTTGGCGGTATCGATGCCTATCGCGACGTACTAAAGCTCGCACGCACAGCAGCCATTCGCGTATCCCCGCATACCTTCGATGGCGCTTTAGCCCGCTGCTACGCGTTGTTCGCTCACGCTTGCTTGCCTGCCTGGAGCAAAATGGACGCCGACGAAGCGGTTGAACCGATAGAGTGGGACGTAATGGACAATCCATTTACGGCCTTGATTCCGCTTCGCATTCATCGTGGAACCGTCGATATTCCGAACGGTCCCGGCATCGGGACAGCCATCGATGAAGACATGCTTAGCCATTACCGCTGGGACGGATCGCGTTTTTGGTAATTGAATCTGACCAGCATTTCTTTTGCGCAACAAAAAAAGGCGAAGCTCTGGCTTCGCCCAACAATATTGCAATTCGTATTCATATATCCATCTACGAGAAATTATATGGCCTAAGGCTTCTTTAACCTCGCTGTTTCTTCGGCCATGGGGCCAGCAGCAGCGTTACAGGCAATAGCAGCAAGCCAACGATGAGCACGGTCCAAATGACGTTTTTCTGCATATTTTTCTCATGCGCTATGATAGCATTCAGCGACGAACCTACGACATATCCTCTTTCAATCGTTTCCGGCTTGTCCTTCGGCGCATAGGGCGGCAAGCCTCCATACAAGACGGAATCCGTGTCATTTGGAAATGACATTGGCTTCAGCTGTCCTTCTTCTGCCTGCCCGAGTATGGTAACCTCCTCGCCATTTGAAACGCCGGCATAGCTTAGTGCCGTCTCTTTCGGCGCAACTACCAGCACGCGGTTGTTCTCGACCTCTTCGTTCGGATTGCGGAGCGTCCCCTCGTGCAGCGGCACAGTAAGATCGGTCAGGCGGAATACGGACGGCTGAAGCGAGATCCCGTTCACCGACAATCCGTTCACATCACCGACGGTTGTCGTCATTGTTGTCACATAACTGCAATTGCGAGAGTTGCATGACCACCTTCGATCCTCTTTCACGAGCAACGCATAAGATGAAGCCAAATGCTCATCCAGGGCAGGATTTCGAGAGGTAAGCGTACCTGTTATCGCTACGATGCCTGTCATTTCTGGAGTCACCGTTTCAACAGGGAACGCATTCTGTAATTCCTTTTCCCAGGCGTTAGATTCACTGTACATGATAGCAAAGCCGCCGAAAACGAGCAGATCCGTTAGAAGAAAAAAGATAAACCAACCACTCACCCGTCGTGACTTTGTCACTTTTCCTGTTGTACCTTGATGTCGCGGCCTCGTCACGTTTTATCACCTTCTCTCAATCATTGCTGCGCACCCTCATACCTGCACGGTAGACACGAGCAATGGTGGCATTGCAAAAAACAGAAATACGCCCTATGCCTATGCGTAAGGACGTTATGTTCTGCTAGAATGCGTATCGGAATCATCGCCTTGCGTATTCCTCCGCACCGGAAGCTCACAGCCATTAGAGTTGCATTGGCCAGCAGGAACAATCGTACGTCTTGAGGCGATGTATCGATACAGTTTCCCGCCAAATCCCAGCTTCATGCTGACCCATATGAACAGACTCATCGGCATTAATATCGGCACCCTCATACAGAGTGCATGCACCGCCTCGATACCGGAAAGAATGCGGCCGCTGCTTGATTCCCGCGCATGCATGCTGGCCACCAGATTGTCCTTGGACACCGGAATCCGTTCCGTCACATGCTGATCGCGAATCGAGTAAAATCGCAGCACATGCAGCCAATCCCAACGTTCCAATCGTGAGCGTATTCCCGTACAAAGCGGACACCAACTATCATAATACACCTCAAGCATGCGGCGTTTACGTATGCTCATCTGTCCTCACCCGCTTCTTCCTTCAACAATTGAATATCCATCACATCCCGTTACGAGTAGAACACCGTAAATTGCACGACCGCTTCCTCGTCGCCTACATTGGCATACATATGTGTCTCGGTAGCGGAAAATTGAATGGAATCAAATTGGTGCAGCGTATACGTATCTTCTCCAATGGTCAATTCCACCGTACCCGACATCACCGTAGCAATTTCCACTGTCCATGGATGATTTGGCTCTGGTTCGTAGACGCAATTGGGCTTTAACCGTGCACGCAGCATCTCCATCTTCTCGCGCAGATCCGTAAAAACAGGCTCCAATATCCATTGGCCGGATTCACTCTCATAGGTAGGGCCATGACCTGATCGAGAGATGCGCACTGACTTATCCGGCATGAGCAGCGTCATCAGAGGAACGGACAAATGCCGCGATATTTTCCACATCATCCCGATTGTCGGGTTCGTATCTCCACGCTCAATGTTGCCAAGGGTAAGCTTGCTGACCCCTGATAGAGCGGACAATTCCTCAAGACTTAGCTGCTTTTCTTTCCTCAGCTTCCGCAAATTCGCGCCTACCGATTGCATCAATTGCTTCGTTTCGTGCTCATTCATCGAATGTTTCCCCCAATTCGAACAAGAAGTTTACAATCTTTGTGCAAATATTTGTTACATTATACTTTACTTTAAAAATAATATAGTATATTATACTTTACTGGATACACAATTGAAAATGATTTTCAAGTAGAGGTAAGGTGAGCATCATGAGAGCCATATTTGTTGGCATTTTAGCATCCATGTTTTTTTCATCCACATTCATTATTAACCGCGCGATGAACCTGTCCGGAACAAGCTGGGCTTGGACCGCATCGCTCCGCTTTCTACTTGCGATTCCCATACTGCTTGCGATTGTCGCATTTCGCAAAAACCTTACGCCTCTCTTCCGTGAAATGCGTAAGCATCCCCTGCAGTGGCTAACATGGGGTTCCCTGTGTGGAGTCGCGTTCTATTCGCTGCTCAGCTTTGCAGCAGTCTATGCACCGTCTTGGCTCACATCGGGAACATGGCAAATTACGATATTGATTGGCGCGTGCTTGTCGCCACTGTTCTTCGAGACACGCCAGACACCGAATGGCCCGGTAAGAGTACGCCAATCCATTCCGTTCAAGAGCATGCGCATTTCCGTCATTATACTTATCGGTGTTGTACTTATGCAAGTGTCTGAAGCAGGTAATGTTACTCTCTCAGAACTATTGCTGGGCTTTATACCTGTCATTATCGGTGCCACCTTCTATCCGCTTGGCAACCGTAAAATGATGGCGCTCTGCGGCAACAAGCTGGATTCCTTCCAGCGCACACTCGGCATGGCACTTGGCAGTATGCCTATAGCTATCCTGCTTGGCATATACGGAACTATGTCTGTAGGTTTGCCATCCGCCTCTCAGTTCGGACAAGCAATGCTGCTTGCCATCAGTTCTGGCGTAATCGCAAGTCTGCTCTTCTTCTTGGCAACAGACATGGCGAAGCATAATACAGCACTGCTTGCTGGAGTTGAGTCCACACAGGCTGGCATTCTGATCTTCACCGTGCTTGGCGAGGTACTGCTTCTCAACGGAACATTCCCACAAGGCTGGTCACTCGTAGGGATGTTCGTCATTATCGCCGGGATGATTGCGACGAGCTTGGCGAACCGCAATATTGCACCAGCAAAGCCGAAGCCAGCTCCAACACTGTCTAAGAGAACAGCCTAATATACCAGAAACAGCGAAAGAGCGCCGCATACTGCCTATCAAGTATGCGGCGCTCTTTCTATTATATAAGGTGGAGGCAAAACTAACCATGGTAAGTTATTATTTTCACAAAGTATTTGAAACGAAAGTCATTTCTTGTTAGGCGTAATAAGCATTCAGCAGTTCACGTGTTTCTTCTTCCGGCTTAGCTGCAAGACCCTGGTCAGCCCAGCATTGTCTGCACTCTTCTTCTGTCGTGCATCTGTCATTATCGTCACACATATAGCAAAGTTGAAGGAAGTTGCGAGTTACTTGATCCGTTGTGTCAAATGTTTTGAATGTTCTCATCTTTATCACTCCCTGTTCTTTATGGTTACACTATATCATGGAATTGAATGATAGTATGTGAATTAAATCACAACACGATATAGTCATATATACAAAAGCTGCAGTCCCCTCGAAACCATATGGTTACAGTAGGACTGCAGCTATCTGCTGAAGCTTCTTTTCTTATATTATTTATTTCGTGTTCTTAATTTCTAAAGTGATATTCGCTACATCGAATAAGTCCGCCGCTTTGACATAATCTGTCGGATTCATCGTTAGATAACGGATAGCAGCTTCAAAGGAATCTAGGCTTGACTCTTCATAATTTTTTTCAACCGACTTAAGGCTCGCTAGTTCCGTCTTCAGCTTAGCTAACGGCTTCGAGAACTGAGCATCAATCTCTTCTTTATTCGCTTGAGGTGTGCTCGCTCCCTCTTCCCCGTTCTTCTCCGGATTGTACTTCGCAAGCTCTGCTTCGAACTTCTTTATCAGGGCTGCATAGGATTGCTGCAATGCCTTGAATTGTTCTTGTTCTTTATCTTCCGCAACCAACTTGTTCAGTTCAGCTAACATTTGCTTCATATTCGCGCCAAGTGCTTGCGCTTCATCAGCCGCAAGTTTTGCCGCACTATAGTTCTTCTTCGTATATAAAATCTCTGCAGCAGCTTTATATTGTTCAGGCGTGTGCGCGATACTCAGTGCTACATTTACATCCTTCTTCAAGAAATATTGGAATCGTTCGCGGAAATCTCCCTCGTCGAATACGTTGCGAACACCCCAATGAGTACTTTCACTCGTTTTCTTTAGAACAGCTAGAACGGATTTCGCCTCATCATCGAAGGCATAAGCGCCAGTGTCCATATATAATGCCTTCAAGTGGATTGCCATAGCTGCCAGTGTGTTCGGATCATTCGGCTTACCAGCACCCTTGTAATGCTTTTTCACGGCATTGATCCAATTATTCACCACGGAATCGAACTGCTTATTTGATTTGCGCAGATTGGCATCGGCCTTTGTATACGCATTTTTCTTCGCGGTGATATTTTTTTGCATAGCAGCCGTTGGAGCACCAAATACGTACACATCAATCGTCTCTCCGAAAATATTCTTTTTCTTTTCAGTTCGGAGATAGTAATGATAGCCCGCATATCCATTCTGAGAGTATCCACTCTTGTCTGGATTCTGTATGATCATGCCCGCTGTGGATGAGTTTGCTAGCGTATGATTGCCTTCTGCGGTGCTCGAACCTATCACGTACAGCGGTGTTCGTTGATCAATGTAACCTTGAACATAGTAAAGCTTATCGTTCAATGCCAACTCATATGCAGCTAGCGCCTTTTCGTATGTACTATACATTTGATGATATGGACCGCTAACTTTGTCATACGCGTTACTATATGCATCTTCATTTGGAATCGCCGCAACATGTACCTTGTCCAACTGATTCACGAGCTCCAGCTTCACATTATTCAGCAATGCACCGTAAGACAAAGGTACCGCAACGCCACCTTTCTCGAACAGAACAGCTTCAGGCAGCGGCAGTGCAGCTCCGTCCACCTTCCCCTGCTTGCTGTTGGCTGTGAATACGAAGGTATGCTCTTGATTTTTCAATGTCAATGTCTTCGATGTTTTGTTCCAATCCGCTTGGAACCCGAAGATGTCTGTAAATGGCTTCAAGCCGAGATACAGTCCATCCGTAGATGTCTCTACATAATGCCTGCCTAGGAACACGCGCTTTCCGTTCCATTCCAGCAATGAATAATCATACAGCTTCATTGTTCCTACGGTTGAAGAAGCTGCGGCAGCATAAGCTGGCTGTATACTGCTCCCAATTCCCGTTAGAAGCAATGACACAACCAGCAGCCACGTCCATATTCTCTTTCTCACGTTGACCCCTCCATCATATATCGCCATAATTCGGCATAATCTACCAACTTATTATAACATGGCGAGAATCATAGACGAGTGACTTTTTACCAACATTTTCGTTCCGTGAAGGTAGAAATAGCTCTCCTTATCGCTTCGGCAGCAGTTGAACGTATTCATCCGACAGCTTCATGAGAGAGAGAATATAATCATAGTCCTTGCGGTACGCTTCCTTCATAGGCGCGGGCTGCAATGTCTTAAGCGATATCGCTGTGCCATCATCGAATCCTTCACCAGGTACGAACATCACTTCATTGTTGAAGAAGGAGCCTGTTGGCAGATAGTAGCGCATACCGACTACATTATTTTCTGTATTCAACATATCGCGACCAAGTGCAAGGAATTGCTTTTCTTGCAGGGATATACCAAGCAGGTTGGCAGCTGTCGGCATAATGTCGATTTGACCGCCTGTCCTTTCGATTATCTTAGACTCAGCTTGCCTCGGTACATGAATGATCAACGGAATATTGAAGCGGCTTACTTCATTCGAATAGGGAACACCGAGTCGATCGGTTATTTCCTTGTCGCTTGCTTCCTTCGGATTCACGCCAAAGTGATCGCCATACACGACAAGCATTGTTTTATCCCATATCCCCTGCTTCTTCAACTCCTCGATAAACTGTCCCAGTGCATAATCGGTATAATTGATTGCAGTCAAATAGTTCCCTAGGTACGAGCCCTCCATATCGGCAGGAAGCGTCAACTTCCGCAGCTTGTCCGGCACAACAAATGGCGCATGACTGGATGTCGTCACGAATTGAGCGTAGAATGGCTGATTTCGCTTCGTCATCTCCCGAATTTGCTCTGCACCGACTCTATACAATTCTTCATCAGAAGCACCAAAATCATTGAAGAAATCGTTCGTGTAGTACGGCTTGTCATAGTAATGGTCAAATGCTAGTCCAGGATAGAGCAAATGCCGGTTCCAGAATGTCACATCATTGACGTGAAACGTTGCCGATTGATATTTCAAGTCATGAAGAAGACGAGGCATACTCGGAAGCTCTCTCTTCCCAAAGCCTGTGGACATCGCTACCGTTCCCGTCGGATATATGGACGTATTGGACAGAAACTCTGCATCCGAAGTATTTCCTTGGCCGATTTGCTGATAAATATTCGGGAAGTAATAGCTCTCCTTCACGAGATCATTCAGTACTGGTGTAATCTCCTGTCCTTCCAGCTTGGCTTGAATCGGGAAGTTCTGAAAGGCTTCCAGTTGAACCACAATCACGTTGGCACCGTGGGCCAATCCGAAACCCTCCGGCTGTCCAGACGGAGGGTTTTCCTTACGATAAGGATATGCCGCTTGAAGCTCTTGGATCTTCACTTTCGTCTCATCCAAATTCCCATTCGCGATGATCTCGTTCTCACGTATGATTTTCAGCGCAGTTGCAGCTTGATAGTTGAGATAGCCAATCTTCTCTGACTTCACCGTCTCATTGCTGATCGATTCTGCCTTGTCTATTACGAACCAGGAATAGCTCATGCAGCCGATCAAAATCAGGGCCGCGGCAGTTCTCCACATCCAACCTGCATAACGTTGTGGCGGGGATGAATCCATCCAAGCTTGCTGCTGCGAATACGTCCTGCGGATCAACCAACGAATCGCAACAAATATTCCAGCCACCACGATATCTGCAAAGTACAAAAAGTGTGAGAACTTCACAAGCGGCCCGATACTGCCGCGGATTTGTGGAACCTGTCCCATTTCATCAAATGCAGTAAAGGTTGGTACTGTATTAAAGTGAATATGGTACAGTGTTGCAGCAAACATCAAAATAGAGAAAATAACCTGAAAGATCCAATATAACGTACCTTTGCCGAATCGAGGCAGCACCATCTCGAAGAGACTGACTAGAACAAGTACGGAAATGATATCGGTAAGCAAGCCTGATACGGTAATCGAATCATAGACGAAGTGGCGCAGCAGCGTTAATTTGACCACCAGAAGCAGGGTCAGCAGTGCGCCTTGCGGAAGCTGAACCCGCTTGCGTTCCACCCTGGCCAATGAAATATTACTCATGATCGTTCATCCTTTGCAATGATGTTGTGTCGTGGTGATGATGTCTCATCTTGCATAATTGCCGATTGGAGCTGCGCATATGTTTGCTTTACGGTATCCAGCGCCTTCATATGTCCCATTATATTGCTCAATAGGGTGATGACTGCACACGCCGCTACAATGCCAGTAAGCACACGGCGAGCCTGTCCGCGCAGACTATGAATAAACCACGCCATTAACAAGAATAAGGCGAAGAGATAATGCCCAGCATATAGGTACATATCATATTCAAATGTTCGTAGACCGAAGCCGACGACAAGGTGAAGCAGAATGGCAAACAGAGGATACACGTTCAAGGACCACACCTCAGCCGAACGATACCCTTTCCCAATTGCCAATAAGCTTAAAATAATGACAACTGCACCGACGAGATGACCGTACCACGGGAATGGGTATGCTAAATTTGTGACAAACGCCATAATCGAGTCACTCATGAGAACAAGGTTCGGCGTAATAATCGGACTCTCGATCATGGAATAGACTGCCTTCCAATGATGCTTGAACGAGAATGGAGAGACATAGCTCATGCCCCCAGCTTCAATGTTATGCTGCCAGGAGGATACCCACGTATTGCCGGAAAATAAGACATGCTGGAGCACCGTCAACAGCGCAACCATCACGGCAAATATCCCCGCAACCTTCACCCATTTCACAATAAACTGCTTGCCTTGTCCCAGTGAGCAGAAGAATAGGACACCAGCCGCTGTAGCAACATTCGTAATGGTAATCCCAAAGTTCAATACAAGCAGCAGCGCGACCGGTATAAGGGAAAATCGGTTATTCTGTCTGCAATACTGAGCATACAATACCGTCAGAAGAATCCCGAATACCGCATATGGATAGGAGTCAGGAATAAGGGCAGTAAAAATACTATACGAACTCGCCCCGAAGAATGCAGCAGTACTAATAGACAACCAATTACAGCACTGATTGCGGCGCAAGTAATAATACAGAATGACAACACAGAGCGCATTAGTCATACTTTGAACTCCAACAAAGAGCGCATTGCCAATTGTTGCGTTGGCGAGTGCCTTCAAGGGTGTCGCAACAAAATTGAGCAGTGGATGAATGAAAGAAGATTGCGGCGCATAATAAAACGACGGGTCGAAATTGAAGAGATTCAAGGTAAAAGGCGCGTCGTTAAATGGACTGCGCGGTAACAGTATGTCCTTATACTCTTCCATATAAGTTAAATAAGGAATATTCAGTAGAATATAGAGCAGTGAAAAAATAACAAAAAGAATAAGCGCGGTGCGATTATCCTTCTTATCAGTAAACACAGACTTCCAAAACTTCATGATGATATATCCTCCGTTACTACAAAATGACTGGAAATCATGATTAGGCGGGTACTCGTATGAGTACCTACTCGATCCCGACCTCATAGAATGTTCCGCCTTCCAACCGATTTCCCCCTATGTACAACTAAGCTCGCTATTGAACTAGAATAACCAATCCTAACCCGATGACACCAATCCCCGCTACCTTATGCCAACCTACCGATTCCTTGAACCACCACTTAGCCAAACAGAGTGTCCACACATAAGTTAGCGCATTCGCTGGAAGAACAAGTGTATACGGCAAAAACCGCAGTAAATAGATATTGAGAAGCGCTCCTATCCCATACAGCATAAATCCGGTGAGCAGAATCCACTTGCGGTGGCGAATGGAATACCATTTAAAGCACGCGCTTCCTAAAGAGCCGAACAATGTCATGAAAATAAGCAGCACCCATAACCATTCATTTCTCATAGCTGATCAACCCCACGCCAAGCATTAACAGCAGCACGGCAATTCCCTTTTGCAAGGTAATGGCTTCGTTCAAGAATAACCCTCCATAAATCAAGGCAAATATATAGCTGCTGGACATCAGAGGATACGCAACGGACAACTTCTCCATAGAAAGCGACTTAATCATAAGAAGCGCCCCCACTCCGTAAAAAACAAATCCAACTCCAACGTATAAAATCTGGTGCACACTCCATTTCCAGAACAGTTGCCCGGTTGCTGTGCAGAAGGCGGAGAAGATCATAAGCAGCTTCCCCAAGTGACGCGATGTTATCTGTTCCATCTACGCTCCTCCAATCCGTGAGCAGCCTCGGAAGCACGATTGACAACATAGCGGTGCTTCACCAATTGCAGCATAGGCAGGTCGCTCAAGCAATCCGAATACGCACAGGATGATTCATAGTCAATCGTGAACCGCTGTTCGCTCGCATATTGGCGAATACGAACCACTTTCTCATCCGCCTTGCAATTTACCCCGACAATGCGAGATGTATATCGATCGTTGCTCTTCTCCAGTTGGGTTCCAATAACCTCATGCACACAGCCCAGCTTCTTGAAGTACTTCATATAAGCATGCGGGGACGCAGTCACCAGCAGCACATGGTATCCTTCCGCATATTTGCGGCGGATTACCTCAACCGCCTCTTCATACACATCGTTGGCGAGAATCTTGTCATAGAAGGCCTCAAGATCTGCTTCGTCCATATAATTAATTGCACAGAAAAAGGCTTCCTTTGCCTTATCGGCAGGAATTCTCCCCGTCTTGTACAGCAGCAAATTCCATAACACCGAGGTCAAATGGACAGCAGCCCGTGGTCTGGTTGCGATGCCGTACTTCAAGAACAGCAGCATCGAATCATGCTTTGTAATCGTTTTGTCAATATCAAATAAAGCTAGTTTAGTACGTGTCAAACCGTTCGTTCATCCCCTATCCAATTATTCAAAAATAAGCAGGATGGACAACACACTCGCGACATACAGCACGACCGTCACAAGAATATGCTTGTCCTCTACCAGCAGGCGATCCGGTGCTCCACCCTTGTTCTCGATGTGAATCAAGTACAAATAGCGGAAGATGCCGTAAATGACAAATGGGATCGTCCACATGAGATAAATCGTTCGGCCAGCTGTAAACGTGAATAGCGAGTAGCTAATAATCGTAGCCGTCGCAACGATACTCGTTAGTTGGTCAAGCAGTGTGAACGAATACTTGTCCAACACCTTGCGATGGGCATCCTTCTGCTTGTCAAGTAAGAACAGCTCATGCCGCCGCTTGCCAATTGCAAGGAATAGGGACAACAGCATCGTACACAGCAAAAACCACGGCGTTAGATGCACGTTAATGGCCAATCCTCCTGCAATTGCCCGGAGCACGAAGCCTGAGGCAATCACCATAATGTCCATAATGACCACATGCTTCAGCTTAAGGGAATACGACACATTCATGGCAAAATAGACAACTAACAAAAGCATCAAGAGCGGGTTAATCATATACGATACCACCAATGAGCAAACGAGCAATATTCCTCCAAACATTAATGCGCCTGTTGGATTCAATGCACCGGACGCCATAGGACGGAACTTCTTGACCGGGTGATTGCGGTCTGCTTCCCGATCCACATAATCATTCAATATATACACGCATCCTGATACGAAGCTGAATAGAAAGAAAGTCGTCAGGGTATTCACGAAAGCCGACACGTTAATGGCTTTTAAGGAAAAGATAAGCGCCGCAAATACGAGCAAATTTTTCGTCCACTGCTTCGGTCTTAGCTGCTTGAACAGCAATCGAATAACCGAGCTTTGACTCACTTCCTGGTATGCCTCTGATCGATCAGCGGTATGACTTGCTTGCAACTTCATCACTTGCACCTCCTAGCTGTAGTAGCAATATTTACATCTTTACATACCGACCTATTATAATACAGATCCTATCGAATGAATATGGTTATTATGGATCACGAGGAAGCGATTACTAGTAAGCATTAGTGCTAGCTTCCACATCTACACCATAAAAAAGCGCCCCAATGAATTGGGACGCTTCATTCTATTTTGCCTGTTTCCAGTTGCTTTGAGACTACGATATAAGAAGGAGCAGAGCCATACTAAATTTGTGCACTCTTCTTAAAGATGGCGATCTCGTCTTTAAGCTCCCGGACAGCTTCATCTACATTCGCTCGCGTGTAACCTTCTGACTTCAGCCATCTCATGACCTCAATCGTTTTTTCTCCCAATTGCCATTTGGCCTGAATGAATTCGCTACCTGTTTGCTGAAGCAACCACGATACCTCCTCATACAGCTGCTGAAGTTCAGTAGTATCTACGATCCCGCTGTCCCCTACTTGTACCGTCGAACGGAAGGTTTCTGACTTGCCATTGTAGTTCATTGTAACGTTAACCGCTGCCGTACCTGGTTTTACCCCCTTCATCGTCACGCTGTTACTGGATTCACTGATTTTCTCAACCGCATCACCGATGACTTCCCAATGATAGATAGCATCTTCTGTAGGTACAGCATATCCATTGGCATACTGGCTCAGCAATCTAATCGTTCTTTCCTGTGCTGGAGTAGAAAAGAATTGATAGGTTCCCTGCCAGCCAACCTTCTCTCCCTGTTCCAATACAACTGATTTGTTAAAGACTTGCAGGAAGTAGGATTTCCCATACTCCTGAGTAAAGACAATCGGTTGATCATCAGCCAGATATTGCAATTTACCAAGTCCGTAATTGCGATTCAGCGTCACGAGCAGCTGATGCTGGCTCCCATCCTGTACTCCTGAACTCAGCCAATACTTATCTACGTCTGGATGCTGGGCTTTCGTTCCCGAATCACTATACACGCTCGAGCCGCTTCTGCCTACTTCCGTCTCCCCTGCATAGTAGCGTACTTCTTGATTCCATGCTCCGTTGACGGACTGCAATCCATAATAACGATATAACGTAATCTCTTCCAGAGGCATAATTTCCGTATGAACTTGTACTTTGCCGCCTTCGATTTCATACGTAACCGTCTCCTGCAAGATTTCACGACCACGTCCGTCCTGCTCCTTCGTATTGAAGCCCTGAATTCGATTCACAACCTCAATTTTCACCTTGGTCCCGGCGATTGCTGTCCCATCTTGAAGCTGCTTCCCGTCCACCCACACATTATATTTAACGGTTCTTCCTGTCGTAGAACTGTTCTCGCCGCCATCATAATTATGATTGCCACCCGTGAAATCCTGACCTTTGCCGTTGCCATTATCATTGGCACCAACGATATAAGGACCAATCCAGTCCGATATATCAGGCCACAACATAGTCGATGGGCGCGTCAAGTCGGGATCGGCATCCTTGTCTACATTCGGACTAAGCCTCCATTCTTTCATCCCGTAGAGCTTATTTGCACCAGCATGATCGAACACAATCCACATATCATTGCCGTCATTGTACTTGTGGGCAATCTTCAAGTTGCTGCCGTTTTTCATGACATATTGCGTTCCACCCAGCAAAGGATCGTGAAGTACAGGATTTTTGAATCCATAGTTGATAGATAGTGGTGTTTCGTTCCCCATTATCTGATTATAGGCCCAAGGTGCAGCCTCAATCACGACAGACTCCACTTCTACCTGCCCTACCTGTGCGCGAATCACGACAGTACCGGGTTTAGTAGCATGCAGCTTGCCATCTGAGGTCACTTCAATTATGCTTGAGTCCGAGCTCGCGAAGACCGCATTCACTTTCTTTTGTAGTGCATCGTTATTGTCGATCACGACTGGTGACCACAACGTACCGACATCCATAGTTGCCAGCTTAGAAGGAAGCATGATCCGGTAATCCGGAGCAGGACGGTTTGCTTCATATTTTAATAGCTTTAGATCATCAAGGTAGAACGTGGCGTCCTCCGATTGCCTGTTGCGCATAAGGGCAAAGCGAATGATATTTTTCGTATTGATTCCTGCCTGCTTCAGCTCCTGAATCGACTTCGTAATGATGGTCCATTGTCCAGGCGGGAATATGATGTTTCTGGCAAAGGTCTTGCCCCAATCATATTCATACATAAATACCTCGCGTATCTCTTGTGGTTTGGACGAGGCATTGAACACTGCATAGCTAACCGCGTCATACCCGCTCCAATCCTTTAGATCATAGGCTGGATAGGATTCCTCCGGATGTTCCTTCTCGAACCCGTCATAATCGGAGTCGATATACGCTGCGATCCAGCTATTTGGATAAGCCTTGAAATCGATCTTCAGCGACTTCTCTCCTTGCAGCACGTATGTAGCGTCTGTAACCGTCGCCCGCTTGACATGGTCGCCGTTATTCGTTCCGGATTTTACTTCATTTTCAAAATCTATGAGCGAACGAGATTCTGTTACTGTCGACTCACCAGATTTCTCTAGAATAATATCGCGATAAATCGTCTGCTTATCATGGATGTTGACGACAATAGATTTGCTGGGCAAGCCTTGTTTCTCTACGACAAAGGTATTCTCGGTTGCATACAGATCGCTCATCGCGAACTGACCTTCTGTATCAGTGGTGACAGCCTTCCCTGCCTTATCCTTTAACGTCGCCCCTGCAATACCGTTGCCCTGACGATCAACCACTTTTCCTGCAAAGTTCCCTTGCGGAGGAATAAACTTGCCCGTTGCAAACCTGTATAGATCCGTATACATCTGCTTCGCCGCCGGTACCTCAGAATGATAGAGATCATAGATTGCGTACACGTCTTGGTAATACGCAAGAAGAGACTGATTCATAAACTGCTTCTTCACACCAGTAATTAAATAGTTATAAAATGCTTGACGGTACCGCGGAGCGCCCACAATACGCTGATCAAGCTCTACTTTGACTCCCGCTTCATTGGCATAAGCCAAGTCCGCAATCTCTTCCACCCGCTCAATTGTGGTGCTGTCGTCGCCATAATGGTTCGGCTGAAGGGCTGAGAAGTCAAAGCCTAGCCGCTTCCCATTCGCCTTCTCCCCTGCACCATACCAAGGAAGCCAGCCTAGACGCATGCCGCGCTGCTGCAAGTACTGGGATGCGAAATCCGCACTCTCCGGCTCCCCAGGTACAGTTGTATCGAGATCCTCTTGGAGCCAATAGAAGCCGCTCAGCTTCAAATGCTTATACTGCTGTTGCTCGAAGCGAGCGGTTATCGTGTCGATGTACCAGCGGATTAACTCTTTGCGCGTATTCAAGTTTTCTAGATTTTTCACTCTGCCATCGCCATTGAAATCCCCAAAGTCCTTGCTCTGTGGGTCTGGGAAAGGCAATGTAACATACACGTTTACCTTTTTATTAGGTTCATGCAAATCCTTGCCTACCTGTTCAACTGCAGCATCCAACCCCTCGAGCTGCAGCCCCTTCTCGAACAAGCGATCTATCGACCATTTCCAATCCTGCCAAGTTCCTGGCTTGCTTCCTGCCGCCCATGGGTAATAGCGAGTGAGACTGCCCTTGTAGGGGGATGTCTTCGTGAGCAGGAGGAATGTATCGAAGAACGCATCCTCTGCAACTCCATCTTGATTCAAGTATCCTACGTAAGGAAGAAAATGATCCTTCCCGTACTCCCCTCTCTTCGTGCCATTCGTATTCTCTCGGTTATCATATCCGGTGTTCATAATCACAATATTCGAAGCGCCATTGGATTTTTCACTGTTTTTGGGCAAATAATCTGCAGACACTATTGTTGAGAAAAACGATGTCATGATCACAGAAGCAAGCATGAAGGAAGCAGTCAGCAGGCTTATGCTTTTCTTTACTTTCACGAATTCACTCTCCTTTAATCTTTGCAATAAAGCGTTTACATAAAATTGATAGCAAAACGCTTACAATTCTCTTCGTACCCACTCCCTTCATGAATCGACCTCTCATTTTTGGATAATTCAACCTATCTCATCATATCAAACTGGATAAACTATTCAACTAATAAATATCCTATTCTCTGAGAAGTCATGCAAAAGAGCTGCCATGCGGCAGCCCCATTATTTAGAACATCTGTATTAGCACTTGCAGTTCCGTAATCTCATCATGCGGCTTCAAAAACGCCGATGGATGACCAGAGTATGGCCCATAGAAATAAAAAGAAGATGACCCGGAGTGAACCGCTGTCATCTTCTATCAATTAGACCATTTATCGAGGCTGCTTCTGATACGTACCCTTCACAAATTGGTACATCCAATCATAAAGCTCACGAATCCGCGGATCACTGCTGCGAGAACTGTCGAGCAGGGCATCTACACCTTGGTAATAAGCCATGAATGCTTCGTTCATATAGCCGAAGTCGACCCCTCCATTCAAATAATCAATGTAATAGCCGCGTGATGCACCATTCGTGAATGCATCCTCATCCATCTCCATCTCAATACCTAGACCGTGATGCTTCGCTAAGTACGCCGCATCTTCAATCCGATCTGGGTTAGTTCCACCCCAATAATGGTTCGGCTGCAGCGCTGTCGCGTCGAACCCTATCGCACGTGCTGCATAGTTCCTGTTGCCACCAAAATTCGGAACCCAGAACAGCTTCTGTCCTCTCTTATGCACGATATCTCCAGCATGCTTGACCAACTTCTCGTCCGATGAATTGTCTCTTCCCATCGATTCGGCCATCCAATACATTCCAACCAATTCCAAACGGTCGTATCGGCCTTTAATCCATTTTGTTCTTACTTGATCCAAATACCAATCAACAGCCTTTTTCCGATTCGTAAAGGATTGTTCCGCGCCAACATCACTAGGCACAAAGTTCTCAGAGATCCCGTCCCCATCGACATCTCCAAAATTTGAAATCGTCTCACCAGGATTCGGAATCATAATGACGACTTTCATCTTATGATGCGAATCATTCAGCTTATTCCCTGCTTCTGTCACAGCAGCATTTAACTCGCTCAGATCCCCGCCCGGCTTGAACATTTTGTCCAGATACCATTTCCAGTCATCAAGTACTGCGTTAATCCCAAAATCCCGCTGGTAATCCGCCGTACGAATGCCTAATAAAAGCGTTCCATCATACATCCAGTCCTGCGGCTCTCCGTTGTTGTCAACATAACTGACGTACGGCATGAGCTTCTCCTTTGTCCAATTGCCGCGATCGTTACTATACATACTGTTGTACATGAGCCACAGATCGTGAATGCCTGCCGTATCATTTCCCGGCTTCAAATAAGAAGATGTGACTGGGCGAAGCGCATATGCATCCGCTGTTTTTCCATCTACACCCCATATCTCCACTTCGTCCATGAACACCCAAATCTCTGTCGTAACGGCAATTTTCACATACCGGGCATAGATTTTCTTCGCTTGACTGGATGGATGGGGAACTCGATCTACCGCTGCGTCCCACACATAATCATAGGCTGCAGTCGGAATATTGGTCCAGAGCGGTACCGGGGAATTCATGTATTTTACAGGGGCCCAATTCATCCCGTCTTCTGAGGCATAATAGGAGACAATTTCTGGTGTATAGATGCCTACTTCTTGATTGTAGAGAAAGTGAGACTTAATCTTCCCAATCGATTTGCTTTCGCCCAAATCAAATATGATTTCACGCGTCTTTCCTTTTAACAATGCGGTCCAGTTCGGGTCCATAAAATCATTGGCATCTCCATACTTTCCATCTGTCAGCTTCGTTCCATCGTCTGGGTAATTTTCATCAGGTGGCTGATGGGTGAAGGAATACGAAATCCCGCTTGCCAAATTCCTCATTCCATCGGCGGCCACTGTAGGTTCAATATCTACCGCTAATGCAGCTTGGAAGGTGGACAGAAGCATGATGGAAGCTGCGACGAAGCTCACGACTCTCTTCAACTTAATCATCAATAAAAACCCCTCTCGTCGATTTTTCAATAAAATCGTGTATTGAGTAAGCATGGGTTGATCACCCATTCTTGATGACTTATGTCTATTCCGTGCTTCGCTGCGCTCCCCATTCATCGTTTATCGAGGCTGCTTCTGATACGTCCCCTTCACAAATTGGTACATCCAATCATATAGCTCACGAATCCGAGGGTCACTGCTGCGTGAACTGGTGAGCAAGGAATCAACCCCTTGATAATAGGCCTTGAACGTTTCCGTCATGTACCCATAATCGACCCCACCGTTCAAGTAATCAATATAATTGCCGCGTGAAGCTTCATTCTCGAACATTGCTTCGTCTGTCTCTAACTCAACACCGAGACCATGATGCTTCGCCAAATAAGCGGTATCTTCAATGCGTTCCGGATTGCTGCCGTCCCAGAAGTGGTTCGGCTGAAGCGCTGCTGCATCGAATCCCAGAGCCCGAGCCGCATAGTTCTTATTCGCACCGAAATAAGGAATCCAAAACAACTTCTGTCCGCGCTTGTGCACAATCTCTCCAATATGCTTAATCAACTTCTCATCGGACGTCTTACCGTTTGATACCCCTTCGTCCAGCCAGTACATACCGGAGATCTCCAAGCTGTCATAACGACCCTTAATCCATCTTGTTCTGACTTGATCCAAGTACCAGTCAACAGCCTTCTGCCGATTCGCAAAGGACTGCTCTTCCCCTACCTCACTCGGTACGAAGCTCTCAGAAATGCCATCTCCGTCGATATCTCCAAAGTTGGATATCCCCTCACCCGGATTCGGGATCATGATAACAACCTTCATCTTATGGTTCGGATCATTCAGCTTCTCTCCCACTTCTTTAACCGTGTCATTCAATGCGCTCAGGTCTCCACCCGGCTTAAACGTCTTATCCAAATACCATTTCCAGTCTTCAAGATTTGCTGAATAACCAAAATCCCGTTGGTAATCCGGCGTACGAAGGCCTAGAACGAGCGTGCCGTCATACATCCAGTCTGTCGGTTGACCATTATTGTCGACGTAGCTGACATACGGCATGAGCTTCTCCTTCGTCCAATTGCCGCGATTGTTATCGTACATTCCATTGTACATAAGCCACAGATCGCGGATTCCTGCTGTATCATTACCCGGCTTCAAATACGATGGTGTCACTGGACGAAGTGCATATGCATCAGACGTCTTGCCGTCAACACCCCAGATCTCTACCTCATCCATGAACACCCAGATTTGTGTGGTGACCGCGATCTTCACATAGCGCGCATAGATCTTCTTCGCTTGACTGGAAGGATGAGGAACTCGATCTGTTGCAGCATCCCATACATATTCATAGCCAGCTGTTGGAATATCAGACCATAGCGAGGCTGGAGAATTCATGTACTTCACTGGAGCCCAATTCTGGCCATCCTCGGATGCATAGTAAGACAATATGGTCGGTGTATAAATGCCTACGCTGTTGTTATAGAGAAAGTGTGATTTAATTCGGCCGATCGACTTGCTCTCTCCTAAGTCAAATGTGATTTCTCTTGTCTTCCCTTTCAACAACCCCGTCCAGTTCCCATCCATGAAGTCATTAACGTCTCCATATTTGCCATCTGTCAACTTCGATCCATCATCTGGGTAATTTTCATGAGGGGGCTGAGAATAAGAATAAGATATTCCGCTCGCTACATTCCTCATTCCATCTGGCTCCTTGAGCTCATTTTCTTCGGCAAAGGCTGTGTGAAAGGTGGACAGAAACATGACGGCAGCAACAATGAAGCTGGCCCATTTCTTCATCTTGATCATCAATTCGACTCCTTTCGTTACGTGAAATGTGTGAAATGCGAACTCCATCGCGAAGGAAGCGTTTTCAAGATGTTGCAACTATTATACCTGCTGTACAGGTTTATGGTTTTGATTATAGTCCATACTTATCGACTTATTGTCCACTTACCAAATACGAACCAAGAACAAGCACATCACCTTCCGAAGGAGACGGATTGAATCATTTACCAATCCAGCAGGAGGCATGTTTGCGACCATCACATATACCACTGTAAGATAGCATTTGGAACACAGCATGATGGTATTGTGGATCGGGTGCAGCGCCTATTATGGACGAATAAAAATAGGGCATGCAGATGCATGCCCTATCGAAACCAATACCTTATCGTTATGAGTATGGATTAGCGTTCTGGATTGTAAGTCACATGAACTGACTTGTATCCAAGCTGCTTAATCTGATCAGGTGTAACATAGAGTGTTCCTTCCTCCAACACACTATTCTCCGCATTCAGCTCCATGGTTCGGCTGCCATTCACAAGCTTAAATCGATGAGCGCCATTCTGCTTTTTCAGCTTCTCTAGCTTGATAAGCTGCCAGCCGCATGCATCCGCGAGCGGTTTAACAGGGATACGAATATACCCTTTTTCTTCAAATACGATCGGCACGCGAATTGATGCCTTATCAACCTTAACCTCGTAATCGCGCTGGATCTTCATCGTTATTTTTTCCTCGGGCAATGCATCCAGATCGAAGTCCGTCGGCAAATCTGCGGTAGCATCCTTGGCATTGTCCATCTTCGGCAAATATGCCTCTGCAGCAGCCCAATCCTTCAACGGCTTGGATATCCGCTTCTTCAAGTCCAACACATATAGAGGACGATCCGGCTTATTCAATGTATATACCACGTATCCCTTCTCAGGATCAACGCCTCTAAGATTGCCGAATACGATTCGTTCCAATTGACTTGTTGCAGGGTCGAAGATCACAATCTCCTCTTGATTCGATTTTTCTCCATTCAACCGGCTGTATATGATGCGATTGTCTGAGAGCCAGACAGCCCCTGTCGAATAGCTAGTTCGAAGCCATTCCTTCGTATGCCCTGTTTGATTGTTGCGCAGTATATAGCTATGAACCGTGGTCATGTACCCTTCTGCAGTCGGTACAAAATATAGCCGCTCATGGATTCCCCATTTGCGGTCTGGCGAGGAACGAAACACTTTACCCTTCACAACTTCCTGATCCTCAGGATCATACGTATACTGCATCCCGCCTTCAATATTATCTGCATAATTGGTCTTGAGCAGAGGATGCTGCTGCCCCTTTTCTACTCGCATGCTCCGAATGCTCGGATCCCATTTCTTCCATTGCCCATCAGCCATTTGAACGACGACACGCTCCTCACGCGCCTCCAGATCAATTCGCTCAACATTATAATAGACCGCTCCGCTCTCCAGATCGGTGTACACCTTCTCGGCAGAGTATGTACCTGCTGCACCTGCGAGAGACGGCAAACTTAATCCCAAGAGGATCCCCCATGCCCATATTGTTGCTTTCAAGGAATAACTCCTTTCCTCCATACCTTTTATACGAAATTAGTGAAGTGATACATCTGAATTGTATGCTCAGATAAGTCCACATAAGTATCAACGTGATAGAACCAAAAATGTTTCATTTCATTTCCCCGAAGGGATAACGATACATATGGGACGCAACAGTAGGGGGGCTCCCCTTCATTCGTTGCATCATAGATAACAGATCATACAAAAAAACGCCCCCCGCAGATTGCGAAGAACGTCCTGATCTTATTAACCAATCCATGCTGACCATAGATCAGGTTCTTACCTCTTACATAAGGAACATATAAATCGGTGTGAAAAGAATGGAGGTAATCAGGCCCGCTAACCCCATTGCCAATCCACTGAATGTCCCCTGCTTCTCTGAGTCCGCCAAGCTCTTCGCAGTCCCGAATCCATGCGCAGCCGTCCCCATTGCGATCCCAAGCGGCACTTCGCCGCGAATACCAGTCATCCGCAGGAAGGTTGTACCGAACAATGCACCAACAACCCCTGTGAATACGGTAAATACAGCAGACAGTTCAGGCATAGCACCCAATGACTTGGAAATTTCAACTGCGATTGGAGAACTGACTGATTTCGGCAGCATGCTCAGCATAACTTCCCTCGCCCCGTCTAAACTCATCATGATCGCCGCCACACTCACAATTCCCACGATAGAGCCGCACGTAATGGACAAGCAGATTGCAGCAAATTGCTTTTTGACTAGCTCACGATATTTATAAATAGGAACACCGAGCGCGATTGTCGCTGGCCCAAGAATAAGTGCCAAAATATCTGCCCCATTTTTGTAATCCTGGAGCGGGATATTGCCAATGACGAGAAAACCGATCAACACCGTCGAGCAAAAGAGGATCGGATGCATCCATTTGAAACGCACATGCAGTACACGGGATAATGCATACACAACGATCGTTGCAGCTATTCCGAACAATGGCTGTTGTGTCCATGATAAAAGGTTCATGCTGCATCTTCCTTTCTTGTCGGCATCTCATTAGCTTCATCCGGTTTCTTCTCCATCTTCGAAGCAACGAAGCCTGTCATCCAGAGAACGACCAGTGTACTGCCGATAATTCCAGCAGAAATGCTGAACCAATGTGCACTCAAAACAGGCATAAATGCCATAATACCGACTACATAAGGGATGAAGAACAACAACATATGATCAAGCAGGAATTGAGCGGATTGTTCAACCCACTCCAGCTTCACCCACTTCATGCCAAGTGCAATCAGGAACAGCACCAAGCCAAGCACGTTGCCGGGCAGCGGGAGATGAAGCAAATTGTGCAGCCACACACCTGCGATGTTGAAGCCTAATAAAATTGCAAATCCTAGCATAAGGAACCACCTTCTGATGATAAGACTTTGATGAAATCCGTTCCTATTCTGAAACACCCCTATTGTAACAGAACTATCGAGCGTGTCCCACCCGCGAGTACGGTCGAAAAGCAGAGCTGTAAGCGGTTTTTCACAATAAAAAAGGCCTGGAGCAGCCTCCAAGCCTTTTCATGTATTTTCTGTAACTTTCAAAATTTTATCATTTTCGTATGAAATGAATCACACTATCGCTGCAAACGTCGAATAATACGCGTTACTCGCCATACCGTCCAGTTCATATGACGCTGCTTGCGGAAAGCAATATACTGCGGCTCCCACGTAACATCGAATAATGCTAGCCATATTCTTCTATAGTTATTCATTGGATACATCTCACGGATTCTCCGGAAGATCGCAACAGCAGTTCGTTCTGTCCATAAATAGGGGGAACGATCCGACTCAACATGGGACAATGGAATTAATCCGCTGACAAGCTGCTTGCAATGATGATGCTGTCCGATCCATACGATGATATCACGTAGCTGCTGAAGTACTTCATCCTGTTCGGGTTGACATAAGCCGCGACAAGAACGAATATCACCGATCATTACCGTCCCAGAGGCCTCATCGACTCTCAGCACAACGTATCCAAGCAAGAGATCTCCATCCGTTTCATTAAATAAGCGAACGAGTTGGAGCGTGTCATCCGATACCGTCAGCAATCGTTGAAGCGTCTCGATATACCCTGGTGTCGCAGACTCCCAGCTGCTGGCCGCGTCTATGACTTGCTGAACATGTTCAGCTTCCAACGGGAAGCTGCTTAGCTCATACCGGTGCACCGGCGATGCCATGCTCGGCTCGGTGAATTCATACCGTGCAATTTCCCCTACTTTGAAGAAGTCATTACCATAATCATGAAGCAGTGGCATGCCATCTATGCCTGCTTGATAGAACACAATATCGAGACCGAAGCGATCCGCATGTTCGTACAGGGAATGAAGAGCATCATGTTCTTTCGCTTTCATCCGCTCCAGCTGCGGCATGCCAAGCATAATTACCCGCCGTCCCTTAATAATGAAGGGAAAGCGAATTTTGCCGCTGTTGACTGAGAAGACACGCTTGTCCGCAACATTCTGATACATCCAGCCATTAATGCCTGTCAGAAGCACTTGATCATCGCTACGCCAATCTCTACCTAGCGGCTTCTTCAGATGGCGCTCGAATACAAGTACCCCAATCACGTACATAATAGCCGCTACTATCAGACCAGTAACTAGCGTTGTTGTAAATTGGCCATAGCTAAGTGTGTAAGTTGCTGCATCCGCAACCTTCTCATGGAATTCTGCCAGCATGTATCCCAGCATCATGTACAGAACCATGAGTAGTGATCCGAATAAGGTTGTGAAGAATATCGTACTCTTCGTTAACGGGAATCGATAACGAGTGAACTGTGAGCGAATAAGGAACAGGAACAGCAGCATCCCGCACAGCCACAACGTATGGCGAATCGTCGTTCCTAGCAGAAACGTCAGCAGCGTACATATCGCTAAGGCTGCCAGGGTCATCACATATGCCCGAATTGTGCGCTCGAAGAGTCCCTTCAATTGCAGCAGGATCAACAGGCTGGCACCAAGTAAGATACCATTCACAATTGGAAATACTTGACCATGGAATAACGGAAGAACGAACATGGATGATTCCCATGATGGCTCAGTGAACGTGTATGTAAATAAAAATATGGAAGTCATAAACAACAAGATTACGACTGACCAAGCAGACAGCGAATTCCATAACGAGCGCTGTACGAACCACAAGATGCTGCCAGATTCAATATATGAACCTAACGTCGGGTGATCCTCGAACTTCTTCACCGCAACTTCGCCGAACTCGAATGCTGCGAAGATTAAGCCAAGTGTAAACGGGATGAAATAGTACACGGTACGGTACAGCAGCAGTGCTGTAAATACTGTACTGTCTGCAACTCCTAATGCTTGCAAGCCGATTAAGAACGTAATATCGAATGTTCCGAATCCACCGGGCACCATACTGATAAGGCCGGCAATGGCACTAACCGTAAATACACCGATGACTTCAGCGAAGGAGACGTCTGCTTTCAGCATAAGCAAGATAACGTATGCAACTGATCCTGCAGCGAGCCATTCGATGAATGACACAACCGTATATCCGAATGTCAGTTTGGCGTTCGCATTCGCTCTTCCCTTCCAACGTGAGAAGAGTAAATACACGGGGAAGAACAAAGCCACCCCGACTAGGACAACCCATAGCCACCCCTTGGCGGCGAGCAGTTCACTCGCAGGGAACACATGCAGCAGTACTAGGATGCCCAATAGGGACAACCCACTAATCATAGAAGGCGCCATCCATGCAATTGCAATCAGCAGCCTGCTGGCATCGCCTGTAAATTGACGATACAAAACGGTTCGAATCCCTACCCCTGCGATCCCACCAAAGCCGACAATCCCGTTAAAGGTATTCGCGATCCAGGATACTCGAAACGTTTTCCCTATGGTAACAGGAGCTTTAATTGAACGCAGCAGCAGGCGATCATAGAAAAACATGGTCGCAACCGCTAGTCCGCCTAGAACTATGAGCCCCGTAAAATACTCACTCGATATTAATCGTATCGCATGGAGCGATTCCCGAAGTGAAAATCTGGATAATTCCTTCTTTCCTTGAATAAAGACGAAAATGATGACTGCTAATGGAAAGGCTATTTTCAGCGTCTGAACAAGCCGCTTATTATGCAATAACGCTTGCAGCTTCGTCTTGATTGCATTCATTCAACCCCTCCTCTATTCCCTGATACCATATAGTGTGTAGTGAGGGCAGGTTCGTTATTCGTTTTCCTTCTTATTGTAAACGCATCAGCTGCATTGCTGCAAATATCTGCTTCAATTGATGAAGGTTTGCAGACGATTGACGGCTTCTTCTTTCTGCTTATCAGATACGTGAGTGTAGACCGTAGTTGTTTGAATGGAGGCATGTCCGAGCATCTCCTGTACGGTTCGTATGTCTGCCCCGCTCTGCAGCAGCATCGTTGCAAAGGAATGGCTCACCAGCCCGAAGACCCCCATATCCCATCAACATCAGAATTGCCAGATTGCGCTCTCGATACTTCCCTTCTGTTCGCACGAGAAGCTCGCGCAGCTGTTCCGGGTTCATATATACCGGTGCACGATTCATCTCTGTCTTCGATTTCTTCACACCGATGGCTGGGTTCACATTCGTCAGCTCGAGCTCATTCAATGCCTTATAGAAACTTGTCACCGCACAATGCTTGCGATCCATAACGCATTTTCTCCCTAAATTATGCTTCCAAAATAGCCTCAAAAAAACTGCGTATAATTGATATTATACGTAGTTTTGGATCTGAGAGGCAAATAAATCTGATCGCATCATTTGATTAAGCTAGCCTTTCAACCATTCATAGAAAAGCGACAACCATTACATTACAATACCATAGCACCATAGCTATAGGGTTGTTGTTAAAAGAGAAGGCAGCATATGAAGAGTCTTGGAGATCTTTCCAAGGTTTTTTTATTCACATGGGTATTTTGGCTTATATAAAAAGGAACTGGTATCGTCCTGTCGAACTATTACAAGGATCTACAAATTTCTACAAGGGGACGATTATGCATCATGTTTACAATCACAAATTGGAATAGCGAATTAAGCCATAGGCGATTCCGCATGAACTTTGCGCGCCTTGGCCTTTTTGCACTATTCCTTGCGCTAGTCTTTTACTTTATTTTTATGCTGCTTAATAAGGCAGCCGCAAGCGCTGACTCAACGGCTTACACGCAGGATCAATTAGATGCCCTTGAGATGCTGAATCAGGTTCGCCTAAGTGTTGGCCTGCCGCCTGTAAAGCTTAATAAAGAAATAACGCAAGCAGCCATCAATCATGCAAAATATTATAATTTGCACGAACGAGGAAAGAAGGTTACCTTAAGTGCCCATCAAGAAAAAATGGGACTGGAAGGGTTTACGGGGACTGGACCTTTTGAACGAATGAAAGCCGCCGGCTGGAATTATGGAACTTCATACCGAACGGGTGAAGTCATGCATTTTGGACAGAAGAGCAGCACGATGGCCATGCAAGGATGGCTGGATACCGCCTATCATCGTGACATTATTTTAGGTTCTGCCTATAACGAGATCGGGATCGCGCTTGTTGATGGAACAGCTGTTGTGAATCTAGGCGGTACATACCAGTCCTCCATGCAAAGTAACCGTATCTTTGTCTATCCTTATCAAGGGATGACCAATGTGCCAGTAGGATTCTACGGGAATGAAGTGCCGAATCCATTGGATCAGTTCAATGTCGAGCATTCAGGCTATATTATTTCCGCGTCAGTCCCTGGCAAGCTGGATTGGCATGAAGCAAGCATCTTGGACGAGAAGGGAAATAACGTTCCTTTTTATGCAGAAGTCTCGAGCGGGCGTACCCTGTTCCTTTATCCGAAGTCCATATTACAGGGTTATCATACATATCGCGTCAATCTGGCATACCGTACCGATAGCTCATCCGAGACACAGCGCCTATCCTGGTCCTTCAAGACTGGCAAGGGCCATCAATTAGTAAGCATATCGGGAGCTCTGCAAGAGATTCTGATTAATGAAGGCGAAGAGACCTCCATTAAGATGACAGGACGATATGACGATAATGTCACGGAACCGTTGACAGACCAAGTACGTTATGTCAGCAGCAACGCAGCAGGTCTTAAGCCCGTGTCCCCTGCTACCTTCAAGGGAATAAAAGCAGGCAATTATTACATTACCGCTCATGTGGGGAATTTGTCCTCTGAACGAATTCAGGTCAAGGTACTGCCTCGCTTAAAGACGAAGACTTATCCGCCACTCAATGCAAGTAAGCCTGCAAGCACGGTAACAGAGGCTGAATTCTGGATGATGTTCCTGCAACAGTATCAAATCCATATTGAGGCTTACGCCCCAGCTAAACAGAAGCATGCCGCTGATTCTGCCTACCGGATTGCTGAGATGCGAAACATCCCGCTGCTTGGATTGACCAGCATTCCAGCTAGAGATAAGCCGATTACGAGAGGAAAAGTTGCAGAAATTATAGCTGCGGCTGACGGCGTCCATTACGTCAATTACAATGCCATCTGGTATGTGCTTGGTATGAATTATATGATAGGGACGACGGATTCAACGCTCAATGGCTTTGAGCCAGACCGCACAATAACTCGTGGCGAAGCTGTTCAATTGCTTACCGAACTGAAGCCGAAGCTGAAGGCATTGCGCGCAAGACCAGCCAGTCGGACACCTGTTGAATTCCTGCCTCCTTTACCTGAACGAGAAGTCTACAAAAAGCCTGAAGTGATCAAAGATTATACGCTTATCGCTACCTATCATCCTGATCGCACCTTAACGGTAGAAGGCAAATTCACCATTCTTGCTGGCCAACAGACGACGATGATGGTACAGACGGGCGGGAAGCAGCCAAATCAAATTGAAGATGTAACGGTATCCATTGATCGTGAAGGCAACTTCAAAGTCACATCTGGCCCGTACACAGAAGACTCCTTAAACCTATACTTGAAGACACCTGGAGCTACGTATTGGATCTCTGTCGAAGCCAATGCGATGAATGTCAGTGAATATACCCCCAAGCCATAATGCTAATAGTGGTTTTTGTATGAACCTTTTTAGGGTGAACATATCTCGAATGTAATAAAACGAACTCCTTTTACTTTAGATGAACTATAACCCTTAATGTGGACAGGATAAAGAAAGCACTACGCTGCCAGAAGATGATTCCTATATTCGTTAGGAGTCATCTTCTTTAATGTCCATTGATATCACTCGGTATTGTAAAAGTGAATATACTCGTTAGTGCGATTCCGAAGTTCGTCAATACTTGTACAATCTTTGTACTCTAATTCGTCTTTCATATGACCGAAAAATGATTCCATTGGTGCGTTATCATAACAATTTCCTCTTCGAGACATGGATTGTCTAAATCAATTTTCACTTACACGTTTTTGGTAAGATCTCATTCGTAGAACCGTCTTTTACACAAGAGAGATATCCCCATTACTGCCCATGGTTGTACTTGGGTCTTAATGAGCAACTGATCGCGCTCATCGGCCTCCTCTTTTTGTTGACGGGTATCTTCGGCTGAAAGCCACCGATAATAACCGATAACGCTTACCTTAAGCCAGCCTCAATGAATATCTCCTTTGGCGTTTTTCCAGCTTTATAGGCTTTAACTGCAGCAAGTTTAAAGGCAGGAGTGAAGGATATATTCGACTCTGATACACGCAATACGTGTGGATTTCCCTCAAGTTTTTTGATTTGTAGCTCGCTATATCGCATGCTCATACTCCATTCTCAATAAATAAATTAAATTATAAACGTAAAGAACCCGAGAGAGGCACTTTTTTTAAAGTGTCCATCTCTCGGGTCATAGTTCACCCAGCATCATGATTAGAGCTTAACAAAAAAAGCTCCCTTAACAGCAGCAGGCCCAAACATGAGCCTGTTTGCTATCAAAGAAGCTTCTTAAACGGATAATCGTCCACGCTTATGTCACAACTTATTCCTTAGTCACCAGCTTCAGCGGCGCAGGAATGGTTTTTTCCACTGTCTTGCCCTGCAACACATCATATGCGGCTTGCACCGCAAGCTGTCCGATCAGGTCAGGCTGCTGTGCTACGGTTGCTGTCAGCTTGCCTTCCTGAATCGATTTTAATGCATCGTCATTGCCGTCAAATCCGATAACCGGAATATTTTTGCCGGTGCTTTTAATGGCTTCAATCGCACCGAGCGCCATTTCGTCATTGTGCGCGAATACAGCTTGTACATCAGGGTTTGCTTGAAGCAGGTTTTCCATCACGTTAAGACCTTTTGTACGGTCAAAGTCCGCCGTTTGCTTCGCAATAACTTTCAAAGTCTGGTCTGCCACTTCGTGGAAGCCTTTGCCGCGTTCACGGGTCGCCGATGCGCCCGCTACACCTTCAAGCTCAATGACTTTCGCATTTTTGCCGACGAGGTTCTCAATAAATTCAGCCGCCATGCGGCCTCCCTTGACATTATCTGAAGCAACCAGTGCTTCAACGTTGCCGTGATCCGCCGAGCGGTCGAGCGTAATGACAGGAATACCAAGACTGTTCGCCGATTGTACGGCGGTCGAGATGGCTGCGGAATCGGTAGGGTTAATCAGCAGAACATTAACGCCTTTTTGCATCAGGTCATCAACGTCATTGCTTTGTTTGGCCGAATCGTTTTGCGCGTCGACGACAATTGTTTCTATGCCGTGTTTTTTAGCTTCGGCAACAACGCCATCTTTCAAGGAAACAAAGAACGGGTTATTCAATGTAGAGACGGACAAACCGATTTTCATATCCTTTAAGTCCCCACCCGTTTTTGGCTTCGCCCAGCTTGGAGGCTCCAGAGAACAGCCGGTAGTTAAAATGAGCAGTAACGCTGACAGTATTATCGTTAGCTTTTTCATGTGATTCTCTCCTCTCGCTTATGCAGATTTCTTCCGGTCAATGAGTACCGCAATCAGAATAACGATACCTTTGACCACCATTTGATAGAAGGAAGATACGCCGAGCAGGTTAAGTCCGTTGTTCAGAGTACCGATAATGAGCGCACCAATCAGCGTACCGACAATTCGTCCCCGGCCTCCGGAAAGGCTTGTACCGCCCAATACAACCGCAGCGATTGCGTCAAGTTCATAAGATGTACCTGCAGTCGGCTGCGCCGAGTTCAAACGCGAAGTCAAGATAGCCCCGGCCAAAGCGGAGAGCATACCTGCTAAGGAATAAATCATGATTTTAACGCGTGACACTTTAATACCGGATACGATAGCCGCTTTCTCGTTACCCCCGATTGCATAGGTTTTGCGTCCGAAAGCCGTTTTGTGCAAAATCACCCACAGTACTGCGAAGGCAATAATCATCGTGATTGCTGGAACCGGAATGCCGAACTGATAACCGCGACCGAACAATTGGAATGTCATGCTGTCACCAAGCCCGGTAATCGGATTACCATCTGTATAAACAAGCGTCAGTCCTCTAAAAATGGTCATTGTTGCAAGTGTCGCGATAAACGGAGCCATTTTACCCTGTGTAACCAGAAGACCGTTAATCATGCCCATCACACCACCAAGCAAACAGCCAGCGAGGATAGACAGAATCGGATCATAGCCCGCTACGAGCATATTGGCTACAAACGCACTTGATAATGCTAGTGTTGAGCCGACGGACAAGTCGATCCCGCCCGTAAGAATGACAAAGGTCATGCCAAACGCAATCAATGCGTTGATGGATACCTGCCGCAGCAAGTTCAAAATGTTAAGCGGTTCCAAAAAACTTGGGTTAAGAACGGACACGATGACAATCAGTATGAATAGACCAAGGAGCGGTCCGAGCTTTTGCGTCATTTGCGATAGTTGAAAGCCTTTGCTTGTTTTTGCATCATTGATGGTTGTCATATCACTTTCCCCCTGTCGCCAGCGTCATTATTTTTTCCTGTGTCGCTTCTGCTTTATTTAATTCTCCTGTGATTCGTCCTTCGTGAACTACAACGATGCGGTCGCTCATGCCGAGCACTTCAGGCAATTCGGAAGATACCATAATGATCGCAACGCCATGGCCTGTCAGTTCGTTCATGAGCTGGTAGATTTCGCGCTTAGCGCCAACGTCTACGCCCCGGGTTGGTTCATCGAGGATTAACAGCTTCGGTCCGATGCCTATCCACTTGGCGATAACCACCTTCTGCTGATTACCACCGGACAAGTTGCCTGCTGCGGTTTCTGCTGAATGCGTTTTGATTTGCAATCGCTTAATCAAGGCGTCCACGAATAACTTTTCACTTTGCGTTGAGATGATTCCTTTCTTTGTAAACCCGCTAATGCTTGGAAGCACCATGTTATCCCGAACGGAAAAGTCCAGAACCAATCCTTCGTCTTTTCGGTCTTCCGTAATGAAACCGATTCCATGATTAACGGCGTCAACTGGCTTTCTGATCTCGACCTTCTTGCCGAACATACGGACCTCGCCTTGATCCAGCCGATCCAATCCGAACAGTGCTCTCATGATTTCGGTGCGTCCAGAACCCATCAGGCCAGAGAAACCAACGATTTCACCTTGATGGACGCTGAAGCTTACATCTTCAAACGATCCTTTGCGAGTTGCATGCTCTACCTCCAGGACAATCTCACCTGGTGAAGGGTTGCGAGCAGGGTAGCGTTCGGTCAGCTCCCTGCCGACCATTTTCTTTACGACTTCATCAAAATTGGTTTCTGGAATTGGCTTGGTGTCTACCGTCCGGCCGTCACGCATAACCGTGATCCGGTCGCAAATTTCGAAGATCTCCTCCATCCGGTGTGAAATGTAAACAATCGATACTCCTTCTTTTTTCAAGGACTGAATGACTTCAAATAGTGTCTGAATTTCTCTTTCCGTCAGCGCCGAGGTCGGTTCGTCCATGATTATGACCTTGGTGTCCGTCAACAGTGCCTTGGCGATTTCAATCATTTGTTGTTGTCCCACTGAGCATTGTCCTGCTTCTATATTCAACGGAATGTCAACGGAGAGTCTTTTGAATTGCTCAATTGCAAGCGCCTTCATTTCCTTGGATTTTAGAAGTCCCCAAGTCGAGGACATCTCCTTCCCGATGAACAGGTTGTCCACCACGGTCATGTCAGGCCATATATTTAGCTCCTGATGGATAAAAGCGATACCTTGCCGCTCCGCTTCTTTCGGATTGGCAAAATACGTTTCCTTGCCGTCGATCAGGATGGTTCCTTTATCTCTTGCATGCAGGCCCGTCAGAATGTTCATTAGGGTGGACTTGCCCGCACCGTTTTCGCCCATGAGAGCGTGAACCTCGCCTTCGCGCAGGTCAAAATCAACGCCGGATAGTACCTGGTTGCTGCCGAAGGCTTTGTGGATTCCTTTCATTTGAATCTGCATAATGGCTCCTCCTTAAAAGTTTTACGAACGTTGCTTCTCTGGATGTTCTTTGCAGCAAAACTTACTTCGTAAGCAGATGCTTAGTTTTGCGGAGCATGGCTCCTGTGATTTTTCTTCAGCAAAACTAGCCTCGGAAGCAAATGCTTAGTTTTGCGAGCATTGCTCCTTTGATCGATTTCATAGCAAAACTGGCTTTGAAAGCACTTGCTAACCGAAATAGACACCTGCTTGTAAAATGATATTGGCGAACGGTTTAGCCTCGCCCGTGCGAATCACCGCTTTGGCCTTGCGAGTCAGTTCCTTGAATTCTTCGTGAGGACAATCCTCGATTTCACAATCTCCGAATTTATGCTGAATATAAGCATTTGCTTCATGATTTTGCGCTTTGATTTCTTTCGCAATTACCACTTTTTCGATTTGCATATCGGCTGCAATGGCATTGACCGTTTCCTCAAAGCTTGGTGTACCTAACGTTAGCGCCAAATCAATTTTCTTGACCCCTTCCGGGATGGGAAGACCGACGTCGGCGACGACGATTGTATCTGTATGGCCCAAATCGGCCAGAATTTTCGAAATATGACTGTTCAAGATGCCTTGTTTTTTCATGTTACATCTGCGCCTCCACTTCTTGACGATATGGCATGCCGCCCTGCGCACCAAACTTCGTTACAGACAAGGAAGCTGCACGGTTGGCAAAACGGACGCTATCGTAAATCGCTGTTCCTTCAGCCAGTGCGACCGCAAAAGCAGCGTTAAAGGTATCTCCCGCGCCTGTCGTATCTACCACTTCCACTTTGTAAGATGGTACGAGCACTTCATTAGATCCGTCGAAATAACGCACTCCTTTGCTGCCTTCGGTAATAAACAGCTTGTTCGGATATTTGCGCAGCGCCTCAGAAACAGTTAGAGATGAAAACAGGATTTCCGCTTCATGCTCATTTGGTGTAATATAAGCAGCGTTTTCGATTACTTCATCATCAAGCGGACGTGCTGGCGCTGGGTTGAGCAGCAGCGGAATCCCAAGGTTCTTGCAGATCCGGCTGACATGAGTAACGGTTTCCACCGGAATCTCCTGCTGGATCATCACCATATCCGCTCCTTCAAAAGCTTCCCTCGTATGGTCGATATATTCCGGGGTAACTTCATTATTGGCCGCTTTCACAACAACAATACTGTTATCACCTTCTGCCAAAATGATATGCGCTGTTCCACTTTCCATATGTGGAACCGGTTCCACATTGTCGACACAAACGTTGTTTTGCTTAAAGTTGTTCAAAATTTGCGCTGCGAATGCATCGTCTCCTACGCGCCCGATCATGGTTACGTCGGCTCCGAGCCGCGCTGCGGCAACGGCCTGATTCGCTCCTTTGCCTCCAGGAACGGTTTTGAAGCTTTCCCCGAGAACTGTTTCACCGGCCCCCGGGCGTTTGGATGATGTAACGACTAAATCAATCGATGAGCTTCCTACTACAATAATTTTAGCCATGTTGCCCCACCTTCCTCATTGTTTCCCGCTCTGTAAATGTCACGGGCATTTGTATGATTTTCTGATCTACATTTTCATTCTCTAATAATTGTATTAAAAGGTCTGCCGAGGCTCTGCCCATATCATAAGCGGGCTGCCTGATCGTCGTCAGTGCTGGTGTTAAGAGACTGCTGAGCGGAATATCGTCAAAGCCGATGATTTGCACGTCATCCGGCACATTCTTGCCAAGCCGAAGCGCTTCATGAAGCACCGCCGTAGCAACAATGTCGTTGCTGGCAATGATGCCATCCGTGTCCGGATAACGCTCGAACAATTCCTTCGCCCATTTTCCTGCTTCCGTGAACGAAAATGATGTTGTCCGGATTACGTTGTAATCCATCCCATGACTGTTCAACACATCAATTGCGCCCTGATAACGATCCTGTGCCGGCCGAATGGAAGCCGGCCCCTGCATGACCGTAATCCGCTGACTGCCGCGGGCAATCATTTCATGGGCAGCTATCTTACCGCCTTCATGTCCGTCCGCATATACCGACGGGCGATTGTCCACCGTACGGTCGAGAAATACTACCGGAATCTTCAGCTTCCGATAAATATCTGCATCCGGATGATTCGTGGATGCAATCACGCCAACCACATTATTTTGTACGAAGGTCTGGATATATTCTTTTTCTTTTTGTATATTTTCATCGCTATTGCCAAAAATGATTCGAAAATCATTCTCCTGCATCTTATCTTCTACCCCACGCGCCAACTCAGGAAAAAAAGGGTTGGTGATATCAGGGAGTAGGAAACCGATCAGTCTGGATTTTCGCTTGTATAAGGATCTAGCTACTTCATTCGGCGTATAGTGAAGTTCTTTGATTGCGCTTTCAATCTTCCTACGGGTATCATCATGCACATATCCAGTGTCGTTGATTACCCGCGATACGGTTGCTGCGGATACGCCCGCATGTTTCGCTACGTCTCTAATCGTTGCCATCGTTGTTACTCACCTCTAAATATGAAACCGGTTACACATATAAAATAACACAATCATTTACCTTTGACAAGGTTTATGGCTGTTCCATTATCTAGGTAGGATGGCTGGCAGCATCTTTTTGGTGGTCGTGGCAGGCTGCGGTTCTGATCAAGTAGAATCTGAGGAGTGTTTGTAGTTGAAAATCTACGACACAAACATTAGTCCTTGACCTTGGATTTCCACCCATTTAGTAAAGATGTCTTGAACCAATGTTTGTGTCGTTCTACAATCATCCTGTAATGCGGTAAAACGGAGGGCGGACCGCCTTACTCCGAAATGAAGGAACTTTTGCTTGTTCGGAATCCTATCTCATGAAATCTTGAAGACTGATTTTTTGGACAATCTCATACCCATTCTCCGGCCCTTTGGGCTTAATCACAACAGTCCCCATATAAGGGATCTCACCGACAGCAACACCGGCAGGAAAAGCGTGACCGATGATTACTTTGTTCGTTCCAGACAGGGGTACTACCTCGAACATTTTCTCTACCTGCGTCACAATGCTTTGTTTCTCTGCAGCTGAAATTGTGCTATCGCTAAGCTTAGCGATAGCCGCCAAAGAAGGATCGACAGCCACATTGCCTGAACCAAAGGCAAGTTCTGCCGATTCTCGGGTTCGGCAATATGGACTCGCAACAACTGGATATTGAACAGGAATATTGAGTTTGCGCATAGACTCCCCAAGCATTCTAGCCTGCTCTCTTCCGGTATCACTCAGATTGCGCTGCGTCGAGCAATCATGAAAATCCACGGCCGGTTGATCCTGCCCAACCGTAGCTTCGCCATGCCTCACATACAAAATATATCCGCCTTTTTGTAAGGCGTGGATCACAGAGTCTAATTCATTTTCAGGCACATCCAATCGCATATTACTTCCGCTTTGGAAACCGGACATGAACATCAAAATAGCCATAAATATTGGTAGGAGTACATACCGTACATACCTTTTCATTCTCATGTTGTTGGGCACCCTCTCATGCACGAATGTACTCCTATGATTCGCTAAATTCAGCTATTTATGCCTAGATTGATCCAAATGCTTCTTTCTGTGGAGCCACAACTGGTATTCCTCATCTAGTACCGTATACTTCTTATCTCCTGGTTTACACAGTGATAGCTCGGCTAAAATGTGGGATAACTTATGTTCTACCATTAACCGATCATACACCTCATCTGAGGAGGCCATCTGATCCGAACCTTGTCCATCATCGCCAACTTGCACTGCCTGACTTAATGAGCGTTGTGACAGTGTCACTTTGCCGTCATGAAAAACCAGCCATTTTTGACATACTCGTTCGAGAAAATACCGATCATGGGAAGCGATCAGCATCGTTCCAGAATACGAGGTTAACGTTTCCTCCAGTTGCGTCCTGCTCTGTAAATCCAAATGGTTCGTTGGTTCGTCCAAAACAAGAACGTCTGAACGATTGACGATCAAGTTCGCGATTTTGAGACGCATCCGTTCTCCTAGGCTCAGCTGCTTCATCGGCTTCATCAACATTTCTGCCTCAATCCCCATCTGAGCGAGTACTGTGCGTACTTCGGCAAGACTACCAGAGTCGTACCCGTACCATTCCAATGCGCATTGCTCCGCATCCAGATCGTCCAGCTCCTGAGATAAGTAGGCGGGCTTAATGCTTGGACTTAGCCAGATCTCTCCACGATCAGGTTGAAGCTGCCCTACTAACATCCGGATAAGTGTTGATTTGCCGCACCCATTTGGCCCTAGAAGTCCGATTCTATCTCCACGCTGAACGGTAAATGAACTATCCTGGAACAGCAGCTTATTCCCTGCAGATTTATGAATCCGATTGGCTTCCAACATTCGTCTCCCCCGTTTGTCGGGATGATCAAATTCAAAATAAATCTGCTGCTCCTTTCGCGGCTTCTGAATTCCTTCACATTCAATTCGACGAAGCCTTTTTATCCTCGATTTCACCTGTCGATCCATTTTCTTGGCCTTGGTACGATAGAACTCCTTGATGCCAGTACGCATCTCTGCCATTTTGCCAACTTTACCTGCTTCTCGATGCGCCTTGGAAGACCACTGTTCCAAGCGGTGGATTTCCGCTTCTATTTTTGCTTTATACTTTTGCTCCGTCTCATATTGATGCAGCTGATTCTGATATCTTCGAGCTTTTTCATCGCGATACGCGCTGTAGTTCCCCATGTATTCATGAGCAACCCCATCCTCTAGCTCAATAGTGCGCTGAACCGTCCGATCAAGAAAATATCGATCATGCGAGATGACAAGCATCGAACCATCGTATGAATTCAGTTCTCGAATCAACCATTCCACACCATCCAAGTCTAGATGGTTCGTAGGCTCATCTAAAAGTAATAAATGAGGGCGAGTTGACCAGATATGAGCTAGCGCCAACTTCGTACGCTCCCCTCCGCTCAGATGACGAGCTCTCTCCATTTCCCACGACTGCACCTGTCTTACGCCCATCATGCTTGTTGCAGTCATGAATGAGGAAGCCCCATCCTTCTCCAGCATGCACTCCGACATCTCACTGAACATTTGAACTGAATACGAAGTCGATTGCTTTAAATATCCAATATCAATCGAATCTCCGAAACAAGTGATCACACCTGTGTCCGGCTTTACTGTTCCATATAGTAACTGGGCGAGTGTCGTTTTGCCTGCACCATTGCATCCGACCAGTCCAATGCGATCCCCCTTGGCAATATCGAGCTGAACATTTCGTAGCACCTGTAAATCTCCAAAGGCTTTCGCTAAATTTCTACAGCTTAACAACAACGTCATACGTTTACCTCCTTTATCCGCGCAACTAAGCGCAACAAAAAAACTCACCGGCCTCTGCCGATGAGTCACGATTAGATTGTGCGATAAAGAAACCCTAACGCAAACAAATAGCATACCCTCCATAAGCACTCTGTAGCTTACGCATAGGTACAAGTCGCGGCAAAACAAAACAGGAGCAAGCTAATTCAGCCTGCACTGCTTCCACTGTCCGAACTATTACGATAAGGAGTATCTGTAAATAGGCACACGTGTTTTCTAACCGTTCCACCATTGCGGCAGAGCGCTGGATCGTTGTTATCCAATTCCATAACGAGTCCAATTAGTTAGTCCACATGTCCTTAAATAGATACCTCCTCTTACATAATCGTTTCTACCTTATCACATTGCTATAAAAAAGTATACAAGTATTGATCATTAATTCATATAAAAATTTGCAGGTAGCAAATTGTTGGTTGTACCCTTCAAACTACAATACAGGAATTTCATAAGTGCTTCTTCATGCGGCATGCGGAAACTGCTCTTACTATAACAACACCAAACAAAAACAAGAGAGCAGTTGCCCTCTTGTTTCTTCAAATAGTTTACTGAAATGAGTTTTATTAAATGCAATTTTTATTAAGTCATTAACTAATTGTTTGTACGTTCTTCAGTACTCTCCGCTCTACAATTGCAAGCCGTGTGAACAGCGCAACAGCTCCTGCTGCTAGACCGCTAATCAGTCCAATCCAATAGCCATACGCTTGCAGATCCGTCCAGTTCGCCAGTACATAGCCTAACGGTAGACCAATAATCCAATATGAGGCGAATGCGATCATGAACACGGCATTCACATCTTTATAGCCGCGAAGCGTTCCTTGCACTGGTGCCGCAACTGCATCAGACAGCTGGAAGAATATCGCGTACATCAGGAACGTCGATGTAATCTCACGCACACCCGCTTCCTTCGTGTACATGCCTGCCACTTCATTATGGAATAAGAACAAAAATACCGCACAGAGCGAGGATAAGCCCACCGCTGTAAATATACCAAGTCTCGCATAGGTCTTCGCATCCTTGAATCGCTTAGCGCCTACCTCGAATCCAACGAGAATCGTTAATGACATCGCGATGCTCATCGGAAGCATGTATAATAATGAAGCAAAATTGAGTGCCGATTGATGTGCTGCAATTGTTGCCGTGTCATATTCACTCATGAATATAGTTACCATGGAGAAAATACTTACTTCAAAGAAAATCGATAATCCGATCGGCATCCCAATGCGAAGAATCTCTTTCCAATGGGTAAGCGATATCCCCTTCCAAGAACGAAACATGCCCATTTCCCGCATGCGATCGTTACGACGCAAAAATGCAAATGCAATGCATGTAATAATGAAGTACGTAATTGCCGTTGCTATTCCAGCCCCTGCCCCACCGAACTGAGGAAGTCCCATTTTCCCGAAAATAAACAAGTAATTCAACAGCACATTAATTGGGAAGGACAGCAGGGTAATGATCATCGTAACCCGAGTTAAGCCAAGTCCATCAATGCTGGCGCGCATTACGGTATAAAGGAAGGATGGAATGACTCCGAATCCGATTGCAGTCAAATATTCTCTTGCCACCCGGTGAACATCCGCATCCAGCTTCATAATAGTAAGAATCGGATCAACCGCAAATATACCAATCCCAATGACAGCAGCTCCGAAGATGACCGCTAAATATGCTGCCTGGGTCACACTTGGAGCAATTAACTGCTTGCGTTCTGCTCCCATATGCTGCGCCACAATTGGCGTCACCGCAAGGAAAATACCGCTTAGCCCTGTGTATACGGGCACCCAAATACTCGTAGCGATCGCTACACCTGCTAAGTCAGAAGTTCGGTAGTTACCTGACATGACCGTATCAAAGAATGTCATCAGCTGCATCGCCACTTGCGTAACGAATATGGGCAATAAAATATGTAGCATTTGAATCAATTTTTGCTTTAATGAGTAAGTCTGTTTCATGTCTTCTTATCTCCTTGTATGCACAACTTTAACCATTGTAGCATCTCTCCCCATTGGTTTGAACAACTATTTGACCATTGACTCCTTTACGCGGGATCACTCGTTCATTACAATAGAAGTAGTATGGAAGGAGGTCTCTGCCCAATATGACGATTCAGAAGACGAGAGACCGTGCTGTGCTTCAGCACAAGCTGCCGTCCCTGCCCTGGTACGTGCAACAATTTATTGAATATAAAATGCCCGATTTATCTCCATCCTCCTTGTTGGAATATGTACGGGACTACGAAATATTTCTGGGCTGGCTCGTATCCGAGCGATTAACTGATGCGCATGATCAGAAGGATGTTACCTTATTAGATTTGGAATCGCTTCGCATGGAGCATATCACTTCGTTTCGCATTTATTTGACGACATACAAAGAAACAACCAATGCTCGTGTGACCGTGTCCCGCAAGCTGTCATCCCTGCGCTCCTTATTCCATTACTTAAGTCAAATTGCGGAGGATGAGAACTTCTACCCATTATTGAAGCGCAATGTAATGGCCAAGATCGAAATCAAACGCGTACATAAACCGAAAGACAGCGCCTCTAAGCTGAAGGGTAAGCTGCTTGAAGATAATGAAATTAACGGGTTCATTCATTATGTGCGGGATGGTTATGCCCAAGATGTAGCCAATAACAAACAAGCTGCATATGCGCATGCGCAGAATGCGGTTCGGGACGCTGCCATTGTCAGCCTAATCCTGAATTCCGGGTTGCGGGTTAGCGAAGTTGTGAATCTCAACATGGATGATGTCGATATGAACAACAAGCTCGTCTATGTATACCGCAAGGGTCATAATGATGAGACGTTCAAGACTCCGGTTTATTACCGTGACAGCGCAAGACAGGACTTGGCCGAATACTTGGAGGCTAGATCAACTCGGTATGCAGCGCCTAAAAAGGAAAAAGCCTTCTTCCTCGCGATCAAGAATGGCGAGAAGGAAGGAAACCGCATGACGAAGCGTGCTATTCAGCAGATGATTATTAAATATGCAAAGAGATACGGCAAGCCTGCTCTAACTGTACATAAGCTTCGGCACTCATTCGCCACAGATTATTATTTGCAAAATGACATCTACAAAACAAAGGAACAGCTTGGCCACGCTTCGACAGAGACAACGGAAATCTATGCACACCTGACAGATAAGACGATGTCTGAAGCTATTGAGCGGCGGCAGGACGAGGAAGAGTAATCTCTTCTATTTCCCCATGGAAGAATATCAGGAGGATTGGATGGAAAATCCATTGTGTACCAACTGTAATGAAATAGTATCAAATAAGAACCGCTCTTCTATCCTAGAGGAGCGGTTCTTATTTGCCTTCTGCTATCGCTTTCGGCGGAATATACTTCCCGAACCGGAACGAGTCTTCGGCGGTTTCGATTTTTTTACTTTCGGTGGATTATAACTTCCCCCACTACCCCCTCGTGATATGGAGCCGCGATTGCTATTATCCTTCGGCTGCCTTGAGAAGAACCCGCCCCCCGTATTCTTAGAAGTATCCGTTGTGGAACCTCTGCGGAAGATGGAACCCTTGCGATCTACTGTCATTGGAGGAGCCTTCTTCTTATCCTCCACCGTAGGCTTTTGGTATGATTTCGTCGGCTCGTATGTACGACGCTCATTATAACCCCGGTACTTCCCATACCCGCTTAATGAATCGAATAGTGTATCGAGAAGCTTGTATTGCAGGTACATCTCCAAGAAGCTTCGATCATAATTCTGCCTTACGTATTCCTGTGAAGCCACTTCAATAATCGAATCTTCTGGTTTGTCCTTGTCGCGCTGCACCTGAATGAGCTCATTATCATAGACGAGGAACATTCGCTCGTCACTCTGTTCAGAAGTCTGCTTCGGCTTGCGTTTATCAGCAATCTCCTTGGCCGCTTCAGGCACGGTCGTATTCTCAGCGCGATAAATATAGGAAGTGCTCTTACCATCACGACTAACAGACTCCAGCGGATACGTTTCCGCAACATCATACTGTCCACAAGCCGTTAGCAACGGAATCAGTAAGCTGAAAATGACAAGCCATTTGATTGAATCCAATCCGAATTTTCGCATAGGCGCCTCTTAAGAACCGCGCAGAATACGTACGTCGGCGGATATGACGGAATCTCCTTCATACAACTGGAATCGTCCATCCTGCCATTCAATGCGAAGCAGCTTACGATCATCGGCTTGATAATGCCACACGTACTGCTCCCCAGATACGCCAAATGGCGTTTGTCCTGTACACACGACTCTGCCGTTATATTGGTCTTCCATGTAATACCACTTACCATCCAGTTCAATTTCTGTAGGAACTTCCTCTACATCATCCAGACGTCCGTCAATAGAATCGTACAGACTATAATAGGCTTGCTCTCTTTGCTCCACGAATAAATATTTGATGTGTGATCCGTCTCTCAGTGTCAGCCATGCAGAATTGCGCATACGCCAATCTGTACGGCCAATAATTTCATAACTGACGAGTGAGATTTCACAAATATCCCCGGGGCCAAGCGTAGAGGGCGTTTTCTCTGGTTGAGGTGCTTCCGGCTTCGCCATAATATTTTTAATGCGTTTCCATAAGCTCATTAGTTCTGCCTCCTTCCTGTTGAACCCTTGTTATATGCAGGCTGCAATAATTAACGCGCCAACCACATGCAGCGAACCAGCCACGAGTGCATACGACATATTGCCTTGCTTCGTTCCCTCTTCCAAGTTCATGTTGAATACAGTACGGAACAACAAGCGGATTAGCAATTCTAGAATAAGCAATATGACAAATGAGAAGAGAGACATCAACAATGCCTCGCCTAAGCTGTAAGCGACACGAATAGAACTAGATAGAATATAGCCTTGCGAGAACAGCTTCATAATAAAGCGAGTCGTTACCGCTACATTGCCTTGTCTCATTTCATGGACATCCTTATAGCCTGTAAACAAGGAGTCTACAATCATGAGAATGAATAAGAGCACCGCTCCTATCGCTGTCCACACCGCAATACGCGGCACATTCTCCAGCAGAACTGACCAGTTTTCCAATCCGAAACTCAATTCGAATCCTCCCCCATTGCCCTTTGGACGAAAGCCTGCTTACACAGCAGTGTGTCCAGATTCGGCAATCTCGTGTAAAAGTGTGTTCTCTTCATTTTATTTCATTAACGAACCCATATACCTGTACAAGAATAAAGAAAGACGCTTGTAACACAGATAACAAGCGTCTTCTGTATCCGATTATTCGGCAGATTTGTCGTACTTCTTCATCAGAGCTGCCAATTCATCCTCGACACCTTTATCCTTCGTCAAGCTTGCGAACTCATCATCGAGCGATTTGCCTCCCGCTCCACGGATTTCGTTGCTTGCTTCTGCTTGAGCTTCCATTTGAAGCATTTTGTCTTCCATACGCTTCAAGCCTGACATCGCAGTATCGGAGCTGAATCCCGCCATCGCTTTGTTAATTTCCGTTTGAGCCTTCGCAGCATTGAAACGAGCAACCAGCGTTTCGCGTTTGTTCTTCATATCTGTGTATTGCTTGCGCATTTCTTCCAGCTTCGCGCGAAGAGCGTCTGCTGAAGCTTTGTTCTGATCATAGCTCGCTTTGTACTCGTTCATTTTCGCTTCTGCTGCCTTCTTCTCTTCCAGAGCGCGGCGTGCCAATTCAATATTGTCGGCCTGTACTGCAATTGCTGCTTGCTCAGCACGCTTGTTCACAAGTGCTTCTTGCTCTTCATAGGACTGCTTGAAGCGCTTCTCGATCGCGATCTGCTGGGCTACTGCACGTTCTGCTTCTTCCAAATCCTCTTGCATGTCACGTAAGTATTGATCTGTCATCTTAATTGGATCTTCCGCCTTCTCGATCAAGGCATAAATATTAGACATCGTTAAATCACGCAAACGTTTAAATACGGACATTGTATTGTTTCCTCCTTTGTGTGCATAACCATTGAAACAAAATACCCATCAGCTCAATATTATGTTTCATTACACATTCATACGAATCAGTTCTGAAGTTGTTTCAAAAAAACAAAAAAATCATATCTCTATTGTATACGGAAATGTGGAAAATTGTATACTCCTCTCGCTGCTTAAAGAAATCTTCATTCCATTCATACTTTCTTTACATAATGACTCGTAGGTAGCCATAAAAAAGAAGAAGATCAGGATTGCCCAATCTTCTTCTCCGTATTCTAACCATTGTGATTTAATCAAAGGTGGACAGCATAAGCAAAAATTGTGACCACGCATGATCAACAACTGCATCAATATGTGCCGAACTTAGATTATCATAATGTATCCCTGCACATACGGTAACCGTAGCCTGAAGCTGACTCGCCGCTTGCTTAGCCATTGGCTCTGTCAGTACATATTCTTTATGCCCAGGAACTCTATTCGTCTGCACAACCCATTCGTGCTCATCCGTACTCGGATCCCTATATGCGGTAGATACCGCCCCAATATGCTCGTCTCCCCCGGCAATGATGAACAGGTAGTCTCGCCCAATTTTGCGATATTGAATGGTTATGTCTGCACCCGGTCGTTGCTCCTGCATGTATTCAGAGCCCCCCTTTAATGAAATACATTTGTCCAGAAGGCCTTACTTAATAATGCCGCGAATCTCATCCAGACTTTGAATGTTCTCCATTTCCATGAAGCTTAGAAGACCAGCAAGCAACTCTTCGCCAGCACGCAAGTTCATGAAGTTGTATGTGCCTACTTGAACCACCTCAGCCCCGGCCATAATAAATTCAATAATATCCGAAGCGGAGGCGATGCCGCCCATGCCCATGACGGGGATGGATACATGCTGGGACACCTGATGAACCATGCGCAGCGCTATTGGCTTAATAGCCGGCCCAGACAAGCCCGCGTACGTATTGGAAAAAACACTGCGCCGCTGATAAATGTCAATCTTCATTCCCGAGAACGTATTTACTAAAGAGACACAATCCGCTCCCTCGTCTTCACACATCACTGCCATTTCTACAATATTCTCAGCATTCGGCGATAGTTTCACAGCAAGCGGCAGTGAAGTGACTTGCCGTACTTCGCGAATAACCTCACGCGCAACGTCTGTTTTCACACCAAAGGCAATACCGCCTTCCTTCACATTCGGGCATGAAATGTTCAACTCAATCATATCTACAGCCCGAACACGTGCTTTGCGCCGCTCTTCTGCATCCTTCGTTATCTTCAAGGCCCCGAGGACGTATTCTTCTATATTACTGCCGCCAAGATTGGCAATTTTCACGGGCTCAATCGTTTCCCAGAATTCCATTTCCTCTTCCAAAAATGCATCGATACCAGGATTCTCAAGCCCAACACTATTCATCATGCCGCCCGGTGTCTCCCACACCCGAGTTCCGTTATTCCCTAGACGTGGATGTAGGGTGAGTCCTTTGCAGGAGATGCCCCCCAGCTTGTTAATATCATATAATTTGGCATATTCTTGCCCAAAGCCAAACGTTCCCGATGCCATCACGATCGGATTGTTGAACGGAATGCCGGCTACATTACAAGCTAAGTTCCGCATGCCATTCCACCTCCTCCGCCAAAAATACAGGTCCATCCGCACATACTTTGCGGTTGCCGTTTTTATTCTTTACTGAGCATACATAACAAGCCCCGATTCCGCAGGCCATACGTTTTTCAAAAGATACATACACCTTCGTATCCAAGCCTTCTGCTTGCAAGGCAACTGCCTTCATCATTCCCAATGGACCACACACCAGCACATTATCGTATTTACTTAAGTCCACGTCATCTAGGAAGTTGCCGTTTACACGGACAACCAACTCATTCGCGTAAGGTTCGTATGCTTCCGTTAAATAGGACTGCCCTCGAAAGCCAAGATAGATATCCGGTTTATCCAACTGCTTCGCCGTATATAATAAGGGTGCAATGCCAATACCGCCTCCGATAAGTGCAGTTCGTCCCTCCACTTGCGGGAAGCCATTGCCGAATGGCCCCTCTAGCTGGATACGGTCTCCATCACGCAGCTGTGCAATTAAAAGCGTACCCTCTCCTGCAATCTTGTACAGGAACTGGATGCTATCCTTCTCCAAATTGCAGATGCTAATTGGACGAGACAGAATAGGTGCCGTATTCCAGGCTCGCAGCATAAAGAATTGACCCATGCTTGCTTGAAATTGACCCTCCACCGTCATGAGGTAAATGCCTTCAGAGATGCGTTCGTTGGAAAGAATCGTATACACAAGTATGCTCCTTTTTTCACGAGTAAGGACAGTCTGCATCCTTCTCACGTTTATTGAGATGTGCAGATTCCTGCTCGTAAGAAAAGCCCACATTCACAACCTTATGGATTGCTGCCTATATGGCCTATGCATAAGCTTTTCTCACCTTTACACTTCTACTATGCATGTTCTGGTTGACATCCCACTGTGACCCATGTCACATTAGCGTATGAATTGTGACAATGGTTTCGCAAATTTTCAGAATATTAGCAAGAAGTTACAAGTGAACATCCTAACAATTATAGTCGATGAGATTATTTCCCTACCGTACTAGGTAAGTGGAAGGGCATATTTCTACCACCCCAAGGACATAACAAGAACATTGAACTGTTTATGGAATGGGGGAATGGCGCTATGCAACATTGTCGAATCTGCTTATCTGTACTATCCCTTTGTTTGCTCTGTATTACTGGCTGCTTCCATCGTTCGCAGGAAGCAACGCCTCCCATACCCAATCTTCCACCAAGCAAGCCAAATCAGTCGGAATCGATCCATTCATCAGCAGACAGTCTGTGGAGACAAGATCGCACTCATCCAGTACCACGTATCTTCAAGGCAGACTCTGTGAACATGCATTCCCCACATGCTAAGGAGAAGCAAGAGAATGCAGCTTCATCGGATCATCTTGAGATGCCTAAATTCACCATATCAGCTGAGCATAAAGAGCGTGATAACCAGAAAAGTCAGAAGAGACTGGAGTCGCAGCAGGCAGAGTCAGAATCTGACCAGCAGAAACAGCGTTCTTCCTCTTCGAATGAACGCCAGCACAAGTGGCAGAAATCAACCCCGTCGCAATCTGCGGCGCAAGCTTCACAATCATCCCGCTCCAGCATGCATAAGATGAAGAAACAGCATCTCACGATTGCGGAACTGCGGTTGAAGTACCCACATATCTTTAAATTGAATGCGAAGCAGCGTCATGGAGAACGACAAGTTGCGCTCACCTTCGATGACGCGCCGGATAACCGCATTACGCCGCTTGTATTGGATATATTGAAGGAGCACAATATCCGAGCCACTTTCTTTCTCGTTGGCTCTCGTGCCAAGGCTTATCCAGGACTCGTCGAGCGGATGGTGCGCGAGGGGCATGTGATCGGTAATCATTCGTACAATCATCCGTTGCTGACAAAGCTGACGCTTCCAGCTTTTGAACACCAGGTGAAGGATACTGAACGCATTATCGAGCAGTCTACCGGATATAAGCCTCGATACTTCCGTCCGCCATATGGAGAAATCAACGAAGAGCAATTGCGCTGGGCAGGAGATAATGGATACATGGTCGTCAATTGGGATGTAGATACAAACGATTGGCGTGGATTAACCGCTTCACGTATTTTGCAAAATGTGATGCGTGGGGTACGCCCAGGTTCCATCGTATTGCAGCATGCCAGCGGAAGCACACAAAATGGGTATCTGCATGGAACCGTGAAAGCACTCCCATCGATTATTCAGCAGTTAAGGGAGCGGAAATATGAATTCGTCACCCTGCCTGATCTGCTCCAAGATCAGAAGGAAAAGAAGGAATAAGAAAACAAGCCCCGCCATAATGGCGAGGCTTGTTGTTCAATTGCTATTGTAAGTATTCATCTACATCTATATATAATAGTAGATATTATTTCAACACGTATACTTTAACGTCTTGCACGCCGAATGTGTTGCCTGTCTTCTTGCTTACCGGTACAAATATGTCAACCTTTTTCCCCTTGATTGCACCGCCTGTATCCGTAGCTACAGCAACCATACCGCCTGTCGGCAAGTGTTTGAAATCATATCCCGTAATATACAATTTCGTACCAAGCGGAATCACTTTTGGATCGACCGCAACTGTACCTAGTTTCAATGCATTACCCAAAGCATCTACTGCGCCCCATTTGCCGTTTTCACTCGGATGAGCGGTATAGGCTGTTGCACGCATGCTTATCGTTTTCTTGTATGTCGCTGTACGTCCAGAGGACAATTGAACTACATTTTTAGGAGCAGCTTGTTGTACTGCTGCTTTCTGATTATTCGAAGCCGTTTTGACTGCCTGTTCGTCATTTTTTGCTACACCCAAAGCATTATTGACTGGCATCCCTTCCAATACCGACTTTTGAACAACAGGGCTTGGAAGTTCGATGGAGAGTCCACCATACAGATTTTTCGGATTAATTGTCGGGTTTGCCGACAATACGGATTCAACACTCATGTTGTAATTCTTAGCAATTGAATAGAACGTTTCTCCTTCTTTTACCGTATAGGGCTCAGCCTGTGCCGGCAAAATTTGAAGAATGGACGCAAGTCCAAGTAAAGCTGCTGTAATCGTTAGTGTAATTCTTTTACGCATATGTTTTGTTTTCCTCCTGTGCATTAGCCTGCGGGGTTAGTTGTCGGATTCGGGTCAAGGAGTTCCCCTACGCCATTCCAAGTTGCGGAATAAGCGATTCACCCCAAGGTGTTCTCATAATATCGAACACCGGTCAATAGTCCCCCGTACGGGTGTGTCGTTTCGGCTCGGATTGCATCATATCACAATTTTGTAACCTGTGCGCAGGAATATGATGGTAAGTCTCTGGAACCCGCGCCCCCCAATGGATTGAAGCTTCAAACTTTTTTTATTTCATAACAAATTTGTAATCAGAGATGACATTTTTGTAATCTTTCTGTTTCTATCATAGCACATATTTCAGATTTGTAAACGAAAACGCTTACATAATACAGCAAACAACAATAGGCACCCCCTAAGGATGCCTATTCGAACACCTATATATTTACAATACCTCTTTACAATACTCTGCTTAGAAAATCCTGCGTTCTAGCATGCTTAGGATGGTTAAATAATTGGTCTGGAGAACCTTCCTCCACAACATTGCCGCCATCCATAAACAAAATACGATCGCCCACTTCACGTGCGAAGTTCATCTCATGAGTTACGATTACCATCGTCATTCCTTCTCCGGCGAGTGATTTCATGACCTCAAGCACTTCGCCGACCATCTCTGGATCAAGCGCTGATGTCGGCTCATCGAACAGCATCACATGCGGCTGCATAGCAAGTGCTCGCGCAATCGCGATACGCTGCTTCTGTCCACCGGACAATTGTCTAGGGAATGCCTTGGCCTTATCCGCCAATCCAACCTTGCCAAGCAGCTCCATTGCTAGTTTATTTGCTTCAGCCTCTGGCACATGTTTCACCTTTATTGGAGCAAGGGTAATATTTTGCAGCACGGTCATATGGGGAAATAGGTTGAATGATTGGAATACCATCCCCATTTTTTCACGTGTTTTGTTGATGTTGTGCGACTTGTCAGTGATGCACTGATCCTCGAATCGGATATCCCCTTGTGTCGGAGTTTCCAGCAAATTAATGCAACGAAGGAGAGTACTCTTTCCGGATCCGCTAGGGCCTATGACTACAACCACTTCACCGCGATCAATAGAGACATTTACCCCTTTTAAAATCTCCAATTTATCATACGATTTATGCAAATTTTGAATTTTAATCATGCTCGCTCAACTTCCTTTCCAAACGTGCCACCACTTTCGATAAAGTGAAGGTTAGAATGAGATAGATACACGCTGCTCCAATCAGTGGTCCCATCGCTGAATAAATTTTGGCACGAACGATATTTGTCTCAAACATCAAGTCTGCAATCCCGATGGTGCTGACAATTGAAGTCTCCTTAATAATCGTAATAAATTCGTTGCCGATCGCCGGAATAACATTGCGGAACGCTTGTGGAAGTACGATCAAGCGCATCCCCATTGGTTTTGACATCCCGAGAGAACGAGCTGCTTCCAATTGACCGTGGTCGATCGATTGTATGCCGGCACGGAAGATTTCAGCCAAATACGCACCACTATTTAAGGATAGAGCAATCGCTCCAGATGTTAGTGCACTGAATTCTACGCCATACTCTGCAAGTCCATAATGAATAATGAATAATTGTACAAGCAGAGGTGTTCCACGGAACACCTCGATATAGGTGACAGCAAACCATTTAAGCGGCTTTATTTTAGACATCCGCATCAAGACAATGGCCACTCCCAATAGTAATCCGAACAGAACGGATATCGCGGATAGCAGTACGGTTATGCCAGCACCGGATACAAATCCTAATTTATTCGTCCATAACATGTCGAACCAATCGAACATGACAAACTTCCCCTTCCCTATCTATCACGACTGTTAATCTGCATTTCTTCTATATAAAGAGAAAAAGCTCCTCACTGGTTGAATTCCCACGAGGAGCGAACATATCACATCGAGATCCGTATAGACCGCATATAGATGCAATCCATCTGATCTTATTGTTCCGCCAGTTGTACCGCTTGTGTAATGAATTCATCCAGCTTGCCCTGCTGCTTCAAGCGTTCAAGCGTCTTATTCACTTCATCACGCAGTTTCACACTGCCCTTGCGTACTCCAATTACATATCCTTCACTTACTGGCTTCAATTCCACCGGCGCGACAGCGACTTCCTTGCGATTCGCAGCAAATGCCGCTGCCACAGGCTTCTCCACAACGACAGCCTCTAAACGATTCGACTCCAGTGCAAGAACGAGGTCGTTCACCTTATCCAGCATTTCCTTCTTCGCATCAGGGATTTGCTGAACGACATCCTCGAAGGTTGAGCCAAGCTGTACGCCGATCTTCATGCCCTTCAAATCTTCAGGTGACTTATACTTATCCTTGTCTGCAGCACGTACAATAACCCCTGCTTCCGCCAAGTAATAAGGTGTAGAGAATTCCATTGCATTCTCCCGCTCAGGCGTTGGATCTAGTCCCGCGATTGCGATGTCAATCTTGCCTGTCTTCAGTTCCTCAGGCAATGACGACAGTGATGTATCCTTAATCTCTAATTCAACGCCCAAATCCTTCGCAATTTCCTTCGCTATCTCAATATCGAAACCGACAATTTGATCCTTGCCGTCGATTGTTTTACGGAATTCAAATGGTGGATAGTCAGCACTCGTGCCGAGTACCAGCTTTTTATTCTCCTGTACAGTTGCTAGACGGTCTTCCTTCGCACCGCAACCAACTAATAATGATAGAATGAGTGTGCATGCTGCAACAATTTTTAATGAGTTCATTTGCTCCAACCCCGCTCTGTATATGTGTAATATTCCCCGCTCGCTCTTAGTGAGGTAACATCATTATACACACAAATGCATAGTTATACAACCATTATTTCTTAGGAATTGGATTTAAAAGTAGAATATTAGCGCATAACTCTTCCATTTTATAATACATTGGTCAATTATGGCAACATCCAAACTATCCTTCTTGCTTCTTGCGGAATAGTGGGAGACTAATTGTGATAACTGTGCGACCTGGCACTGATTCAATGATAAGGTCTCCTTCATGGCGCTCAACGATACTGTAGCAGATGGACAAGCCTAGTCCTGTCCCCTTCTCCTTCGTCGTGACAAAAGAAGTTCCTGCCCTGGCTAAAACCTCGGCTGGGAAGCCTGGCCCTTCATCTTCAATACATAGAAGAACTCTATCCCCTTTCATACGAGTTCGAATCGTCAACACCTGGTTTTCACTCATCACTTCAAGTCCGTTCCGAATGAGATTGTGAAGAAGCTGCTTCATCTCTTTCTCATCCATTTCAATTGAAGGAACTGGTGATATGTCCAGACGGATATCCTGGCAGTGTGCCGATGCTGATGCTTGCACAAGCGGGTATAATTGTGTAATGATTTCATTCAAGCAATGAGGACGAAATTGGACGAATTTATGTCTAGCCAAGGTCAAATACTCCGTAATGATCGTGTTCGCCCGCTCAATTTCCTCCATCATCGTACGGAAATAGACATGCTCATCCGCATGCTCCGGCTTATTGCGAAGCAGCTGCAGAAATCCCTTGATTGTCGTTAGCGGATTTCGAATTTCATGACTAAGCGCGGCAGCCATCTCTCCCACAACCTGCAGCGCGCTCATACGCTTCATTTCTTGCTCCATCTGTGCCTTCTGACGCAGCGCCTCACTCATCCGATTCATATCTGAGCCGAGCTGGCAAAATTCATTATTGGATTCGATTCTCACTGTCACGTCATAATCCCCACCGGCAATACGATGAGACGCCTGAACTAATTGATGCAGTGGAGTTACGATCAAACGACGGATCCACCAGTTTATTAGGAAGTAAATCGCAATAATAAGTAAACTGATCGTAATTAGGGTTACGACCCATACGTAAAGCAACACGCTGCTAATAACTCCCGCAGGCAGCATAATGATTGCTCTCCAGTTCGTCTCCTCAAGCGGAATTGAGAATATATACATGGAGTTCCCACGATAGTCATCAATGATAATAGACTCCTTAGAGTCATTTACTTTGCGTAATAAAGTCGCTGTATCTTCATTAAGATTGGTGTATATATTGTCATAAATCGTTCGTTCTTCATCTGGGTTATATAACAAATTGCCTTGTAGGGAAGTAAGTAGAATCTTGCTGCTGGGGTGTACACTTAGCTTGTTAGCTAACTGCTTCAAATCGCCAAACCGTATATCAACTCCGGCCACACCGAGCAGTGTGCCTCCTGAGTCGTATACAGGCGTGCTGACGGATATCATCGGTAGGTTTACATAAGGATCAATGTATGGTGCTGTTAAATAGGTTCCATTCTTCTTCACTGAACCATGATAATAGTCGTATTGCGGGTCATCTCGATACTGTGGCAGTGACTCGTCCACATGTTCTTGTTTATTGAAATTACGGAGCAGACCGGATTCATCATGACCAAACCAGGATGTAAATTTCTCCTTCCATTTCGAACCGGTCTGCAAGGTGAACCAGTACCCGAATACGAGGTCCTTCGGTTGAAATGCATACCATTCTGTCAATTGATTCACTTCAGCCTTGATGCGCCCAGATGTGTCGAATATGCCCTGAATGACTCTCGCATATGTCTCCACCATTAGCTTGTGGTGACGAATGGCCGCTTCAACATCGTGAGCGGCCATCTTAACTTGATTCAAATAATTGTTCTGCATGCTCGTCTCAATAATCGAACGAACAGCTGCATACGAAAATGAAAAAATAATGGCCAACGCAGCAACTATTGTCGTCACTACCCGGGCGCTTAGTTGGCTATGTATCGTTCTAAACATAACATCCTCCGATTGACAATTGTCAAGACAAGATATCGTAGCCCGTTACAGTCTGGATGATATGTACGCGCGCAGTTCTTCTAAGTCGAATGGCTTCGAGAAGAAGCCAATCGCTCCTGCCGCCTTCGCTTCGTTAACCTTGTCTGCATCGCTATAGGCAGACATCATTATGACTTCGGTATCTGGACGCATTGTACGAACCGTATGCAGTACATCCAGACCATTCATATCCGGTAGGCTCACATCCATGAGCACAATTTTACTTGGACACGCACGCATTGAATTAAGCGCCTGCTCTCCCGTCTCTGCTTCCCTTACTTCCAGTGGCAGTTCATCCAGTGCTTCCTTCAATAGAATCCGTATAGGCATCTGATCTTCCACGACAAGAATGGAGCAGTGACTCGCCACGTCTTCAGCTTCGTCCATCTGTGCATGCGTAAGCGCATTACGATCTACCGTAACCGCAGCTTCTTGTACACATGAACGCTGCTTGATGACAAAGTATAAGTAAATAATAAATGGGACAGACGCGGAAAATATAACGAATAAAAATAGTTCCACTATCCTATCCTCCTTCCGATGAGGACGACAACAATCGAGTTATTACGACAACATCATGGATGATTATGATACATATTATAGTATGTTTTGTCGAAGTAAGATATGCTATTTTCTTAATTTCCCCGAAAAAAAGACCTTTGCATGAATTAATCACGCAAAGGCCGTATAAATTCAAATGATATTCGAAGAGATCATAAATCCGTAGATTCCTCTATCGTATCTGCTTCAATCGGCATGTTGACCGGCAAGGTCACAATAACCGTCGTCCCTACCTCAGGCTCACTTTCGATGGACATTTCTCCTCCATGAGCCTTCACCAATTCGTACGTAATCGCCAGTCCGAGCCCTGTACCGCCATGACTAGGATTCACCTGATAGAACTTGTCCATTACTTTGGTCAAGTGTTCTTCGCTTATTCCAATTCCTTGGTCAACAATACGAACAACCACTTTCTCCGCATCCCACGACGTATGAATCGTGATCACCGACTCTTCTGGTGAGAACTTGACCGCATTATCAATCAGATTCAGGAATACTTGCTTCAATCGATTCGGATCCGCATTCAGAATTTGCTCGTTGCCTCTGACGCGTTCCTCCAATCGAATTTGCTTCTTCTCTGCTTTCATTCTCACTTGCAGGATCGTGTCTTCGATAATTGTCGCGATGGATACCTGCCGCCAGTGGAACTGCAATTTATTCTCCTGCAGCTTCGAGAAGTCTAGCAATTCCTCAACAAGACCAATTAGGCGATCCGTTTCCTTATGAATAACGTTCAACCCCAGCTTCGTCTCCCCTTCATCTAACGGACCAGACAGCAAGGTCTCGCTCCATCCCTTGATTCCCGTCAATGGAGTCCGCAATTCGTGAGAGATCGATGAGATAAAGTCATTCTTTAATTGGTTGCTTCGCACAATCTCATGAGCCATGAAGTTGAGTGTCTTAGACAGCTCCCCAAGCTCGTACTTATATCCATCCTTGGCTCTGACATCGAATCGTCCCCGCGCCATCTGAGCGGATACAGCCGTAATCTCATTAATTGGCTTCACGATCGAATTTGCCAGTCCAAGGCTAATCACTAATACAATGATTAATATCGTAATCGAAATCAGTATAGACACGAGCACAATGCTATTCAACTGACTGTTCACTACTTCTAGTGAGGTGACAAGTCTGACAATGTAGCTGATGTCGCCTCTCTCTAACAATGGAGCAGACACAGCCATTATCGACTCACCGGTTCCAGGCTGCTTGCCGATCCATTGTTCCAGCTTCCCTTGCTGCTGTACAGTAATCACATCGAGTGAGTTGATCGGCTTGTCGATTCGGAACCCACTGGAGGAGATAAGCACCTTCCCAGTCCGATCCAGAATTTGCACCTCGGCGCCCGGCAATTTGAATAATTCGAGCAGCTCCGGCAATATGCCTTGATCATCTTCACTGGAACTAAGACTTATATATTGCTGATAGTATTTCGTCGTTACGGATGCATGGTTAGTTAAATTGCTGGATACTGAATCATAATAATACGTTCGCACCGAGATGAGAAAGACCACTTCCAGCATCAGCATCGTCATAAAGACGACGATGAAGTAATGCATGACTACCGAGCGGCGTATGCCCGGCTTAATCAAGGAGTTGTTCCCTTCCATTTGTACCCGTGCCCCCATACCGTTTCAAGAAATCTTGGTGATGATGGCTCATCCTCAATTTTTTGACGCAAACGGCGAATGTTTACATCCACAATCTTAGGATCACCCATATAATCCTTGCCCCATACATGATCAAGCAGTACGTCTCGACTTAATGTCATCTCTTCCTTCTCCATGAAAAACTGTACCAGCGAGAATTCCGTAGGAGTTAAATCGATTGCTTGATTATTTTTGGTAAATCGTTTCGCAATTAAATCAAGTGAGAACGGACCAGATTGATACACTACCTTCTGGGTAGTGTGCTGATAAGAGCTGACCCTGCGCAGCAAGGACTGAATGCGCGCAACGAGCTCAGTAGGACTGAACGGCTTGCTCACATGATCATCCGCACCAACAGATAAGGCATATACTTTGTCCTGTTCCTGCACCTTAGCAGTCAGGAAGATGATTCCGAGCCGCTCATTCTGTTCCCTTACTCGTCTACACACCTCAAAGCCATCAATACCCGGTACCATCACGTCTAGTAGTGCGATATCTATCGTCGGATCGCTCATGATCATTTGATAAGCATCATTGCCGTTATCTGCTTCCACCACATCGAATCCATTGCGCTTTAAATTAATGACAATAAAGCTGCGGATTGATTCTTCATCTTCAAGAATGAGTATTTTCGTCATCTCTACTTATCTCCTTACTTCATTTCCTTTAAGAATCACTATCACTTTTGTCTAGTTCTGGTATTTTAGGAACCCCTTGTTTCGCATTCAGTGGCTCCTTGCTGTAAATGCCGATAATCTTGTCACCAAACGAACTGAGGTACGTCCATTTCTCCTTATAAGACTCCCATGCCTCAGGTGTAAAGAATCGGATAATGGCGAACGTTTCGTTCGTATGAAGATCGACAAAGCGGAGCATTTCATCTTTTTTCGATTTTGTATCCACAGTCACACGTCCATACCAAGATTTTGGGAAAGTCAAATGGAAGCGATCCATATGGTCGCGATATTGCTTCTCCACTAACTTCAAGCCATGCTGTCCATCCCATTGGAAGAAGTTCGTAAAATAAGGGATTTCATGAGATTGATACAGATCCCAGCCGTGAGGCTGCTCGGGAATACCGATCTCAATAATGCCATCGCCGTTCATGTCAGAGCTCTTAATACCTCCCCATTTGCTTTCCGTTAAGCCCTCTTGCAACAAGGATTCAAGCATATGATCCTTATTCATTCCGATAATATTTGATATATAGTAGTTGGCCCCTGAATCTGCATCAAGCACGAGTCCTTTGCGGTCTTTTGATATAAATCCAGACACCATATTCATGTACGCATTAGCATTAGATGATAACTTCACCTCATGAAATTTAACCATCCTGCCATTTTGGTAATCGAATGAGAAGAGGACAGGTATTTGACCTGAGCGGTTATTCAATATAAACAATCGATTCTTACCGCTCTGATCCAGATCATCGATCACGAATTGAGAATATGGCTGTTCGAACATTCTGACCATCTCTGTGTCTGTGAATCGATACACAACAAGTCCCTTATTCAGCTTCGGGTCATTGCTGCCATAACCTACCACAAGATCCAGATTCTTATCTCCAGTCAAGTCAACCAGTTCAACCCGGTCCAACTGAGTACCCTCACCGTCGAAGTCGAATACCTTCGTCCATGTGTCACCATCTGATTTAAAGATCATACCATGGATTCGGACATCCTTATCAGGCGTCTCATAGAACACAATCGCCTCACCTTTGCCATCATTGTTCAAATCCGCAATGCGAATCGTGCTGCGATCGTCTGCATTGCGAGGCCGGATGATATTTGCTCCTTCAGGCTTTTGGGAGTCAATAATCGATTTTAAATTCGCTTTATCTGTCGACAATCGTGGTTCCTTAAGCATGGATTTGGGGTCTTGAACCCACTGACAGCCGCTTAACATGACACTAGCCAGTAGAAGGAGTAGCGATGCTTTTCGTATTGTTCGGCTTTTTATCATACATGCCATTCCTCCTTTGTTGCTTCTATTATTCGTTCTTTCGTCGAAACACATTACTCTTCGTCTTTGTAGCCTATTCACAGGCATACTCTCTCATTATAAAAAAAAAGAGTCACCTAATGGTGACAAACCCGTGACAAAGCGATGATTCATTTGGGAAGGAACTCCCTCCTTGCACTGCACACATGCTTCGCACTATATTTGATCGCTTACCTCGATGCTTAGTATGATAACTTATCGATAATGCCATTATCCGCTTTAATGTCGTTCAACTCGTATACAGATATCGGGAAGTACAGAAATCCATATACATACGCCGCAATTTCGTACAACTGGAAGAAAAGAACGAGCGATTTATCCGTCATATAGAAATCCTGATCCGGTCGAATCGATTTGAATGGCTCTAGCGTCTGGATATCTCGCATTTTAATCTGTGCGGCGACATGCTTAGACAACACGTCTACGTAAGGGGCCCCCGGCTTGAACAAATCAGGTAGCTTTATCAGCTTGCCTGTCTCTGTCTCAAAGGTCAACCCACGCTGATAGGTCATCCCATGGGCTGCATGATAGGGATAGTCATATACACTTAAAGTAAGACTAAGGTATCCTCTTTCGTTTAATTTGATTTCGTACCAACCTTGAACCTGAATATTCTTCGGATCTTCCTCATAGCCGGAAGTTCGAATTAATTCCCTGACCTGATTTTGTATGGTATGATTCATACGCTCCGCCGCTTGTGGATGCTTCGGATCCACAACGACAGGAACGTACACCTCCAGGTTCGGCTTGCGAATAACATGAGGCTCGATCGGAATCGGCAATGGATACAGCATAAATAAAGCCACCTCCTACGGATGCGTGAATTCGGTAAGAAAAGAACATTCTTCCCTTCCATTCAACATATGCATTCATAAGAAATGGCGTGACAATTGCCTATTTACTTTTTCCCAATCTTCATTATAATATGAGAGCCTTCTCTGATTGAAGAAGCCGTCTGCCCTTCACATCGACTGCGATAGTGCCGTCATGAAGTCCCCACAATCGTGTAGCGAATTTCTCTGCTAGTTCAACCTGATGAAATACCGCAATAACGATCTTGCGCTGCTTCGTGCACAGGTCTCGGAATGTCGACAATACAGATTCAGCCGATTGCGGGTCTAGTCCGAGAACAGGCTCATCTGCAAGCAGCACGTCTGCTCCGTGTACAAGCGCCCTGGCAATGGCAATTCGCTGCTTCTCCCCACCACTCAGATCACTACACTTCTTATGGGCCTTGTCCAATAGGCCAAGCTGTTCAATGGTATCCATTGCCCCCATGTAGTCGTCTGAGCGTATCATTCCGGTAGCCATTCTCCATAACGGAGTTTGATGGAAGCGTCCGATTAAGACGTTCTTCAACGCCTTGCGATTGTCCGACAGCACTGGGTTCTGTTCCAAGTATGCGAACTCCCGCTTCACCTTGCGTCTTCCGCTCAACTGCTGTGCGAAGATATCCACACCGTCAACGACAAATTTGCCGCTTGTCCATCTCTCCTGAAGCGCCAAACATTTCAGCAGTGTCGACTTCCCGCTGCCGCTCGCACCTACTACACCAATGAACTCGCCCGGCTGCACCTCGAAGCTAATATTTTTCAATACCTTCTGTTCAGGAGGGTACTGCTTCACTAACTGATCTACTCTAATCACCGTCAAGACTCCTCTCCATTCCGACAATGGCAGTTCGCTGCTTGATTGCTGCGAGAGACTTTTTATATGTGCGCAGCGATTCACGAACATGTACTCTTAGTGTAAGGAAGGTAGCCCCTAACTTGCAAGCGTTTTATTGCGCCGTCTGAAGATTAAGCCGAGTAGTGAGAATCCAATATACCAAGCCCCGAGCAAGTAGAACATGCTTCCAATTGATACGTATTGAATCCCAATGCCCGCTAAATTTGGCCCAATGATGCTCCCTAAGCTGAAGTGAATGGATGCAATCACGTTAGCGGACGGCAAATATTCCTTAGGCAATATGTCTGCTGCATACGCGAGTCCTAATGAGAAGAAAGAACCAACCAAGCCTCCAACGAGCATGAACATAATGAGAATTCCCCAGATGTTCGTACCCACAAACGGGATGATAAGGAACCCTAATCCCCCTAAGATACCGCATGCCATCAATACTTTTTTGCGGTCGATGCGGTCGCTAAGCATGCCTAACGGCAGCTGCAGAATAAGTCCCCCGATCCCGAAGAATGGAAGCAAATACGATATCCAATGCTGTTCCATGCCGAGACGAAGCGCGTATACAGGGAAGTTGCTATTCATCGAGGCTTCCATGTAACCGTATAGGAATGCTGGCATCAGAGCGAACCAGGCCCATTGGTAGGAACGGCGATAGCGTTTCTCCGGTCTCGATCCGTCCTTCATCATCGCAGCTTCTTCATTTGGCAGCTTCACATATACAATTGCCATAACAATGAGGAACAGGAGAACAATCGCGATGAACGGTGCTGAATCATGGATATACAACAAATTAATGCCTAATGGCCCGAAGCTGAAGCCTACCCCATACGCCATCCCATATAGGGAGATGTTTCTTCCCCGTCGATTCGCTGGACTGACTGACACGGCCCACAGCTGTGTCGCATAATGCAGCGCGCTGTCACCTAGACCAACAACAATTCGCAGAACGAACCATACCCAAATGTTCGGGAAGAACGGAAATAACGCTAGTGCGATCGTAACCGACACCATACCGGCAAGCAGCATTTTCTTATAGCCGAGCCGAATGAGTATCCGCTCTACTAGGAACATCATGGAGAATACCCCTAAGTAGAGGGCGGTAGCATTCAATGCATTCAGATCGGATGGAACCCCCATCCGCTCCAAGAAGATCGTAAGTAAGGGCAGCAATAACCCCTGACTAAGACCTGTAATCATAACAACAATAATCAGAATTATAAATTTCCAAGTTGGGGAATCTGTCGTGTTCCGCCAAGATGCCATTCTTAAACCTCCCCATTTATCTCTATCAAATGAACATTTCACAATTATAGTAGACAATGCTATGCAATACAATTCATAATAAATGTAGACATTCATTGTCATTACCAAGGAGGCTACGCAGGCATGACCTATCATGTTCGTATCGACTGTTCATCGGTATATGAACTTATTGGAAGCTTCATGCTATTTGTACACCGCAAATGGATTCGCAATGTTGACAACGGCATGACGTGGGTACGTCAAGCAGAGCAAATGATGCCCAGTGAATGGGACGAGCATGCTCGTCAGGTGAAGCGTTATTCACTAACGGATTATGACATGCTGTATGCTATAGCGCTTGAATATACAGGCGGCAGTCATATTGCAGGGTACATCGAGCATCTGGAACAGAAAACTGATCAGCAATGGAAGCACGTTCAGGAGCAGTATGGTCTGCTAGACATTTCGCTCACCAGAGAGGATTGCCAACGATATTATGTACCCGCATTGAAATGCTGGTATGAGCATTACATCTCGCACACCTTGCCGCAATGGGAGCCTATTTTGCTGCATGATGCGGATGAAAAGCGGCTCTTAATGAGCAAAATAACTCCAGAAGAAGTTGTCGAAGTTGCAACGAATGGCATCGTCGTTCGTGATGAAAAGAATCATATTCGCGAATGCATTCTTGCTCCAATGTGGCACTATCGTCCTATGAACAATACGTGCACGTTTAAGAACAAGCTGCTTGTCCTGTACGCGGTTGACGAGCCCGCTGAAGATGATTGCATGCCGTCTCACAGCTTGCTTCGGATGACGCAAGCACTTGCTGATCAAGAGCGGCTGCAGTTGCTTCGATTCGTTAGTCAAGGTTCACGCTCATTTGCTGATATCCAACAGCATCTCTCATTATCCAAAGGAACTGTAAAGCATCATTTGGCCGTTCTTCGATCCGCTGGATACATACGTACCTATTGGGACGGCGACTCGGAATCCATCACCCTTCGTCAGGAAGGGTTGTCCGACTTGTCCGTATTTCTAGAAGATTATGTGCAAGTACAATTGTAACGACTGACAAAGTATGCGTAATGGAAGGTTATCGCTATCCTCCTCACGCTTGTCATGTCTGAAAGGCGCAAGGAGGAAATCACATTGACTACATCAATGCCAAAACAAGCATTACTGTTCGACATGGACGACACGCTCATTTATTGCAACAAATACTTTGACATTGTCATTCATCAATTTTTGGATACGATGACGACGTGGTTCAACTCATCGAACATGAGCGCGCAAGAAATCAAGTCCGTCCAATCTAAGTTCGACATCGCTGGCGTACAGAAAAACGGGTTTCAGAGCGAACATTTCCCTCGTTCCTTCATTGATACGTACGACCACTTGTGCAACTTGACAGGCAGAGATTCCACTGAAGAGGAGAAGGAACAGCTCTGGAAGCTCGGACTTAGCGTGTATGACATGGAAATTGAGCCTTATCCAGGAATGGTTGAAACACTAGAACTGCTTCGTGATCAAGGTCATGAACTGTACCTGTATACAGGCGGCGAGCCTGTTATCCAGCAGCGCAAGATTGACCAGATGAAGCTGTCCGCCTACTTCGGAGATCGCATCTTCATTCGTCAGCATAAGACAGCTGAAGCATTAGCAGAGATTGTAAAGGAGCAAGGCTTCTTACCTGCCAATACATGGATGATCGGCAACTCCGTGCGGACAGATGTACAGCCCGGCCTCTTAGCAGGACTTCATGTCATTTATTTAAAGCGTCCGAATGAGTGGCTCTATAATGTCATTGACATTGAGATCGAGCCCCAAGGAGCGCTGTACACTTTAGAGAAGCTTGCTGACGTACCTCGTGTTATCGAGGAATGGCTGCTCACTTCCAAGCTGAGCTAGACCAAGCAGACCCAAGTTCACTTCGGAACACAACATGAAGAAGCCATGCTGTCTCGTTTCCACCCTATGGTACGGGCATGTGGCTTCTTCATGTATGCTTCTAATGGAGAAACGGATATTCGTGTTCCGCTATTCTTCAACCACTTTCAAATCCCCAGTTGATCGATTGGCTAGAACCAATCTTCCTTTCACCGTTGCATTTCCTCTGGTAAAGCTAAGCTTCTTCGTGCATCCCTTCTCCAATAGCTCACGCATCATCACCGGAGATATCGTCTTTCCTGTAGCCAACTGCTTTTTCCACACAACGAACTTGCAGCCTAGCTTATAGTTCGAACAGCCGAACCCCTTGCGCCCTTCAATTATCGTACCGCCACAGCCCTCACGAGGACATATGCCGAAGGTTTCAGGTGCTGCATGTTGTCCGCTTCCTTCTGACGAGCGGCTAGAGCCAGAAGCTTGCGTCGCCGAACTCTTCACTTTGGAGCTCTTCGATGTCTTGGCGCTGGTTTGCGGCTTGCCTCTCCCCTTGGATGACTTGTCCGATTCGATCAATGCAAGTACTTCCGCTGATACAGGGCTTTGCTTGCCGACACAATCAATGACATGAAGCGTAAACTTGCGCACAGCTTCCATGAATACATCTTCCGATGCCTCTCCTCTGGCAATCTGCGTTAATCGTCTCTCCCATTGCCCCGTCATCTCTGGTGAGGTTAGAAGATGTACCCCTGCCCCGCGAATCAGCTCAACAGCTGTCTTACCTTTGGTTGCGAGTGTAAGACGTTTGCCAGTCATCAAGATATATCCGACTTGCTTCAGCCGTTCAATTGTCGCCGCCCGCGTCGCAGGGGTTCCCAGCCCTGCATCCTTCATTACTTCACGCAGTTCTTCATTGTCCAGCTGCTTCCCTGCACTTTCCATTGCCTTCAGCAATGTGCCCTCTGTATAAGACTTTGGCGGCTGTGTTGCCTTAGCAGCCATCTCCGCTTCGCGACAATGCACAGGCTGATTCTTGTCCAGGTTGAACTGCTCCGTATCGTTAAGTTCCTCTACTTGATCCGAGGATGATTGAGAATCCCCTTCATCCTCATCTTTCTTTTTCGAGCGCTTAGTGCGGGACTTCTCCTTATCATGATCATATAGGAGCTTCCAGCCCCGTATTCGCCATTGCTTCATGCTCGTCTTGAATGATTCCTGCTCGACCTCGGTTAACACCGTATAAAGTGTATACTCTGCAATTGGATAGAAGTGCGCCAGCAAGCGACGAACGATTAAGTCGTAGATTTTACCTTCTTCAGGCGATAAGGTGCCCGGGCGCTTCGTCGTTGGCAGAATGGCATGGTGATCCTCAACTTTGTCTGGGTTGCACACGCTGCGGTTATTTTTATGAACCCGACTCGGTTCTGCTTGCGCCGCCAAGTCCGCATAACCCGGCATACTCATTAGCATCTTGAGCGCCTGATGCATGCCTCCAATATTCTGCTCCGTCACATAGTTCGAGTTCGTCCGCGGGTACGTAATCGCCTTGTGCTTCTCATATAATGCTTGGGCTATATCCAGTGTCTTCTTCGCCGAGAATCCAAAACGCGCGTTAGCATCCCGCTGCAGCAGTGTTAAATCATAAAGCTTGTACGGATACTCCTTGCCTTCTTTGATCTGGTAGTCGGCAATTCGTCCGCTCTTCCCTCTCACTTTGTCAGCAATCTCAGTCGCCTTTTGCTCGTCCGTAATTCGGTCGCCCTGTCTAGTTCCCTTATAAGTTGTATCTCCCTGCTGAAATACAGCTGTAACCTCATAATAGGATTCGGATTGGAACGCCGCAATCTCCTGCTCCCGGTCATAAATAAGCGCAAGGACTGGTGTCTGAACGCGTCCAACCGACAATAGTGCCTTGTGCTTCGTTGTAAAGGCGCGAGAAGCGTTCATCCCAATAATCCAATCTGCCTGACTTCGGGCTCTTGCTGCAGCTGTAAGCCCTTCATAATACTCTGCACCCTTCATCTCTTCGAATCCTCGGCGAATCGTGTCTGCTGTCAGGTCGGATATCCATAAGCGCTTAACGGGCTGCTTCCATTTGTAATGCTGTTGAATTAGGGCGAAAATATATTGCCCCTCGCGCCCGGCATCGCACGCATTCACGATTGTATCGCATTGTTTCGCCAACTCACCGATCATTTTCAACTGATCCTTCGTGCGGCGTTCCGCCACGATCTTGAAGCTGTTCGGTAGAATCGGCAGATCGTAGAAGTTCCATCGTTTATATTTCGCATCATAGGCTTGCGGCTCTGCTAATCCGAGCAAGTGGCCGATTGCCCATGTAATAATGTAGTGATCTCCTTCAATATGCGTTCGGTGCTTACGGCCCCTTGGCTCGATGACAGAAGCGATGTTGCGTCCCATATCAGGCTTCTCAGCCACGACAAGTGTCTTCATCCTACCACCTCTTTCCATACACAACAGAAGAAGCCGCGCATGTGAGAATAAGCGCAGCTTCTTACTAACGTTACTATGTTCTATTATTCACTACTTTCGCATTTAAGGCAATAGTGTAGTTCCCATCAAATATCGATCCACTTCTCTTGCAGCCTCTCGTCCTTCATTGATCGCCCATACGACGAGACTCTGTCCACGGCGCATATCTCCTGCGGCAAATACTTTACCTACATTCGTCGCATACTTGCCATAGTCGGCCTTCACATTCGTCCGACGATCGGTTGCCAGTCCGAGTTGTTCGACAATGGTCTGTTCCGGACCATCGAAACCGATCGCAATCAGCACGAATTGTGCCGGGAATACGCGTTCCGTACCGGGAATCGGCTGATAAATTTTCCGTCCATTCTCATCGACAATCCGTTCAATCTGCACCGTGTGCAGTTCCTTCACCTGTCCATCTTCATCACCGACGAACTTCGTTGTCATGATGGAGAATTCACGAGGATCTCTGCCATACAAGGCTTTGGCTTCCTCATGGGCATAGTCCAGCGTGTAGACGTTCGGGAACTGCGGCCAAGGATTTGTACTTGCATCTCGTTCTAGCGGAGCCTTCGCATGCGTACCAAATTGTGTAACACTGCGACACCCGTGACGGAGCGCAGTAGCAACGCAATCGGTTCCGGTATCTCCGCCTCCGATGACGATAACATCCTTGCCTTCCGCATTAATATACTGACCATCCTCCAGATTGGAGTCAAGATAGCTCTTAATCGTACCATTCAAGTAATCCATCGCATAGTGGATTCCGTGCAAATTGCTTCCTTCTATTTGGAACTCACGCGGCTTCGTTGCACCTCCGCATAGAACTACCGCATCATGAGAGGCAACTAACTGATCAGCTGGGATGTCCTTGCCAATTTCCGTATTCGTCACAAATTGAATGCCTTCCGCCTCCAATAGCTGAATGCGGCGATCTACAACTTGCTTCTCCATCTTCATCGTTGGAATCCCATACGTGAGGAGGCCGCCAAGACGATCTGAACGTTCAAAGACGGTTACGGAATGGCCGGCTTTATTTAATTGCGCGGCGCAAGCGAGGCCAGCAGGTCCTGATCCTACAACAGCCACATGCTTACCTGTTCGCTGTGCTGGAGGCTCGGGCTTCACCCAGCCCTCTTCAAATCCCCGTTCGATGATAGCTTCTTCTATTGTCTTAATCGTAACTGGCTGTCCGATTAGCCCCACCGTACAAGAGCCTTCACATGGTGCAGGACATACACGCCCTGTGAACTCTGGGAAGTTATTGGTCTTGTGCAGGCGCTCAAGTGCCTCCTGCCATAACCCACGATACACGAGCTGATTCCATTCTGGAATCAAATTGTGCACCGGACAGCCTGATGTTCCTCCCGTCAGTTCAATACCTGTATGACAATATGGGGTTCCGCAGTCCATACAGCGGGCGCCTTGTGTGCGAAGCTCTTCTTCACTTAGATGCTTATGAAACTCTTCCCAATCCTTCAGCCGTTCCAATGGATCGCGATCAGCCGGAATCTGACGGCGATACTCCATAAATCCAGTAGGTGTTGACATGCGATTTCCTCCATCCGTCCATCCGTATATTTGTATGAGTAAGGTTGATTGGTCATTCTTTTGTTGCTTTTTCATGGATTTTCATGCAGACATTCATTGCACTCTTCGACATGTTTTCAACCTATCCTACTCAATTTACGCCTATATTCCAATGGAGTCATGAACAAATCATTTGCATTTCTTCACACAAAAGCACATCAACACATTTACGATCTCAATTATTTTTTGCGTACAAAAGATTGGAACAGATGATCGAATTCATTCTTCTCATCAACGATTCCTGGCTCTTCCCACTCAAGCTCCCATACACGCTCATCGTATTCTGGGAAATGCTCGTCACCCTCGAATGTCTGCGCGATTCGCGTAACAAGCAGCTTGTCCGCATACGGCATAAACAAATTATAAATTTGGGCTCCGCCAATAATCATCACTTCTTCATCTTGAGCAAGCTCAAGCACGGGAGTGATGTCCGAGATAACCTCAGCGTCATCTGTACGCCACGCTGGGTTGCGCGTCAAGACAAGATTGCGCCGCTTCGGGAGTGCTCCGTTCAGCGAATCATACGTTTTACGCCCCATCACAACGGTCTTGCCTTTTGTATTCTCTCGGAAAAACTTCATATCATTCGGCAGATGCCACGGCATTCCATTGTCCTTGCCAATAAGCCGTTGTTCGTCCATCGCCCATATCATCGTAATCGACAATTTCAATTCCTCCTTTGATCGTTCTTAGCAGAGTCACAGAAGTCGAATGTAATATTCGTGCGCGTTATTGCACAACAACCATCGATTACACAGCGACAGGCGCTTTGATTGCTGGATGATATTCGTAGCCTTCGAACTCAAAGTCCTCAAAGCGGTAATCAAAGATTGATTCTGGCTTGCGCTTAATGACCAGCTTCGGAAGCGGCAATGGCTCGCGCTGCAACTGCGTATTCACCTGTTCCAGATGATTCGAGTAAATATGAACGTCTCCACCGCTCCAGACGAACTCGCCTACTTCCAAATCACATTGCTGCGCCACCATATGCGTTAACAGCGCATAGCTTGCAATGTTGAAAGGCAAACCAAGGAACGTATCTACAGAGCGCATGTTCAACAAGCAGCTCAGCTTTCCATCTGCCACATAGAATTGGAAGGAATAATGGCATGGAGGCAGCTTCATCTGATCGACCTCGCCTACGTTCCATGCGGATACGAGCAACCGGCGGGAATCCGGATTCGTCTTAATTTGTTCAATCACATTCGCGATCTGGTCAATCGTACGACCGTCTTTCGTTTCCCAGTTCCGCCATTGCGAGCCGTATACAGGGCCAAGATTGCCGTTCTCGTCCGCCCACTCATCCCAAATCGTTACCTTGTTCTCCTTCAAATAGCCGATATTCGTATCGCCGCTAAGGAACCACAACAACTCATGGATGATCGAACGAAGATGCAGACGCTTCGTCGTTACGAGTGGAAATCCTTCATTTAGGTCAAATCGAAGTTGGCGACCAAATACGGATATCGTACCTGTGCCTGTACGATCTTCTTTTTTCACGCCATGATCCAAAATATCCTGCAATAATGCCAAATATGATTTCATTCTCTTTTCACTCTCTTTCCTCACCGTTCTGAAGTGTATCTTACCTAGTGTACCATTCCAGAGTAAAAAAATCATCGGTATCCCATTCCATTATCATCATCGTGTTAATCGGTTACGATAGCGCTATTGTGTGACGCTCATTGAATCTCTCTCGAAAATGGAAGCTTAATCAAAGAAAAATCCGGCCATCATATGCCCGGATAAGAAAAAAGATAGAATTCACGAAATACCCAACGTTAAAATAACGTCACCCCTATTGACTCACAATGGGCAAACCGTACAGAATGTCTTATCGTTATTCTTCGAATTTATGACCACATTCTGCACAGAAGCTCGACCCTTTATCACTTGCTACCTGACACACAGGACATACAACCATCACTTTTATATCTACAACTTCCTCTTCTGAAAAATGCCCTACAAAATGATGTCCGCAGCCTGAACAGAACTTTGTATCTAATGTAGCAGGTTTACTACAAGACGGACACAGTTTCTCATTCTGCACCGTACGAATCCGATTTTCAACATCCTGAACTTCTGCTTTCTTCTGATTGATCTGTTCACTAAACAGCAGCAGTTGATCGCTTATTTCTTCTATTGTCCCATTTTGCATGGCATGATACACACATTCTCCCATACGACTGTAAATACCCGTAATTTCTTTTTCCTTTGAAGAGATTTGAAATTTCAACCGATTTACCTCTATCGTGGACTGTGCTTTTTTTCCTGCTTCCGCTGCACCTTGCTTTAATTTATCAAAAAAACTGCTCACCGTAATCCTCTCCATTCCGTAAATGTGTACTGATCATGATAACTTTGGATATTAGTAATATAGAGAAAAACATCTCTGTTTATTACATGAATCACCTTACATAACCAGTACTATTCACATCTCGGTAAAAAAAAGCCCCCGCAGCGCTGCTGCAAGGGCAAAAGCAAATCAAATATATAAACAGAACCGTAACAGAACGTATACAGAACCCTCAGAGAGAGAGGGGATTACTTACCTACTGTGTGGATTGGGTGACCAAGAACAACTTCAGCAGCTTCCATCACGATTTCACCAAGTGTTGGGTGAGCGTGGATTGTCAACGCCAAGTCTTCTACAGTTGCAGCCATTTCAACTGCTAAGCCCATTTCTGCGATCAAGTTCGATGCTTCAGGACCTACGATTTGAGAACCGAGGACGATACCTGTGTCAGCATCGGATACGATCTTCACGAAACCGTCAACGCTGCCGCCGAGGGACAACGCACGACCGTTACCTGCATAAGGGAATTTACCAGCTTTTACTTTGAAGCCTTTTTCCTTCGCTTCGGATTCAGACAAGCCTACGCTTGCGCACTCTGGATCTGTGAAGCATACTGCAGGGATGCACTTGTAATCTACAACACTAGGCATACCGGAGATTGCTTCTGCAGCCACTTTACCTTCGTAAGAAGCTTTGTGAGCCAATGCAGGGCCAGCAACGATATCGCCGATAGCGAAGATGTGCGGAATGCTTGTGCGTCCTTGGTGGTCAACTTCGATCAAGCCGCGATCAGTCATTTTCACGCCTATCATGTCCAGACCAAGCTCACCGTCAGTGTTCGGACGACGACCAACTGTTACGAGCAAGTAGTCAGCTGTCACTTCTTTGGACTCGCCGCCAACTGTGAATTTCACAGTAACGTCTTTGTCTGTTTGTGTAGCAGATTCTGCTTTCGCACCAGTGAAGATCTCAACATTGGATTTCTTCATGTTTTTCGATACAAGTTGTGTCATGTCTTTGTCGAAGCCAGGAAGAACCATGTCCGCGCCTTCGATAACAGTTACTTTCGTACCGAACTTGGAGTACATTTGACCAAGCTCAGCGCCGATGTAGCCGCCGCCGATAACGATCATGGACTTAGGAACTTCTGGCAATTCCAAAGCTTCTGTCGAAGACAGGATGCGTCCAGTGAATGGGAAAGGCTTCAATTCGATTGGACGGGAACCAGTTGCGATGATGCAGTTTTTGAACTTGTAGCGCGGTGCTTCTTGATCGTTGAAGACACGTGCTTCATTTTCATTGATGAACATGCATTCGCCTTTGAAGATTTGAACTTTGTTAGCTTTCAACAAAGCGCCTACGCCGCCAGTCAATTTCTTAACTACGCCGCCTTTAAATTCTTGCACTTTTGTGAAGTCCACTTTTACGTTTTCTGCAGTAATACCGATTGCAGAAGCGTGTTGTGTTACTTCATATTGGTGTGCAGCGCTGATAAGCGCTTTGGATGGGATACAACCGCGGTTCAAGCACACACCGCCGAGTTCGGATTTATCTACGATGAGTACGCTTTGGCCGAGTTGGGCAGCGCGAATCGCTGCCACGTAACCGCCAGGGCCTGCCCCGATAACCAAAGTGTCAATGTTCAAAGATGCGTCTCCTACTACCATTTGGTTACACCTCCATAACAAGCAACTCAGGATTAGCAAGCAGTTGCTTGATGTAGTTCATAAAGTTTTGAGCTGTCGCGCCATCGATCAGACGGTGGTCGAAGCTGAGGGACAATGCCATAACTGGCGCTGCCACGATTTCGCCGTTCTTCACAACTGGCTTCTCGGAGATACGGCCTGTACCCAAGATTGCAACTTCTGGGAAGTTGATGATTGGAGTAAAGAACATACCGCCAGCGGAACCAATGTTTGTGATTGTGATTGTGCTGCCTTTCAGTTCGTTCGGAGCAAGTTTGCCTTCACGACCGCGGCTAGCCAAATCTTTAATATCATTAGCGATCATCCAGATGCTGCGACGATCTGCATCATTGATTACAGGAACCATCAAGCCGTTGTCTGTATCTGTTGCGATACCGATATTGTAGTACTTTTTGTACACGATTTCGTTGTTTGCTTCGTCGATCATTGCGTTCATCGCAGGGAATTGACGGCAAGCTGCAACGAGTGCTTTTACGATGAATGGAAGGTAAGTTACTTTTGTACCTTTCTTCTCCATCATTGGCTTCAAGCGTGTGCGGAATGCAACAAGCTCGCCAACTTCCACTTCGTCCATGATTGTAACGTGTGGAGCTGTGTAAGCCGATTTAACCATTGCATTCGAAATCGCTTTGCGGATACCTTTGAATGGTACACGCTCTTCTTCAGCATCGTGTCCAGTTGCTGCTGCCGCTGGAGCTGCTTTTTTCGCTTCTTCAGCTTTCGGAGCTTCAGTTGCTGCTGGAGCTGTTGCAGGTGCTCCGCCGTTAGCGAATGCTTCTACATCTTCACGAGTGATTTTGCCGTTCTTGCCAGTAGCAGGAACTTCAGCAATGTTCACGCCAAGATCACGAGCATGCTTGCGAACGCTTGGAGTTGCAAGTACATCACGGTTAGGTGCTGCTGCTACGCCTTCAGCTTTAGGAGCTTCAGCTGCTGCTGGTGCAGGAGCTGCTTCCTCTTGAGCTGCTTCTTCTGGCATATCTTGCTCAGGAATTTCACCTTCAGCGTCGATGATCGCTACTACTTCGCCCATGTGGCATACTTGACCATCTTTCGCGAATACTTCCAATACCGTACCATTTACAGGGCAAGGAACTTCAACGATAGCTTTATCGTTTTGTACTTCCATGATGATATCATCATCAGTTACCTTGTCTCCTGCTTTAATGTGCATTTTGATAATTTCGCCTTCGTGAAGGCCCTCCCCTAGTTCAGGGAAGCGATACTCAAATTTAGCCACAGTAAAATCCTCCTTCTCTCTGTTCCGGTTCTATCTTAGAAGTTCAATACTTTGTTGACGCCTGCTACGATACGAGCTGGTGATGGCAACCATTGATCTTCGATTTGTGCGAAAGGATACACTGTATCTGGACCTGCAATTCGAAGTACAGGTGCTTCCAAGTGAAGAATCGCTTTTTCGTTGATTTGTGCAATAACTTCTGCAGCTACGCCGGAAGTCTTTTGCGCTTCTTGTACCACAATTGCGCGGTTCGTCTTCTTGATAGACTCAACGATTGTGTCGATATCAAGCGGCGCCAATGTGCGAAGGTCGATAACTTCTGCTTGCACGCCTTCTTTTTCAAGTTCAGCAGCAGCTTTCATTGCTGTGTGAACCATCAAGCCGTATGCAAGAATTGTTACGTCTTTACCTTCACGAACAACTTTGGCTTTACCGATTTCAACTGTATATTCGCCTTCTGGCACTTCATCACGGAATGCATGATACAAGTTCAAGTGTTCCATGAAGAATACTGGATCATTGTCACGGATTGCGGAAATCATCAATCCTTTTGCATCGTAAGGGTTGGAAGGAACAATAACCTTGATACCTGGTGTTTGTACCATCAAACCTTCAAGGGAGTCTGTATGCAATTCTGCAGCTTTTACGCCGCCACCGAATGGTGTGCGGAATACGATTGGCGAGTTGTAGCGGCCGCCGGAACGGAAGCGCATGCGTGCTGCTTGAACGCACATTTGGTCAAGTGCTTCATAGATGAAACCTACGAATTGGATTTCAGCAACAGGACGGAAGCCTTGAACGCCCAAACCTACTGCCATACCGCCGATTGCGGACTCTGCAAGCGGAGTATCAAATACACGCTCTTCACCAAATTCTTTTTGCAAACCTTCAGTCGCACGGAATACACCGCCGACATGGCCAACGTCTTCACCAAAGACCACAACATTAGGGTCTCTTTTCAATTCAACGCGCATTGCGTCGCGAATTGCTTCTTTCATATTCATTTGTGCCATTGCTTGTTTCCTCCTTACCGTTATCACAGAACCATATATGGATTCGTTGTCCTCGCATCAACGAGGCCCGTTAACTTTCAGAACGCTGTTCGAATTATTGGAAATCCGCTTTTTGCTCTTCCAAGAATTTCGGAGTAGTTTCGAACATGCTGTCGATCAAGCCTGCAACAGTCATTTTCTCTGTTTTTTCAGCACGTTTGATTTCTTCGTTCACTTTTGCTTTTGCTTCATCTTTTACGCGAGCTGTGTCTTCTTCTGTCCAAAGACCTTTTTTCTCCAAGTATTTGCCGAAGCGCACGAGTGGATCTTTGATTGCCCATTCTGCTTCTTCGTCTTTTGTACGATATTTTGTAGTATCGTCCGCCATGGAGTGTGGACGGTAACGGTAAGTCAACGCTTCGATCAACGTTGCGCCTTCACCTTTGCGTCCGCGTTCTGCAGCGATTTGAACAGCCTTGATAACGGCAAGTACGTCCATGCCGTCTACTTGCATGCCATGGATACCTGCTGCAACGGATTTATGAGCGATCGACTTCGCATTTGTTTGTTTCGCAAATGGAGTTGTGATTGCATAGCCGTTGTTTTGTACGAAGAAGATAACTGGCAAGTTGAATGCGCCTGCGAAGTTCAAGCCTTCGTAGAAATCGCCTTCGGAAGAACCGCCGTCACCTGTGTATGTGATTGCAACCTGTGCTTGCTTTTTCAACTTGAAGCCCATTGCAATACCCATCGCGTGCAAGATTTGCGCGCCGATGATGATTTGCGGCATCATTACGTTAACGCCTTCTGGAATTTGTCCACCATGTTGATGACCACGGGAGTACAAGAAAGCTTGGTACAAAGGCAATCCGTGCCATACGATTTGCGGCATGTCACGATATGCTGGTACAACAAAGTCTTCTTTTTGCAAAGGATATACGCTACCTACCATGGAAGCTTCTTGACCGGACACCGGTGCATAGAAACCAAGGCGGCCTTGACGGCCAAGGTTGATTGCGCGATCATCCCATGTACGTGTAAATACCATACGGTACATGATTTCTTTCAATTGTTCGTCAGTCAGATCCGGAACCATATCCGGGTTAACAATTTCTCCTTCCGGAGACAAGACGGACAACGGTTGAATCTCTTCCGTCTGAACTTCAAATGGGAACTTGCTCATGTTTTTCACCTCAATAAAAGTTTGAAGATTTTGTTTCGCTGTTATAGAATTATTATACACCTGTTTTAGTCGATTGGTCAAAAGAAAACGCGAAAAAAGTGAACATTTTGTTGAATTGTTGTTATAACAGCTGTTGTTTCGGACTATAACAGGGTGTTACAAATTTGTGAACTCACTCACATAGTCGATACTTGTTCGCGGACATTATATAGTAGAAAGTCAAAGATTCTTATTTCTTTCCTATAGCGAGTCCCTAATCAAGACCATCGAAATTAGTATTCACCAACATTGATAAAATTTTGCATGAGGCGGTGCTATGCATGTCAGATTCTTCAATATTCAAGAGAACCATTGTAAAACACGACATTCCAAGCAAATATCTTGAAGGAGGCAGTCGTCACGTTCGCGTCTATTTGCCGCCAGGATATCAGGAAATACTCAGTTATCCCGTTGTCTATTGTCAGGACGGAGAAGATTTCTTTAATTTTGGTCGTATTGCGACACACGCGAATCAGCTCATTATCGAAGGTGACATGGAGCCATTCATCATCGTTGGAGTTGATGTGAATAAGAAAATCCGTACTTCTGAGTATTCCCCGGATGGAGAACGATTTGAATCCTATACTCGCGCCTTTGCAGAAGAGATTGTACCTGCAATTGAGCGAATGTATCCAGTACGCACCGATTGGACAGAAATCACGCTCGCAGGTGATTCACTCGGTGGCACTGTTTCCCTACACCTAGCGCTAAAATATCCTGACAAATTCCGTCAGGTAATCTCCTTGTCCGGCGCCTACTACCCATACTCGCAGCAGCTTATCGCGCAGGAGCAGGATCTATCATGGCTGCATCTCTTTATGATCGTCGGTCTGCAAGAGACTGCGTTCACAACCGATACAGGGACTTATAATTTTGTTGAATTAAATCGGGATACACACAAGCTGTTTACGGATCGAAATGCTCATGTTCTCTATGGCGAGCATGAAGGGCATCATTTGTGGGGATTCTGGCAAAAACACGTCCCAGATGCTCTTCGTCATTTTTTTGACTAGCTGCTTGTCCATTTCCATATGAGCATACAAGCATTGATGAGGAACACCCCTATTAAACATAAAAAAAGTAGTGGCACACAAGGATGTATGTCACTACTTTTCATCAAACCCATAAATATTTTATAACATGAAAGGATGTTCCTCTTTAATCCGCTCTAACAATCGTACACACCCCGCTTGAACTAAACGATATACTTCTTCAAAGTTGCCTGTATAGTACGGATCAGGCACCTCTTCACGGTTCTCTTCAGGAAGCAAAGTCATAAATCGCAGAACTTCAGATGTTCTGTTGTCCGAGCCTTCCCACGCCAGCACATTTTGTTCGTTGCTCGGATCCATACATACGATGTACGTATAAGTTTGAAAATCTGTCGGATGAAGCTGTCGTGCTCTCATCCCTTCATAAGTAATCCCGTGTTCGTCCAATAGCTTGCGAGTTCCTTCATGCGGAGGATGACCTATATGCCAATCTCCTGTTCCTGCTGAATCCACCTGAATCACCTGTTCTAAGCCTGCTTGCTCCACTTGCTCACGGAATACAGCTTCAGCCATAGGAGAACGGCATATATTTCCCAGGCATACGAACAACACGTTCACCTTCGTACTTTCAGCCACGTAACATTCCTCCCTTTTCTATATACCTTAGCTTCTTGCCTTACTTAGTGTTTCATTATGTAAGGTGTATATCCTGTTAAGATTCACTTATTGTATCGGCAGTCTTTATTTATTGCAAATGGATATATTTATTTGGTTCCCCATTCATATTTCGATATAATGGGAGGGATTCAACTTGTCATCATACTTATTGCGATATAAAGGAAGGTCATAACGTTGTCAAACGATCAACAGGTTACTTCAACACCCGCTCATATTGCCATTGTAGCGGGTGGAACCATTTCCGAGAAAATAGCAGACCAGATTCGTACGATGGATTACATCATCGGCGCTGATCGAGGAGCTCTCTATCTGGTACAGCACAACATTATTCCCGATCAGGCCTTAGGAGATTTCGACTCCGTAACAGAGGATGAACGGGAGCATATCCGCGCTTCGAGCCGGAAATACATGGATTGTGACGCCGTCGATAAAAATTATACCGACACCGAACTTGCTTTCAATCATGCTCTCGCAATGAAACCAACGCAAATTACGCTATTCGGCGTAACCGGCACGAGACTTGATCATACGCTGTCTAATATTCATTTATTGCGCAAAGCCGTCGATGAAGGAATTAAGTGTCAAATCGTTGACGAACACAATATCATTATGCTAACGAATTCGAGTGTTACATTACAGACGAATTCCTTCCCGTATGTATCATTGCTGCCACTGAGCTCAACGGTAACTGGTATTACGTTAACTGGATTTAAGTACCCGCTTCATGATGCAACCCTGCAGATTGGACAATCCCTAGGAATAAGCAACGAATGGGATGACGGTGATACTGCTTCGGTTCGTGTGCGAGAAGGCTACCTCTTAATTATTTGCAGTCGCGATTAATATAAAGTGGATTTCCATCTCTGTCAAAGTGTCATTCGTAAAAGGAATACGCCATTCAATCGTTCTATGATGTAACTACCTGCGAACGTTCGAATGGCGTATTTTTTATTTGTAAATAATCTTTACATCACCGCTTACAACAACAGCATACCTAGCATGGCTGACAGCAGAACGGTAATCCAAGGCGATTGCCTCCATACAATTAGTGATAATATACCAATTAGCACGATACACATGTGAATCGGACTCGTTACCGATGTTGTGAGGACAGGATCGTAAAATGCTGCAAGCAGCAACCCTACAACAGCGGCATTGATCCCTTGAAAAGCTGCCCGAACACTCCTCCATTGCCGAACATGCGACATATAAGGGAGTATTGCCCCCATTAGCAGGTAAGAAGGGAGAAAAATAAATAAAGTAGCAACGATGGCAAGAACGATTCCAAATCCACCTGAATGAATAGAAGCACCTACAAATGCTGCAAATGTAAACAAAGGCCCTGGTACTGCTTGTGCTGCCCCATACCCTGCGAGCAGTGAAGAATCATCCAGCAACCCTGCCGTCATCAGTTCATGCTTCAGTACAGGAAGGACAACATGTCCGCCACCGAACACCGCTGACCCGGTACGATACATGACTTCCATAAGCTGTGTCACTACACTTGGTATATAATACGCCAGCATTGGCAACCCGATAAGCAGTCCGAAAAATAACAGAGTCATCCATTTTGCAAATGTACGTGAAATGTTTGACTTCCCTTCTTCAATGCACTCATATTGGTTTTGATTGATCCTGATCGCTGGTTCGCTATGTTCCGCCCGATTTCGGAATAGGACGACACCTGCAGCAAGTGACCCCCCATAATAAGGAGCTGTCCGTAAACACCGGTAAGAAGAAGGGATAGGATTGCGGCAACAATTGCGATCGTTCTTCGAAGCGCGTCAGGTGTCAATTGTTTATTCATTCCCCATAACGCCTGAATAATAATCGGAACTGCCGCAAGCTTCAATCCTTGCAGCCACCCAGGATCTTGATTGGGCAGCCAACTAATTCCGAAGGCAAATAAGGCAAGCAGACAAGCAGACGGCAACGTAAAGCCCAACCACGCCATCGCCCCTCCAAGCCATCCAGCTCTCCTCATACCTATTCCAATTCCAAGTTGGCTGCTGGATGGGCCGGGAAGCATTTGACTAATCGCCTGCAATTCAGCAAACTGCTGATCGTCTAACCATTTCAACTGCTGTACATAGGTTTTATGAAAGTAGCCTATATGCGCAGCCGGCCCTCCAAAAGAAGTCAATCCTAGCCGCAATGCGGTCACAAATGTTTCTCTAACTCCATGCCAATAGGTTCTCATCCGATTCCTGTTACTCCTCTTCTATTTCGCACGAATATATCTTCATTGTTCCTTCATTTCTTATATGATGAGGTACCATCCGAATTGAAGCAATAGATTTACATAATCTTATTATTGTGCAAACTGCGTTTAAATTTGTGAATCAGAACAGCCCCAGCAAATTTACAGTAAAATAAACAACCGCCCTGCTGTTTTCAGGACGGCTCATTAAAACGTCGCTTTGCGATATGTATTACAGCAAAGACCCCTATTAAGTTGAAATCGCATTAGGGACATGATTTCAAAAAATATCCTTGTTTGGCCGCATCAGCTGCTGAATGATAGGATTCCAAAGCATTCGATGGAGCGCATTTTTCGGGGAATGCATACTTAATGCCATTCATGATTACGCCATGATAGTTGTTTCTCTTAAGCAGCCGTGAGCCGCCGAGAGCATAATGATTATACGAAGAATAGCCTAAAGGCAAACCTTGTATGAAGGCCATAACACCCACGTCGTTGATGGTATTATGCCATTCTTCATCTGAAATGGAAGGCAAGGTGAACGTATAGGAGACACCATTTCGTAAAGCCCGTTCGTTGTGTTCATTGATGGTGTTGGCCAGCGCTTGTTGAATGGTATCTACGATTGTCGTACGTCTTACCGCATCAAATAACTGATCATCCTGTAGTATTGGAACATCTGCAGCCGTGCTTTTTAACTCCCGTTGATACCCTGCAAGCCAGCTCCCCGATGATGGACGATACACGGTAACATAGTCATCTAACGTAAATCCGATCACATTTCCACCTTGATCCATAAACCCATAAGGTAACTTCGGCTTCCATACATGCTGCATCTGGGATTCACCATTACGGCCGATATAATCATCCTCTGCATACATATCAACACCATCATAGTCAATGATTGCAATCACCGGAATATATCGCTTCAATTCATCCTGCTTTTTCTCCTCATTCCATAAACCAAAGTTAAGAAATAACGTCATAAAGAATGAATTAACCGCATCATTACGACGCAGTTCCAGCCGCTTCTGTGACTCATATCCTTCCTCCGTTTCCTTCCACACAGCAGATGTCTGCAGTGTACGGGCTGCATCATCAACGGCTTGATTCATAGCGTCATTATACTTCAGTTCAAGCTGCAGCTTGCTCGCTTCCTCTCTTGCTTGTAGCTTATTCACCCAAAACAAAGGGAAACAGATCAGAACAAAGAGTATTGAAAATTTAACTACTTTCATTTCGCACCATTCCTCCGACAGGAATACGAATCCGTTCAGTTGGGCCAAATGAGCCTGTCAGCCAGTCCACAATCATGGCAGCACGTGTTCGATTCGTATTGCTTACGGACACATAGAAATAATCTCCAATGCTCAGCTTATACGTACGGGACGGAGATTCAACAGATTGTCCATCTCCCGGAAACAGCTTTTCCATCAGCATCACTTTATTGTTTAGTTGGTAACGGATTAGAAAGTCCCCTGTAAATGTATTGACTTGAACGGGATCCCTATAGATCGGATCATACTTTTTCTCATAATGCTCAACAACCACATCATATACATTACCCGTCTTCTCCATTTCCGCCATAAAATCATTCCACATGACAGGAGTGATCACTCCCTTATCCCTTACGGCATCTGAGAATGTAGATGCACTTCGCTGCACATACATCGCAGCTAGGTCATCCTGCCGCTGATATGATTCTAATATCGGGTAAAGAAAGAGCAGCAGCACTCCTATCATCACACCAAGCAGCTTAACTACTGCATTGCCCAATCCGCTACCTCCTACCTGAAGATCATTTTACGGATGTCGCCATCTTCATTTCGTTCGATATGAAGATGATATTGTTTCGTTCGTGATATCGAATTGAACTGAATATCCTCAAGGAGGATTGGAGATTTGACGCTCATGCCTTCAACCTCAAGCTCAACATTCTCCCTCAACTGACTGATAAATAGAATGACATCAGCTCCCGTTAATGGCTTAGATCGTATAGGCTCCATCGTAGATCGAACATTCCGATCCTTCACTTGATTGGCATGATCTACTTGTCGAATCGTAAAGGACGTACTTCCAATGAGTTGTAAGGCCCCCGTCAATGCGACCAAAAACAGTATCGATGCTACTGCTAGTTCAGCTATTCGACTCGCATTATGCATACTGCCTCCCTTTTCAAGCACTGATGTCAAAATATAAGTTTCCCAAAATTCCACAGTGGAGATATGTATATAAGAAAACTCAGGGTGACACCCCGAATCCTACTGCTGTTCAAATACAATCCCTCTTGTTACGTTGCTGGAGTCCACGATTAGCTTTGCTTTAAACTTTCCGCTAGGATTCACGTAGTTATCAGATGATTCATTCAATGCCAAATCTATGCTGTCATTTCGATTGTTCCCCGCAATCTCACCGTTCGGCAGCACGTAATATCCATAATGATTTCCATCCGATTTTCCTGCACGATTTTTACCAGTTACAACACGAATCCCGAATTGATCTTGCTTGAAAAATTTACGTATTGCATTAATGACCTGAGAACCGCTAACCGAGGTATTATCATAAACCGTAAATGATGCCTTGCTTAACTCTGTCTGGATCGATGAAAATTCATTTTGAGCCGTTTTTGTCGCTTCCTGCGCACTAACGAACAACAACACAACAATCGTAATTAGTGCAATGGTAAGGAAAATTCCTGCTGCCACCTTCAATGCAGATTGGGCATTATTCATACTTTATACACTCCTTTGTTATAGAGATCGGATTTGTTCAAAGGAAGAACGCATTTGCTCTGCGCTCATCCATACAAGGGGTACCACGAGATACAAAAAAATTAAGGCATACATCGGAGCGAAGCCCAGCCACCTTCCCCAGCCTGCTTTGGCTTCGATACTTGTCTCATAATGCTGTCTAAGCATATCCTGTTCATAGAACCAGTCTTGCTCTGCATCATCGAACGCCTCATTAAGCGGAATATGATTGTGGGCTAGCTCCAGCTTGTCCACAAGCCTGACGAAGTCTGGATATGGCGCATGGATTCGCAGCTGTTGTAGCGCATGATCCGAACCACTCTCCCAATTAAGCAGACACAATTGTAAAGGGCGGCGGAACATAGTCGTGCAGCGACTCATCCACTCCATCATCGATTCAGCCGTCATCCGCTCGAAAGCACGCAGCAGCATGCAAAGAGACTGCATTTGACTGATCTCTGTACGCATATCCAAGTGTCGAATCCGAATACGGATCCGTAGAATCATAACAAATGCATAATATGCACCCCACCCAACGGTGAATGGAAGCAGAACTTCCCACCATGAAACTTTCATCTCACGATGATAAATAGCAAGTGGTACGAGCGACTTCGTCGATTGTTCGATTCGTTGATAGCTCCAGTCTGGGTGTTCCTTCAAGATCGCAGTTTTCAGAGCGAGTTGAAGTCCGTGATTGCCTGTCTCTGGGTTGGAACTTAGTATCCATTGCTTAGTTAACTCCATACTTAGTCCCGCTTCTAGCGATTTGGTATTCAGCTGATTCCATATCCATCGCGTAGATCCCAAGTGCAATGAGACAATTAACACAAAGCAGATTCCACAAGTTACGATCGCGTGTATGAAGCGATGGCCATAGAAATGCCCTAAGGTCATCGATTCGTTTGCTTCATGTAATAAGCGCTGAGCACGCTTAAGTGACCCAATCTGCCTACTGTTCACCCAGACATCCAGTAATCTTCGAATGATTCGCTGCTCCAGCAATCTTCTGATCCACCCAGTGCGCTGTGATTGATCCTCAGCCATCGCGCTTCTCCAATGAAGCTGTTGTAATATGCGATGGCACATCAAGACGGAACAGAAAACTGTTAGTTGCAGACACCAACCAAGCTTCGAATGATAAAACAATTCCATAGATGGAAAATAGGTCGTCGCCCACCTTTCCAGTGGATCTGTGAATAGGACGGGAATAACGGCAATTGCTTTTAATCCCCCAAGCAGATAATCGAGTCGTGCACGCATAACGAGCTCTGTTTGCATTTCACGAACAATCATGGCAAGTCCCTTCAAATAGGAAGAACCATCTGTTCCCTTCGGATCACCATACTCAGCTACCAACTTGGATAAGCCTCCAAGCATCTTATAATAACGATTCGGAGCTGCCTCCTCATAAGCAGCCATAGCGGAATCGGAATCGGGATCGCTAATCAACTTCGCAACACGCTGTAAATGTGGTGCGAGCATCGGGTGCGAGCATTCAATCGTATCTTCTAGTGCAGCATCCACCATCTTGTACCGATGATAGGCATGTCTCATATGCCCAATCGACATGGATGATAAATGAAGAAGCTTCACTTCGGCACGTGTGATCATAACGTCACGATATAGACTTTCCGCCACACTAAGTACAACAATAAGCATGATCCATGACAGCAGATTTTGATCGAAGGAGACGAATATTGAGAGCGCAATGAGAATCGCTATTCCACTCCCTAGCAGTATGGAGGCTGTTCGCTCACGCAATAGCCACTCGTCATAACTGTATAACGGTGCAAGCTGTTGGCGGAGTGACGCCGTCTTCTTTTTTAGCATAGGAACTCTCAAGCTCCAACGATAGACATCCCTCAGCAGTTTTTTATACACTTGTGTGAGAGCCTTAACTCCATTCTGATGTCCATGGGTACGTACCCTATTCTCAGCAATCCCAGTCGACATTAACTTTCTAGACAACATCCATAACATGAAAGAGACAGCTATTGCCCCGCTTGCAATCCATAGTAACAAGCTGCTAACTAGCAACCGAATATCCTCCCTCCTGAGCAAGCCAATCGCGGAATCGTTGCTTATCCTCAGCAGTCATTTCGGCTTCCATCGCTTCTCTCTGGTTCACGGATATCGGGTTCACGAGGTAATATCGGCCTTGATGATATTCGATAATATTTCGGTATGTGAAGGTGCGAGTTCGCATCATATGTCGGTGCACACGCTGTGAGGATTCGATATAGCGATCCCATGTCATGTTCGCATCACTTTGTGTGTCAATCATTTCTTCGCCTTCGTTATGATTAAGAAGTGGAATACATTCTGTAATGCGCTCAATATATCGTTTGCCCTCGACATCCCGAGAGAGATGAACATCGAAGTGAATCACTTGGCTTACCTGCTGCTCGGCTATCGACTCATTATGGAACATTCCCGTCTTAAGCAACGAGTTCCGAAGCGACAGCACCAAATCAGGAAATGTCTTGGCATGATGCGTGAAGACGGTGAACAGGCTTGCGACTTGAGCCATCTGTACCATCCAAGCTGCAACCGGATCCGTTGCCACCTCACCTAAAATATGCACAGTTCCGTCTGTCTTCTTCTGTACGTCCAAACCAGCCTGACCTGCTATGCGCTCTGTCTCTCGGAGCGTAAGGATATTCCTGCTGGGATATAACTTACGAAGATTCAGTTCAAAAGCCTGTTCCTGTACTCGAAGCGGATAGAACGCATAAATCGATTGAATTAATGCCATTAACAGAGTCGTCTTCCCCGATCCTTGCGCACCTGTGATGGCAGTCACTCTCGCCCCTCGCATTAAGAAATGAAGCAATTCAGTAGGAAGCTCAGCGTTCTTGTCTCGTATGAGCTGCTGAAGTGTTACAACCTGCGTATCAAACTTACGAACAAAGAATGACCAAGATTCTGCAAATGGCGGACGTAGCACAACGACACGCGACCCGTCCTTCATATGATTGATCCGATAGCCGTCCGCTTCCGTTAATGATCCAGGTGTCTGGTATTTATATATGTTGTGGCATACCCGGCGCAGTTCAGCCTCCGAACCAAATGATAGGAAGGAAAGTTGAATCGACTTCCCCTTATAGAAGATCCATACACTATCACATGCCCGCTGTAGGCCGCCAGCAACTAAATCCCCTTGATTCTTTGTCGGTGAAGCTGTGTTCGAACTCTGCCAGTAGCCCCCTCTTGTCATGGCTTCATCTGGAATACCACTTACTCCACCTGACACACCATCTATCCGCATGTCGCGTATCTCATCAATAACAGAGAATCCCTTATAACGTTGATACAACCGCTGTGCGATTATCCAGATCCGATCCTCCCAACTGAATTGAAGCCTTTCTAACCGATATGCTGCATCGATATCTTCCTCCGTAATTACATCGTGCATTTGATGAACACCCTGTGCCATCGGTATGCGTTTACGCTCACTCCAGCCATATTTATCGATTAACCTATGCAAGGCATCGAAGCTGTACCGCTTTTTAAAGGCATACAGTAATAGATCAAATTTGTCTTGTGAAGTTAAAAGCTCGGGTCGATCTATCGGTAATAACTGTTCGGAATTGCCTTTGCTGAGCTTAATTTGCTCTTTGAGCATATCCACAATCCATTCCTTAATGTACTCTTTATCCGCGACATCCCCACTGCAGCATTTACGGAGTGTTTTGCGAAGAGAAACACGCCGATTCATTTCACGAGAATATTCTTCTTCATTACGGTACAAATCCAGCGGCAGATCACTCGTCCATGCAAGAAACGTATCCTTCACTGTTTGATCCAGCAAGTCCCATGTCCATTCATCCTTAGTAGGATAAGAGGTGTGTCTGTTAGGGTTACGGAACAAGCGCCAACAAACGAACATCGCTAGGAGCAGAACCGAAACACCCAAAATTGAGGATCCTACATAGCCCCAAATTGACATCCACTATCCACCTGCCTTTCTCCCTTGATGATAGCCGGACTCTTCCAGAATATATTTACTCAGCTTCATATTCTCTAAAATGAATGGGCATCGTTTCCCTCGTTCATGGCGCTGAGATTGGCGCAAATACCAGTCCATCACCATTCTATCGTCTGCAGCATTGCGGTAAGCTGCTGCATACGGCATTGTGAAAAAGGGCTGGTGGAGCGAATACATACGTTTTACGTTCATAGGATTTACCTTCACATCCGCATCATACTGTCCTATCACGAATGCATCTGCGCTTTTTCCTGCTTTCTCCATTGAGATATGGATCTCTGACCGGTTCTGCGGCAACACTGCGATGGTACCTTGCATATTCATTTTGCCAATGAGCTTCAAATCGGTTATATCCTGCTCATTCATATCCCACAGCACAAGATCATATCGTTTGCTCACTAGCCTCTGCACGTGAAGCAGAAGATGCTCATGCAGCGTATCTCCCATCTCCTCTGAGTCATAACCAGGGAGAATATCTAATCGACTCATCACACTTATCATATAGGAGGAGATCGATTCTTCCTCAACTTGATGGTGTCGAAGCATGCGTGCAAGAGCACTCCAGCCGTTCGGAGTTATTAGCCGCCCGCCTGCTCCTGCCTGGCGCATAACATCAAGAGCGGGAGGAAATAGCTTCTCAACTCCTTCCCCTCTTCCTTTGACATGTATGAGCAGCACTTTCATCCGATAGTGCCAAGCGAGACTAATTGCCGTACACGCAGCAACTGTTGTTCCTCCAGCCATGCCTCTTCCGATTGACGAAATCATCCAATGTTTACAGAGCGACATGTTTCATTCGTCCCTTCTTAGGTGTTCTTAAACACTGCTTCCATGCCCGTTCTGTCAGTTTACCGGTGAAATGCTCAGTAAGGATGCGCCAAGCACGCTTCGTAGCACGTGGATAGTTGGATGCTTGCAATTGACCATCCTGAAAATCTGACATGCGTGCAGTCCAATTACGCTCATCTTCTTCAATAGCGATACATTCTCGAGCCCACCGGTGCTCAAATACGGAATAATACCATTCGATCATAAACGCAAACTCATCCTCCGGCATGAGCGAACGCAGGATCATGGGCACGAATTCAAGCTCCTCATCTCCGTCGTATTGCTGCTGGAATGCTTGCAGCCATTCTCTGTTCTTCTGCAATGAAAATCGTTCCATCGTCTGCACAAGCAAGCGAGTGTCGATCTGCTTCCATTGTTCAGCATTACAAAACAATGCGCGATCCGTGTCAATAATGATATGGTCGTAGCCTTCAACACTGCTGCCATGCCGTTCAAGCAACTGAATCATATCGTCCCAAGATATAGCTCCTGACAGCAAATCATAACCATTCCAGTGCATAATAGGTTGCTGAGATTGCATGAGCAGCCCTGTCTCAGTCCCAATCCGTCTTGTTGTTGTTGCATCAACAATAAGCACCTTCTTCTCTAATCTCGTTAGGAACGTCGCTAGCGCCACTACATGATCGCTCTTATCGCAAGCGCCCACGAATATACCGATCGTCATTTTCCTAACTCCTCCTGTATATTCATCTTTATAACTACTCTTTGACAGAAATCCTCTTCGCTACTGCTTCTTTGAGCTCGGTATCGCTTCTGAGAAAATAGAGCTGACCTCTTCCCCTGTCGATACCTCTCCCGTCGATTCTTTATTCAGATTGTCCCGGTTCAGTATCTTATCTTGGTGATTCTCGGCATCATGAGTAATAGTGCTCCCCTTCTTAGCGATGCCTTGCTCACCATTCTTCGGATTTGGCTGTTTTCGAGTATCGTTATCTTGTTGGACTACACCCGTCTCCCGTTGATTTTCATTAGATGACAGATCCGTGGACTGCACGGAATTAGAACCAGGTTGTCCAACAAATGGTGAATTACGAATAGGTGCCCCAGCTCTGCCGGTTAAAGGTGAGTATCCTGAAACTTCAGCCGAACCCTCTCCATGCGTAGAAACATAGCTTGCATCTGTTCGGTTCCCCTCCATGTTGTTCCAACCATCTGCTAGACTCTTGTTGGCACTCTGTCGTTCCCATTCCTTCTCCATCCGTGATCGAACCAATCGTGTCAATGCTGTATCTGCCTTCTTTACAATACTCGGATCCGCCTCAATCAACTTCAACACTTGCTCATTGGCCGGATAATTTGGCACCGCTTCATTTTGTATTTGAGGTTCAATGTATCGCAGCGCATAGATTTGTCCACCATTAACAAAAGCATCGACACAAGCACTTGAGAACAGCAGCCTTTCTTGTTCGTCCATATGTGCCCAAATGGTCGGATATTGCATGCTCTTAATCTCTTTCTTGCTAAGGATGATATAGTCTTGACCATTCGGAAAGCGGATTCGTACGTCAATCATATCCTTCTCTTGCAGTCGTAAAGGAAGCTGAATAACCGCTGTCTCCACCCAGCGCAAATCATCAGACATCTTCCCATCTTCATATAGCATTGTAGATATCACGGGTGTTCGGGGAACCGTGTCAATCTTCAATACTTTCCCGATAATTTGATCAGGATGATTCAACGCCTGTTTCGGGGCTAGGTCTGACGACATCTCAATCTTGGCAATATCATCGGATCGAATGCGCTTGCCTGCAAGAAGTGGCTGATTGAAAACCCAGACGCTTGTTCGTTTTTGCAGTTCAGCATCTGCAAGCTTGCGCAGCTTGGCAATCTCATCTTCATATTGCGCTGCTGCCTTACGCTGTGCCGCATCATTCTGGCCAATTGCCCAATAGTGATACCCTCCTACAAGCAGCCCAGCTACCGCTGCTCCTCCTACCGACGCCGCAATCATCTGCTTGGTCTTCCTCGTCCATCTTCTCAACTTCTTCTCTCTCCTCTCTCTGTTCTATTCCGACTCATCCATCGCCGCAAATGATAGATAAGCCCTCCCCGTTGTATCGGACCAACTAATTGTTCCACCCAAAGGGCTGTATCGTCCGAACATGCGAACGGATCTGCTTGAATCGGAATGTAGGAGGTAACCTTTGCTCCTCGTCCTTTCACTGTTCCACCAGGATAAAAACGATTCGAATAAGGAATGCCTAGTACCCAACGATGGAACCCTCTTCGCTCAAATTCCCCAACGATTGTTGTACAATCACTCTTTCTCCAAGGAGCCAGGCTTCCCACGAGCACAGGGACATGAGCCCTCATGAATTCATCCATTCGTTCTCCATGATCATCACAACCAAGGTCTAACACAATATAGTCATAGAATCCGAGCAAGGGTGGCATTGGATTCGTACCATACTTCCATTCCATGCAATCCACTCCAAACAATTTGAACATATCCCCATCAGCTAAATACAGCTCCTCTTCACCCTCATATTCCTGAGCCAATAATGGAACAAGAGATGGATCTTTAACATTAGCATCGATATATAGCGTCTTCCGCCCCTTCTTCGCAAGCATGGCGGCACACATGAGCGCTGATTGTGTAGTTCCAAGTCCTGAAGCAGCACCCAGAAAAGCAATCACCACCCCTGCATTCGAGGCTTGCCATGTATTGACCTCATCACGGTTAACTCCTTGGCTTTCAGATTGTCCTGAATAGTAACGTCGTAGATGATCAATTAGTTCATCAGCAGTTTGATAGCGTTCTTCAGGCCGCTTTGCGAGTAATCGTGTCAGTACCGAAAAAACGCTCTCTGGCACATCTTCTACCAGCATGGATGCGGTTAGCGGACGCTCTCCCTTCCATATGCCGCCGGTCAACATATGACTAATGAGTGCACCTACCCCATATAGATCCGTTCTTGCATCGGTCTGTTGTCCCCGATATTGCTCCGGAGCAGCAAAGCCTACTGTACCAAGCTTAACCGTATCTTGATTAGATAAAGGATTCACATTCCTAGCGATTCCAAAATCAATAAGTTTCACCTGGCCATCCTTCGCCAGCATAATATTAGATGGCTTTACATCTCGGAATACAACGGGCGGATTCTGCCGGTGCAAATAGGCAAGCGCTTCACATACCGGAATGACAATATGCATCGTCTCTTCAAAACTTAGAGGCTTCATGCGCAGCCGATCCGCTATCGTGTGCCCTTCAATATACTCCATCACCAGATATGCTCTGCCGCTGGCATCAGGTGGATAGAAATCCACAATAAGCGGAAGATGTGGATGTCGAAGCGATGTTAAAATAGATGCTTCATGAACAAGCTGTCTCACATCTTGCGCCGCTGGTCTTGATTCCTTAATCGCCCACTGCTTGCCGATCAATCGCTCGTCATTGGCTAAATATACAACGCTCATTCCCCCTGTTCCGAGCAACCGAACGATTCGATATCTGTCTTGCAATAAGTGTCCTGCCTGCAAATGGTTCGTTATGGAATGCGCCACAATTCTCCCTCCAGGCGACAAAAAAAGCACCCTGATTGCAAACCTATCGGTTTGGAACAATCAGGGTGCTTCCCTTCGCTCATATTCATTTGTTGTTATTTTATGCCATTCGGAAGTATATGTCTAGTCTTTTTTCTAAAGAATACTAAACTTCCCAATCAGGCAATGCCAGTACACCGCAGCATACGCTACATCTTCATCATGTACAGAGTGATTTCATCGCGATTATGGAACAATTGTTTCGCGCGAATAATGTGAAGATGCTCAAGGAACATTTCCTTCACTTCCCGTATTGTCTGCAGCGGTTTTTTGTGCATCAGCTTTACAGTCACAATGACAGTACCGCCTTGCATAACCGAATCCAATAAGCCAATAACAAGCTGCGCTGTAACTTTAGGGCTCCAGCTCATGTCGCATACGAGCAAATCGAATTCTCCAGGTTCCAAAGCCACGTCCCCTGCATTGCTCTTATAGTAAGTCAAGTTCGGATGATCAATCAAGCTTGGATGCATTGCAGCAGGATCGACTGCAGTAACTTGTACGCCTCGCTCCAGAAGAAGACTTGTCCAACCTCCTGGCGCAGCTCCAATATCAAGGGCATTCCGATAAGCCGTAAAGTCCAAACCGAAAGTCCGTTCCGCCTCAAGAAGTTTGAACTTTGCTCGAGATACCTGCCCCTCTTCCTTGCGGAAGCGTACCGTACCTCCTGGCCAATCTGAACCCGCTTCAGCTGTTGTCATGAGGCCTGCATAGCCAACGCCATCATGAATAAATAAGGATACAATTCGCTCGGGATCTTGGATCGCGACAGACGCTCCAGTACGCTCAACAGCAGCACGCAGCGCATCTCGAAGTTCCTTGTCGAGTGAATCACCCGATGCGCTGGAACGAACATGGACGCCTAGTCGCATGCCCTCTATAGGACCTTCTAGATCATGAATCAAATGAGTAAGCAAACTGTCAAATGATTGAACTGTGTCAGTCTGCAATGCTTGAATATCGAATGCAATGTCAACCGGTTGCAAATAGCGAATGAACATCGTCGGCTCAGACTCCATCGCTTGGAATACCTCGTTGCGATCAATAGGCAATTCCATTAGTGCAATTTCACCAGAAACCATCATTCGACTCTTCAACTGACCGAACCTTCTTCGCCACTCTTCCTGCGCGTAGGCAATATAGCCATGATTGGACGTGACGATCCAGTGTGATCCATATTCATAATTTGTGTCTAATTGTAGCGGATGTAATAATTCCAAGCAGTGCAACCTCCAAATGCTAAGCAACTTAACTTGCTTCAGCTGTTTCCATTTCATTATGTTAACCAATTGTAATCTATTTACGTCATTAATTATCTGCCGAAACTACACGATTCGGAACATTTCCTTGCTTAAGACAATCAACACGGGACACCCAATCAGGTGTATCAGATCATTCTGCGTCCGGCCATTAACCAGCATAATCCTTGTATGAAGAACAGCCCTATAAGGACATTCAAATATTCTCTACTGAATGTTTGAGTTACGAGCTGCTCCTTACTCACATTAGGATTAAATTTATGAAGAGGTCTCCTCTTCTCTCCTAGGATTCAAACGTTCATAAATGTAAGATACAGAATGAAAGGCATATATCTTGTCAACGCTGCCCATGCCTTCTCGATGATCCCATACAAGCAGACAAGGGACACTTTCAATTCGTAATGCGTTCACCCATACAGGAATAGAGCTGACATTGACCGCCGCTATTTCCAACTTCGGATTCGTTACTTCTACAATGTTCAGCATCCGAGATGCTAACTGGCAAGTCCCACAAAAAGGACTATGTATGAATACTGCATCCCATTGCCTAAAAAACAGCTCTACAGCAGACAAGCTCTGTGATTGCACCTGTGCTGCCTTCAGCTGTAATTCCGAAATTTCAATCATACCTTATTTCCTCGTATCCGCATCAGCAAAGACTCTGGCATCGGCCCATTAATCAGTTCAACATGCTCAGGTTTATTCGCATAGAGCATCTCGAACATTCGCTTTCTACCAATCATACTCGACGTATGCAAATAAATCGCAGTCTGCGGATATAAGCCACGTACAACCATTTCTCGAACTAGTTCCGTTCCCGTTCGCTCATCTTCACCCAAATCATGATCCAAGGACAGGATCCCCACTTGTTCATGTTCCAATAGCAGAAGGCACTCTTCCGCATTGCGAGCAAGCACGAAGCCTTCTGGACAGCGACGGTAATCATCCAAGTACACATGTATCATCATTATCACTTCCTTACCTATCCGATGCCCATTGATAACAAACAGCAGCATAACTACCGTACAATGATTGGCCTACTGCAAAATATCCTGGATAAGCTTCCATTCCCGCATATGCCCTCCAGAAGCATCGCCTGGCGTCTCCAGCACGAACATGCTTCGCTCCAATTCCTTCGCTCTGAGGAGCTCCGTAAATCCGTCAATTCCAATATACCCTTGCCCCAAATTTGCATGACGATCTTGCTTGGAACGATAGGGCTCGCGAGAGTCATTCAAATGAACTGCATGCACATGTTTCCAAAAGTCATGCTGGTTCCCCGCCATGAGAAGTTCATTCGTTGCAGAGGGGTTCCACAAGCCACTTGCGTACGCATGACAGGTATCGAAGCAAAAACCGATCTTATCGGGATATTGACTGAATTGTCGGATACTCACCAATTCTTCCAACGTAGCACCTAACCCACCGTGATTCCCGGCCTGATTCTCAATCAGCAGCTTAGATCGACCACTCCATACGGAAAGAACAGTGTTCAGTGTAACAATAATATTTTCGTAGCAACTCAGCTTCTCCGCATCTGTGGCGGGTGTACTTGAGATCCCCTTATACGAACCAAAATGTACGACAATCCCTACCGCTCCACAAGCCTCTGCAATCATAAGATCGTTCAGTAATGACTGAACCGTAAGCTGAAACTTCTCAGGTGAACGGCTTGCATCCACAGCTAAATTTGTCGGATATGGCGTATGAGCAATGGACTGGATGCCATGCTCTGAACAGATTTCACGCGCAGTCTGAGCATCGGCCTCATATCCGCTTTTGATCGATAAGCCTCGCGGATTTTTGCTAAAAAACTGATAACTTCGAACTCCTGCTTCCTGCTGCAGTTGAACTGCCAATCGCGCTGCGTGCGCATATCCTCCCCGTAATGGCAAATGACAACCAAATGCGCGCGCAGCATGGCGGGATTCATTCTTGTTCGGAGCCATCCGCTGCAGGATCAATCTGGCAATGTGGACAGAAGTTCGCAGGACGACGTTGAATCATCGTGACTTCAATCGCTGTGCCGCATTTCGGACAAGGTTCTCCTGTCTTGCCATGAATGGTTATGCCCGTTGTTTCCCCTGTTTCGGGCTGGTGCTGTTGTGTCTGCGTATTCACTAAACCATCTTGCTCAATTTCAATATGCAACACATCAAGCATCGCGTAAAACACACGATTCCAATGTTCTGATTCAAGCTTCTCCGTACGTACAGTTGGGAGCAGTCCAGCAGCAAATGCGATATCATCCGCCAACTGACTTCCTATCCCAGCGATAATGTTCGGATTGGTCAATGCGGACTTCAAAGTCGTACGACGCTTAGCGAACCGCTGAGCGAAGCGCTCTGCTGTCAAATAGCGAGATAATGGGTCTGGCCCCATCTCGAGATGCATTTCCTCCACCTGCTTCGCTGTTAACCACATAATCTGGCAGCTTCGTGCACCATGAATGTACATCTGTGCATGATCGGTAGTAATTGCGAATTGTGCATGGGAGACATCAAGTTGTTGTTCTTCATCTGGTTCTATATGTCCTGATGCTCCTTGAGCAACTGCTTGAAGGGTAGAAACTGCTTCCATACGACTACCGGTTCCTACATGAAGAACAAGCCTACGGCCATCATCAAGATGCAATATTAAATCTGTCCCTTTGCGTTCAATATACAGAATTTGTCTTCCAACCAAGCCATTTGTCAAGCTATGGAGATCCGTATTCAACCAAGATTCACGCTGTACATGAAGGCTGCGAATGCGTTCTCCAGTAATCAACTGATCCAGCTGTTTGCGGTAGCGTTCCATTTCTGGAATTTCCGGCACCTTGCATCTTCCTTCCTAATCACTTTCATGATCGCCTTGTATTTTATGTTATTAATTAAATCATTCACATTCCAAGATATACATTATAGCATTTCCTTAATGAACCATTCACGTACTTGCTTCATGTTATGAAACACCATGTTTGGCTCCACACCGGCACGAGCACAAAATGAATCATAATTGTCAGGCGTCGTTACTCCTGTATAGGTAAGTGCTGTGCGGCATCCTGCATTCGCTCCAGCAAGAATATCAGTCATCATATTGTCTCCAATAACGATAACGTCCTGTGCCGTACACCCAAGCCTATTCATTGCTTCATCCATAATAATTTCACTTGGTTTCCCGATAATAATAGGTTCCACACTAGAAGCGGATTGGAGAGCGGCACCTATTGTACCTGCTCCAGGGGAAAATCCACGATCTGATGGCAGCATAACATCTGGATTAGTCAAGATGGATACGGCTCCCCCACGTAGGGCACAAGCAGCTGCCTCCAATTTGGCATAAGTCAAGCTCCGATCCAAGCCCTGAACGACAACTCCAATCTCAGAATTCCACACATCATCTACTTGATCCGTCCACGATATTCCGGTATCCTCCAGCGCCTGCTGCAAGCCAAGCTCGCCTATCATGAATACCATTTTATCCGAAAATCTCTTCTGAATATACGATGCAGCCGCTTGAGCAGAGGTGAGAACATCTTGAGCACCCGCAGAAATACCAAATTGCTGCAAGTGATTTGCCACTTCTTCCGGCGTGCGCGTTGAATTGTTTGTTACGAACAGATAAGGAACTCTAAGTTGGCCAAGCTCCTCTATTAGCTTGTCCGCTCCTTCAATCGGAGAAGTCCCATGATACATGGTTCCATCTAAATCGATAAGCGCATATATGCTGTTGCGCGATTTTTCTGTCATCATTTCTATACACGTTCCTTCCTTGCCTAACACATGCCTGCAGCATGCTGTGGAAAATAGCAACCTACCTGCAAGAACAATCGTTCCACCATCTAATGGGAAGTACTCATCAAATCATCGAATAGAGAATCTGAAAATCCCCCAGCACATATTGGATTCAAAATCAAAACCTGTCTGGAGTCCCCCACAGATTGCTGCCCTGATATCCATAGCATCAAAGCCCATACAGTTGAATCAATGCTAGTATACGCAATTCCGAGCCAAAAGGACAGAGCCCCTTATCAAATCCAAGGGCGATTCCTATTCGTTTCCTATTGATTGTAGAGAACTCCCGCCGCTAGTGAGTGTTCCGATACATAGAACAGACGCGATGAAATAGAACAACTCCCGCTATTCCCATGTAGAGGGGCGGGAGCCATGCTTGGCGTGTTGGGATTGAATATCTTGCGCCTACATTCTGTGTACTTCTGAATGTTTACCGCTGCTTCCGTGCTTGTGAGGCGTGAATCACTTGATCTACCAAGCGTTCTACGACAAGCCCATCTTCAAGTGTTGGAGCCAAGTTATCCCAACGTTCATCCCCGCAGTGGCGCAAAATAAAGTGATGCAGCGCAGCGAAATGACTGTCCTGGAATATGCCCATTGTTGCCTTCTCATCAGGAAGCAGTGCAAGTGATTCTGGTTCTGGTGTCGCCCCATGACGACCGCTGACTAGATGCAGCTGCGGTTTCTTATCGGTTTCCAAATCGCAAGTGATGCTGCCCTTCGTTCCAACAATGTGCACACGGAACGCATCCTCACCTAATGCAATACGGGATACTTCCACGATTCCTTGAATGCCTTGCTCTGTTACATAATTCATAAGTGCCCAATCATCTACATGAACAGCCAACCGTTCGTCCGTTCCGTTTCCTGCTCTACGGCTCTTAATAAATGTTTCGGTATTGCCATCCACACTCTTCATTTCACCAAACCAATGACGGAGTAAATCAAGTGCATGAACACCGATATCCGTAATAGCTCCTCCTCCAGATAACGAGTTGTCTACCCGCCAACTGTAAGGCCTGGCATCACTTAAATATCCTGAACGCAAATATGCCAGTCTGCACTGAAGCACATCGCCGATAATCCCTTCTTCCAGCCATGCCTTTATCCGCATAACTGCCGGATGATAACGATAGACAAATGCAAGCTGCTGTGTCAGTGTTGAAGGGACATCCTTCAGCAATTGCGCGGTAGAAGCGGCACTTTCTGTTACTGGCTTCTCGCAATAGATGGCTTGATTATATTGAACCGCCATACGGACTTGCTCAGCATGGAGCGCATTTGGCGTGCAAATGCTAATTGCTTCCGCTCCATCGTATTGCAAAGCTTCTTCCAAGGAGGAAGTAACATGTACAAAGCCAATTTGGCGTGCCTGATCCAACGTCTGTTCAGGTCGACGGGTAACGAGTGTATTCAATACCGGTGTAACGGGAAGCTGCTTGATAATCGGCATCGTACGCAGTGCAATCATATGCGTCTTAGCGATATTTCCGAAGCCTACGATCGTAAATCCAAGTGTATTCATAGCAGATCCACCTTCCATGTATCCAGCAACGACTAAGATGTTTCGAATAGAAGTGCCTTGGGAAATGAAATACCTTATTTCTACATTGTAAATAACCATTTCAAGGCTGGCAAGAGCATATATACGGCTCAACAAGGCGTCACTTCGACGAAGAGTGATGTCAGAGACTGTCGATTGCAGGCAGTGCGTGATGCAAACAAGCTGCAAGCCGGACTATTTGTCAGGTTCTGCGCTTTCCCGGGAAACTTTTTATGTACAATTGCCTTTCTATTCCCCTGCTTTTCCCCTTCCGCTCGTATCAGACTGCTGGATCTCAAGTTAATCGCCAACGACGTGTACCATAACCTTGATGAAAAAGAAAGAAACGGATTGCTCCGTTTCTTGTAGATGAGCCAGTCATTCCTAATGTAGATTCACTTTGCATATTATTCTCAGTTGGAATGTTGCAGCTATTCAAGCTGTACGTTTCTGTTATACATAAGGAGGCTCCCAGCCTTTTTTGCTCCAACCGACTTTCGTTCTAACTACTCGAAGCTGCTCATCAAGCTCTACCTCAACGCCGAACGGCAGCCCTCTTCGATGCCAGAAGCGAACATCATTCCATATGATTTTGTAGCCATCGCTCCAGCGCTGTGTTCGAACGATCACTCGTTCAGCAAATCCAAGAAATGCCCGTACTCCATCTGTCATTAGGGCCGGCTCCATAACTCGGTCGTCTATGAACATTTTGTTGTATATGCTGTGTTTCTCAAAAGTTACAGCTGACGATAACCGCAACGGATTGCAGTGCCGTATCCAACCTGTCTCATAATGCTGTTCATACTCAACAACGTACTGCCAGCTAAGCCAAGTGACCTCTGGAACAAGTTGATAATGAAGGCCGCCTGGAAATTGCTCCTGCAATCGATGCAGGAGACGCTGGTGAACCTTCCAACGCCACACGATATACAACAGAGTCACCGCATATCCTCCGATAAATAACCATGCAGCATCTGTTCGCGTCAGCCATAACCAGCTAATCACCCCTATTAGATGAACGACAAATAAGAAAGGATCAAACAAACATAACACATCAGCATGAAGCCATTTGAGCGAAAAAGGCCTTCCAGCTTGAACTCCATATGCATTCAGCCAGTCCAAGCCAATGTGCACCATGATTGCAAGCCAAGTATACAGCAGAACGAGCGGCCACTCGTCCCCCACTTGAAATAACCATGAGATCGGAAGACCAATGACAATTGGCCATACGAACCATGCTGGAATCGCATGAGTAATGCCCCGATGGTGGCACAAATAGGCAGCATAGCTGCGAACTCGTGTAATTGCATCAAAGTCAGGTGCATGTGAAGCAATGAGTGTGGCGGTCAAGATTGCAGAGAACAATCCCGGCTGCTCCGCAACCTGAGGGTGCAGACAAGCAGCTCCAGCCAATGAAGTCCCAAGCAGCAAATGACTCGCTGTATCCATCCATAACTCCTCCTTAGCATCACGGTTGCTGAACATACAATTGCCTAGGCAATTGCATATCCAACTAACCCAGTTATGGATAGCGTATCGAGGAACCATTAACGGTGCATTGTGGTGATATTAAGATGTTGTAACGATCGTATGTTCATCAGCAAGAACGGTATTAGAAAATAATTCGCACGCCTCCTGCAGCAGTTCCTCCATCCGTTCATCATTGTATCGTGAACTGAAATGGGTTAACGTTAGCTTCTTAACGCCTGCTGATACTGCGATTTGTGCAGCTTGCCGAGCCGTACTGTGGCCAAACTCATTTGCATTTTCACGTTTATCGTCCATGAAGGTTGCCTCATGCACAAGCAGATCAACACCTTGAGCCAACTTGATTGCATTCTCACATGGACGAGTGTCGCCAAGTATCGTCACTGACTTACCGGGAATTGGGCTTCCAAGAACAGAAGACGCTTCTACCAATTCACCAGATGGCAGCACAATATCTTGCCCTCGTTTCAATTGTCCATATAACGGCCCCGGCGGCAGATTCTTTTCTTTTAACAGATTCAAATCAAGTCTGCCTGGCCTCTCCTTTTGCTGCACGCGATAACCCAAGGATAGAACACGGTGTTCAAGAGGCAGTGCCGTAACCGCAAATTGTTCATCTTCCCAGATGACTCCAGACTCCACCTCCTGAATATGAAGCTCGTAAGGCAGATGCGTTTCACTTAATTCGAACACTGTATGTATAAATCGTTGCAGTCCCACCGGGCCAAAGACGGTGAGTGGAGAAACTCCACCTTGATAGGCTCTACTGGACAATAGTCCCGGTAACCCGAAAATGTGATCCCCGTGCAAATGGGTGATAAAAATAAATTCGCACTTGCCTAGCTTTAATGGAGATTGCAGTACTTGATGCTGGGTTCCCTCTCCGCAGTCGAACATCCAGAAGGATCCGCGTTCCTCATACAGACGAAGCGCCATACCACTTACATTGCGTCTTGTCGTCGGCATTCCCGCTCCTGTTCCCAAGAAGTATATATCCATACTCGTGTAATACCTCCTACTTCTGAAGTAATCAATCCATCTTAAATTGGTGATATGTTTATTTTAAACCTAGTTAACTATTTGTTGTATAAATGATTAACGTGAATAGTATGCCAAACTATGCAAAGATATAATAAGCTCCGCACGCCTACCGGCAATACGGAGCTCATTGTGTATCTGTAGATAAGAGGGTGTCCCTGATATAGACAACTTACCATTTCCGTTGATAAATCGAAAATGAATTAGAATTATGCCCTATTTATGCTTTATCCACGTTAAAGTATTGCGCTTGCGGATGAGCGAAGACCATCGCGGATACAGATGCCTCTGGCTCCATCATAAATCCTTCTGTTAAGTGGATCCCGATATCCTCAGGCTGCATGAGCTTGAATAATGGTTCTTGATCCTCAAGATTTGGACAAGCTGGATAGCCAAATGAGACTCGAATGCCTTGGTATCTAGCACCAAATCTCTCCTTCATCGTCATCGTTTCTGGATCAGGATAGCCCCATACTTCGCGCATCATATGGTGAATTCGTTCTGCCAGTCCTTCTGCAAGCTCCAACGCTACAGATTGAAGCGCATGAGAACGCAAGTATTCCCCCTTCTCCTTCCATTGATCGGCCTTGCCGCGAACATCGTCCCCAGCAGTTACAACCAAGAAGCCTACATAATCCATTACTCCGCTTTCTTTCGTACGGAGGAAGTCTGCAAGACACAAGTAAGGTTCAACCTGCTGACGCGGGAAGGTAAAGGTATGCAGTACTTCCTGAACGTTGTCCGGATTGTATATATGAATAGAATCCCCTTCCGATTGAGCCGGGAAGAAACGATACATCGCGTTCGCTTTTAGCACACCTGCTTGTGATTCTTCCACTAAAATCTGATCAACGGTTTCCTTCAAATCAACAGTCTTTGGATCCCGATTCTTCAGAAGCTGTTCCACAGATCCCTTCAATCCTAAATGATGGCCAAGCAGCATCTGGAAGTTCAAATAAGGGATGACTTGAGGAATTGGAATATCTCGAAGAACGTGACGTTCCAAATCCGGAGGAATGTATACCTCTGCTTCTCTTATGTCCGAGCGTACCGCACGTGTAAGCTCTGGCAATTTCGATTGATTTTCCGCTTCACGAGCTAGACGCTCCTTATGAGCGCGGAGTTCTTCCACTAGATTTTGGCGTTCTGAAGAATCCATAATTTTATTGGCAAGATCAAGACCATCCATGGCATCCTTCGCATATAAAACTAATCCATCGTATTCGGGACTAATCCGATTCTTGGTAAACTTCCGCGTCAATGCCGCTCCGCCAACAAGAATCGGCACATCGATTCCAGCTGTCCGCAAGTCTTGTGCGGTTATAACCATCTGCTGTGCAGACTTCACAAGCAAGCCCGACAGACCAATTGCATCTGGCTTCTCCTTGCGATAGGCTTCGATCAATTGATCTGGCGGAACCTTGATACCAAGGTTGACGATTTCATATCCATTATTCGATAAGATGATTTCAACTAGATTTTTGCCGATATCATGCACATCGCCCTTGACCGTTGCGAGTAGAATTTTCCCTTTAACAGCAGACTCGTTCTTCTCCATATGGGGTTCCAAGAAGCTTACCGAAGCCTTCATGACTTCTGCACTTTGGAGCACTTCCGCAACGATGAGCTCATTGTTATTGAACAGTCTTCCGACCTCTCCCATCCCTTCCATTAACGGACCATTAATGACCTCAAGCGGCGAGTACTTCTGAAGCGCCTCCGTTAAGTCAGGAACAAGACCTTCCTTCGTGCCTTCTACTACATATGAAGCTAACCGCTCTTCAAGCGGCAGGTTGCTAGTCTTTTCTTTCTTCTCGACTTTACGGTTGCGGAACGCAGCTACGAATGCAGCCAGTGTATCATCGTTTGTGTCGTACAATAAATCTTCCGCAAGCTTGCGTTCATGTTCTGGGATGGATGCATAGCGTTCCAACTTCTCCGTATTGACGATCGCGTAATCCAATCCAGCCTTCGTGCATTCATATAGAAAGACGGAATTCAATACTTCACGCCCAGCCTCAGGCAAACCGAACGAGATATTACTGATTCCTAGAATCGTTTGAACCTTTGGAATGGTCTCCTTAATGAGGCGAATCCCTTCCACTGTTTCTTTTGCAGAACCAATATATTGTTCATCGCCCGTCCCAACTGGAAACACGAGTGGGTCGAAGATAATGTTTTCAGGCTGTATACCATAATCATTTACAAGGATGTCGAAGGATCTCTTCGCTACCTCAAGTTTATCTCCACGCGTAATCGCTTGACCACGTTCATCAATCGTACCTACAACCAAGGTTGCACCATAACGATGAACAAGCGGTACGACGTGGTCGAATTTCTCTAGTCCGTCCTCTAAGTTAACAGAGTTAATAATCGCTTTCCCTTGTGAATACTTCAACGCCAGTTCCAATACCTTGGCATCTGTCGTATCGATGACGAGCGGTGCCTTAACCTTCTTTACAACTTCCTGCAGAAATTCCTTCATATCAAGAGCTTCGTCGCGATCCGGATCCTGAACGCACACATCGATGACATGTGCTCCATTTTTCACCTGTGCACGTGCGACTTCAGCGGCTTCTTCGATTTTACCTTCAGCGATCAATCGCTTGAATTTGCGCGAGCCGAGAACATTCGTACGTTCCCCTACCATATAAGGCCGGCTCTCATCTTCCACATATACCGTCTCAATCCCGGATACAGCCGGAGGATGTTCGCCGAATGCAGTACGTGGAGCATATTCGAGCAATGTCTCTCTTAGTACGCGAATATGTTCAGGTGTTGTTCCACAGCATCCCCCTGCAATATTCAGCCAGCCCTGCTCAGCAAAGGTTGCGATTTTGCGGGCAAGCGATTCTGGTGATTCATGATAGTGACCATTCTCATCGGGAAGCCCTGCATTTGGATAGCAACTGATCGCAGAGTTCGCGATGGAAGCAAGGGTACGCAAGTGATCGCGCATGAATTCCGGCCCCGTCGCACAGTTTAATCCGATCGAGATTGGCTTTAAATGCTCTAGGGAGATGTAGAATGATTCAATATTTTGACCAGCAAGCGTTGTCCCCATCGGCTCGATCGTCCCCGATATCATGAGCGGCAGCGTGATGCCCGTAGACTCGAATGCCCGTTGAATCGCGATCGAACCCGCCTTAACGTTCAACGTATCCTGTGAAGTCTCCAATAGGAGCGCATGAACGCCTGTTTCAATAAGCGCGACTGCCTGTTCATAATAACTGTCAATTAGCTCATCAAATGTTACCCCGCCGGTAACCGATAAAGTCTTCGTCGTCGGCCCCATAGCACCGGCAACGAAACGCGGCCATTCTGGTGTGCTGTATTTTGCAGCTGCCTCGACAGCAAGCTTCGCCGCGGCAACGTTCAACTCACGTGCTTGATCAGCAATATCATAATCGGCAAGCACGATACTGGTAGCCCCGAACGTATTCGTCTCTAAAATGTCTGCGCCCGCTTCTAAATATTGTTCGTGTATTCTAGAAATGACATCTGGACGTGTCAGGACTAACATCTCATTGCACCCATCCAATTGTTCGCCTCCAAAGTCCTGTGGCGTTAAATCGGCTTGCTGGATCATCGTGCCCATTGCACCGTCTAAAATGAGAATGCGTTCTTGTAGTTGTTCCTGTATCGTTCTTGTTTTCATCGCTCTGCCCACCCTCTGTCTTAAACGTTAAACCCTAGTTTAGCAGATGTGATCCGATTAGAAAAGACTCATGAATGAGTCATCGTAAAATGTTTCTTGCCCAAACATTTCCTCTGTACTATAATTAAATAAATAAATCGCATTGGGAAACGGGGGATTTTGCAAATGGCACAGGTACGTATCCGAAACACGAACGAAATCATAATTGGCGAAGAAAATGTTCGTTCTTTCCTATCAGCGCAAGGAGTGCTGTATGAACACTGGGATCCGAACAAACTTGCCCCATCTTTGCGTGATAAGTACGTACTATCCGATGAAGAGAAGCAAGCCATTTTAGACACGTATGAAGGAGAAATCCGTGATTTGGCTGAAAGACGGGGCTATCGTACGTGGGATTTGATTTCTTTATCAGACGCTACTCCCAATATCGAAGAGCTGCTAAAGAAATTTGAACAGGTTCACACGCACACAGAAGACGAAGTAAGAGCTATTACGGCCGGAAATGGTATTTTCATAATTAAGGGAAGCGACGACATCGGTTATATGGATGTTGAATTGGAAGCTGGGGATGTAATTTCCGTCCCTGAAGAAAAGCCGCACTACTTCACTCTGATGGATAATCGTCAAATTGTTGCAGTTCGACTCTTCATTGAAACAGAAGGATGGATCGCGCATCCGTATTCGGATCCTACTTTCCAACAGGCGTAATTCCTGAATCATCGGAATCATAATCGATAAAAAACGTCCCATTACTGATATTAAGAGGGGCAGCCCCACAAGATCCCGATTTGGATCTTCTGAGGCTGCCCCTTCTTCGCATAAATTCTTGTTATGTATTTAGATTCTTATTTTACAGTAAATTGCTTCTTCGGCATCGAGTGCATGTCACGAGCAGTCACATGAGAAATGACCGTGTAGGTACCAGCCTTATCAAACGTTTTCTCAATCTGATACGTGCCATCTTTCGTGAGCTTCCCCTCAATCTTCTCGTGGTCAGCCCCATCCAGCCACAACTCGAACTCTACTTTATCTGCATCATCTACCGCTTTCTCTTCTTGTGTGACCTGTGCAGAGATGGTGACAGCTTCATTGATTTTGACTTCTTCCGGCACTTGCAAGTTTACCTTAATCATTGCTGACATCTCATTTTTGCTGTCCTGTTTATCACTGGAGCCATGACCTGCATGTCCTTCATGACCGCCACCTGCTGACGAGCTATTTCCACAACCGGCTAATAGCATTGCTCCTATTGCCATTGTTAGTACGATTAATTTACTCTTATTGTTGAACATAATCGTCGTTCACTCCTCAACTGTATCCTAGATTTATCGTATCACATTATAGACAGCATTCTCCAATTCCTCATGACTCCATTGGGCTATAATGAGCAACATTGTGTGACGATCCTATGACATTTGTCACATTCACCCTTGTAGTTTCATGTGGAGGGTAATCAAATTAAGGTACTCACACTAATCTTGCCGACACCTCGCGAAGATTACCGTATATCAAAAAGGCCTGTGATCCCACAGGCCTCTTTGTCATACACGCGGAGTAAGTAATTACATCCCCGCCGATTTATGATTCCTTCGAATTTATCTCATCAATAATTTGCTCAATTTCACGCAAGCTTGCAATCGTATATTCAGGGTGAATATTGCCAGACAATTCAACGCCTTTGCGGTTCAGCCATGCATGATGCATGCCAACATTCTGCGCGCCTAGAATATCCGTCGTTAATTTGTCGCCAATCATGATCCCTTCATGCGGTTCGATGCCGAGCAATGACATCGTGTGCTTGAACAGCTCTGGATCAGGCTTCCCTTGTGGATGATGTCCAGAGATAACGATATGATCGAAATAGGATAGAAGCTCACGCTCTCCATTCAGCTTCTCCTGCTGCAAATCAGGCGATCCGTTCGTTAACAACAATAGTGGATATTGCGCAATCAATTGTCGCAGCACCTCATAAGTCTCATCGTACACATACGAACGAGAACGACGTTCACTCATAAATCGCTCCGCCAGCTCGGCACCTAATGCATCATCAGGTTGACCAGCGGCTTGAAGACCTTGTGTCCATGCAGATTGTCGATACATCGGCGCAAGCTGTTCCAACAATCGAAATTCAGGATGTTCTCCCTCTGCGAATCTCCCCCACAGCGCTTCAAAGGGATTAATCCCAATATTCTGTGTGAAAGGATAAGTCTCATAAGAGGCAAACAATTCACGAGCAGCTTGACGAACGAATGCTTCCAATTGTTCTACATTGACCCCAGTCTTATCTTGCGCGTATTTACAAGTTGCAGCAAAAGCTTCCTCAACACAACGCTCATCCCATAACAAAGTATCATCCAGGTCGAACAGTACAGCACGAATAGCCAAGTTTCATCTCTCCCATCACAGCGACAATGATAACGAATCCTCTATATCGGATTTCTCTATTTTTTCGAGTCTTTCTTCGATGTATCTTCGAATTCAATCTTATGTTGATTTGCGAAGGAACGAAGACGTTCCCCCATTGCATTCGTATCATAACGATTCAGCACTCGCGAGAAAATCCAATTCGCACCTTTCCCCGTGTGTTCAATAACAACATAACCAGGTTGGATCGCAATTTTCTTCATATCCTTTGCAGACAGAGTACGGAGACGATTCCAGCGAATCGTAGATACCTCACCTGCTCCAACACGAAGAAATGGTCTTCTCAGAAATAATATAATCCCCAATCCGACGTAACACACGATTGTGATCCAATATAGAGTTGGATATTGATTGTCCGTAATGATACCGCCCAACAATCCATACATAATGGCGAAGGCGATTAAAGCGATTGGCATAATGAAGCTGCGTCCTTTAAACTCTTCGTGCGCAGGCTTGCCAGCAGCGAACGTCGGTTTGCCTTGCTTCATTCGCTGTTTGTTTAACTTTTCACTATTTTGACGGACTTTACGTTCCCAACTGCGAGACATGAATTCGCAACCCCCTGTATAGTAAACGAATAATGTGAATCCATCGTTATCGATGAAGGTTCATTTAATGAACGATCCCGTTCGATCCAGAGTTATCTGTTCCTTCTTCATCTTCTACATAGCGAATAGTGTCTAATTGATTGCGTACCTGCTTGCGGAATAGAACCAAATATTCCTCGCGCAGTTTCGCGCGTTCTTCCATTTCCTCATCGTTCAGCCCCACTGTCTTATGTTTGCGGGCCAATTCATTAATTCGTGCAATAAGCTTGTCGATATTCATCAGGTACCTCCATGTGTGTAAGCATATGTTCTACTTTGACATGGAGGTAACAGCTTGTCAAGCAAGCAGCAAGAAAGCTTTTATATCGCAAAAAAGAGGCCTCTTCGGGCCTCCAACCGTCTGCTCTTATGTATAGGAATGCAAAGCTTCTCAACCGTAAATTCGACAATGACCCCGACTCATCGGATCGGAACGAGCAATACTTCTCCTGCCGGTAAGATATCACCTTTCAATTGATTCATCTCAACGATTTCATATATAAACTGACGCGTATCCGTATGTTCTGGTTTATAAGAGGATGCAATCCCCCAGAGTGTATCTCCAGGCTGAACAAGTACGCGCTCCACAGCAGCTCCATTTACAATTTCCGTTTGGCTTTCATCCATGCCAAGCGCTTGAACAATGCTTCCACAAGTAATGAACAACAATACAATCAGGCTCATGATGAATCGAACACGTAAAGGAAACAAACGCTTCTTCTGAATAGGTTGTGAAGCTGTTGTCGACACCTTATAGATTGAACGATATGTTGTATACATCATAAATGACTCATCTCCCAAACACTTGTTCTGTTATCTTGTATAATTTAATCTAACACGAACACACGTTTGAGTCAATATTTTTTTAGAACGTTCGTTCCCCTCTTTATATTATCGAAAAATAAGCATTTAACCTCATTTAACTTTCTCTTGTTTCTCTCTCGTAATTTACGAACTTCTCACAATCTTTTTCTGCAGAATCTTTAGAACTTATGTTTGTACGAACGGAGGTTCTGTGGTATAATTTTGTCAAAAGAGTATTCATTGGAGTTGATACCCTTGTCTAAAATATCAAGTCGTCAACAAGCTATCCTTGATTTTATACGTGATGAAGTTCGAGCTAAAGGTTATCCGCCTTCTGTTCGTGAAATAGGCGAAGCCGTTGGTCTAGCATCCAGTTCCACTGTTCACGGTCATCTTGATCGACTCGAGAAGAAGGGATTCATTCGACGTGACCCTACGAAGCCTCGTGCTATTGAACTGCTTAGCCATGATCAATCTGAACGTTCAACAGACTTCTCTCGCTCCTTCGCACGCGTGCCGGTCGTTGGGAAAGTAACTGCAGGCGAGCCAATTACCGCAACAGAGAATATTGAAGATTACTTCCCTCTTCCTATGCATATGGTGGGAGATGACGAGAATGTATTCATGTTGTCGGTCATGGGTAATAGCATGATTGAGGCTGGTATACATAATGGCGACTTTGTCATCGTGCGTCAGCAGCAGACTGCGAACAACGGTGATATCGTGGTAGCCATGACTGAAGAAGATGAAGCAACGGTTAAGACTTTCTATCGTGAGAAGGATCATATCCGCTTGCAGCCTGAGAATCCAACCTATGAACCGATTCGCTTACAGCATGTAACGATTCTGGGCAAAGTTATTGGTTTGTTCCGTGATTTTCATTAAGACATTACATTGATGCCTCGTTCTCTTCTTTTCATGAAGGGAGCGGGGCATTTTGCTTTCTCATTATTTCATATCATTTACTGAACAGTACCTGAACAATCTCATCTAGAAAAGAAGCAGTACCTTTCTTTTGCAGGAGTGGCCTTATGAACAAGACCGGGCATAACGATAACCCAATACGGAACACTTCTGTTTGCATCCATATTTGGCCTATTAAGTTGGAAGTTAAAATTAACGCTCTTTTCTATTCATAAAATTCGACTTCCTCTCCTTATCCTCATCGAAACAACTTCACCACCACTGTTCACTCTTATGAACCCTGTTTTCGAGAGATTTATACCACATCGAATATATACACACATCAACTTTAGCAATAAATATTTATTGTATAACAATAATTTTTTATTGACTAAAAGCATGTATTTGAATAGGATAATACCTAATGATACACCTCGTATAGCTGTTCAAAATTCATTTCTCACGAACACAAGGTAGGAGATAACTATGAATAACTTTTTCAAACTAAAATCATTCCTCAATTTTGGCTGGCAGCAGGCAATGTCCTGCTTGTTCCCCGCTTATATTTTCGCGATGTTGGCACTCACGAAGGTCATTGACATTCCATTCATGCATCGCTATGATTTCCTATTGCTTGTTTGTATCTTGGCGCAGTTTCTAATGATCCGGTTTGGGATAGAAACAATGGATGAATGTAAAGTAATCTGTATGTTCCATTTCATCGGTCTTGCACTTGAAATATTTAAAATCCACATGGGATCATGGGGCTATCCGGAAGACGGTTGGTCTAAAATACTGGGTGTTCCTCTATATAGCGGATTTATGTACGCAAGTGTGGCAAGTTACTTATGTCAAGCGTGGCGACGACTGCAGGTCAAGGTAAATCGATACCCTTCTGCTTGGTTAACGATTCCGCTAGGTGCGGCGATTTACTTCAACTTCATGACTCATCACTTCATTTACGATTTGCGTTGGGTTTTGATGATTTTGCTATTCGTCATCTTCTTTAGAACCTACGTGGAATATACCGTATTAGGCGTGACACGAAGAATGCCGATTGTTCTGTCGTTCGTCTTAATCGGATTTTTTATATGGGTGGCTGAAAACATCGGGACTTTCTTGGGCGCATGGTATTATCCACATCAGACGAACGGCTGGAATCTCGTAAAGTGGGGAAAATTCAGCTCATGGTTTTTGCTTGTCATCGTTTCCTTCATGATCGTCGCCCATCTGAAGCATGTAAAAGGAGGACACTTCAAGAGAAATAGTCATACTCACTTCAATGAGTCGACATTTCAGAAGTAAAACACAACCTTTTAAATACAAAAGCAAAAAACCTAGAACCCTAACAGCTCTAGGTTTTGTTACAGTATTCCTTGAATTGCTACTAAAAACTCATATAAGAAATACCCCGCGAACCCAAATAAAATCAGTCCTGCGATAATAGACATCCGCTTAATCATAGTCCGGCTCATGGCTCTTCTCGTGACAGCCACAATGGCAAGCAACCCAACATCATGGAGGAGGATACCAGCTAATATTCCTGCACCTACGATTAGAAATTTTGCCGGTTGTGTCGTATCATACGAATCAGATAGCACCGCACCAAAAACGGAAATCCAAAACACAAGATTACCTGGCGATATAGCGACGAGCAGTCCATTTCGGTAGGAACTGAAAAATGATGCATTCGGTTTATCGCCAGCCAATGTAATGCCTTGATCCGAGTTTTTGATGGAATCATAGCCTAAATAAATTAAAAAGCATGCTCCGATAAGCCACATGGGGATTTGAATAATAGGGATGGCAAGCACGGAAGCCAAGCCCATATATAAGGCAACGATTAATAAAAAGTCAATGGTCATCCCACCTAGTCCAACAGCCCAGCCATGCATAAATCCCTTTTTCATCCCTTGCTTCGTCATTTCAACGGTCATGGCACCTACAGGCATTGCAACGGCAAGCCCCGCTAGTAAATACGTGAAGAAAAGATTCAATTTCCAACACTACTTTCTATATGTAATAGTTGCTAGTCAATATACACTATACTATATAAATACATAATATTATATATTTATGCATGACAAACTTGAAAATATTTAGGCAAGTAGACACATACTAAAAATGAACCACTATTGATAGTGTATGTAAGAGGACGTAAATACTTCATCATATTTAACTACTCAAAAGCTCTATTTGAACGCATTTCTTCATCCGATAAATTCTGAGATAAATTCGTTACAATCGTTCCTGGGTGATCAGATAATGCACGTACATTAAATTCCTCACCTCGTTTATCCAACTCAACTGCAAATAATGTTATGTATTGATTATATTCCCATTGGTGAACTAGCGTTCTATTTAAGTATACTATTTCATCCGAGTGATATAACTGAGCAAACAGCCAATTCCCCTAACATGTAGGAAATTGGCTGTTTATCTTCTATACAATATCTTAGCATGGGTTTTATATCATAAAGTTAATAACCTGGAGTAATAGTCAATTCGTAAGTGGAATAGTCTATCAAGAGAACAAACAATCAGCTTAGAAATAGTTCATACTCATTGCCTCACGTATCTCTAACATCGTTTCTTTTGCTACAAGGCGTGCTTTTTCTGTACCCGACATAAGAATTTCATCGACCTTTGTGGGATCGTTTTGATACATTCTTCTCCGTTCTCTCATTGGTTCAAGTAAATGGTTGATACTTTGCGATATCTTTCGTTTGCATTCCATACATCCAATCTGCCCCTTTTTACAACTTTCATAAATTTCATCGGAGCCTTCTTTACGAAATGCTTGATGATAAGCGTAGACTGGGCAAATTTCAGGATGTCCGATATCCGTTTTATGGATCCGCGCAGGATCAGTTGTCGCTTTCTTTAGCTTCTCACTAACCTCTTCCTGAGTGGAGTCCAAATTGATCGTGTTACCTAGACTTTTGCTCATTTTATTATTTCCATCTAATCCGACCAGTCGTGGAACATCACCTACAAGTGGTTTTGGTTCCACTAACACAGGTTTATAAAGTTGGTTAAACCGCCGGACAATTTTCCTTGTTTGTTCGATATGAGGAACTTGGTCTTCTCCTACTGGAACCAAAGTCGCCTTACAAAAGGTAATATCAGCCGCCTGGCTTATGGGGTAGCCCAGGAATCCGTAATACATATCATGGAATCCACGTTCTGTGGCTTCCGCTTTTATAGTAGGATTGTGACGTAACGAATTGACCGTAACAAACATGGAAAAATAAGTGGTTAACTCAGCAATCTCTGGGATCAAACTCTGAATAAATATTGTTGCGCTATCAGGGTTAATACCTGCTGATAAATAGTCCAATGCCACATTGCGCAAGTTTTGTTTAATTGATTCGGGTTTTTCAAAATGAGTAGTCAGGGCTTGAACATCTGCAAGTATTAAAAAAGTTTCGTATTGGTTTTGCAACTCCACACGATTTTTTAAACTGCCAACGTAATGGCCAAGGTGCAGTTTTCCTGTAATCCGATCGCCTGTCAAAATCCGTTCTTTCACTTATGTTCCTCCTCATAATGTTATTTCTGAAATGCAATCTTGTGATCCACCAACCATCATCCATGGCCATCACCCCTTTCAAGTAATATAAAAAAACCTCGCCCAATAAAGGACGAGGTTTTCGTCGTACCACCTTTTTAATCGCTATTAGCGATTCACTCTTAAGTACGGCAAGATGGTTTAACCATCAATACGATACTCCTCTCATGATAACGGAGAGAGAAACCCGGCAACGCCTACTCAATTCAGCGGAGCGATTCAGAAGCCCATTCGGCATCAGGTGAGGATCGGTTCACAGCATCCACCGACTCTCTGAACCTCATTATCTGATACGTACTTGCTCTTCATCAACATCGTTGATCCGTTCATGTATAATTGAAAGTATTATAATGGATAACAATCAGTAAATCAAATTAAATTGCATCTTTCGCAGCTCGTTGCGAATCATTTGATTGAATCGATCCAAATACTGTTGTATTTACGAAGGACCCCGCTATGGATGAATTTTGGGGATAATGGAAAATTACATCTAGGAAAAAGAAATAAGAGCCGGGGGGATGCCCATACGGCTCTTATTTGCTTACCAGTGTGCCGGCACAACACCAGTATTCCAAACAGATTTGCAGTGTACAGATACAGAGCTATGAAATCAATCTACTTAGATGCTAAAAAATAAAAGAACGGGAAATGATAACCAACAAAATGAACAAGACCAAGATTACACCAATCGAAGTGAAACCTCCAAATCCACATGAGAAACCTCCAACAACTTCACCCATATGCGTTAACCTCCTCTCGTTTGGCACATTTACATCGTATAAATGTTACCTTCATTCTGACTCGGCTATTTCCTATACTGAATTAATTAGGCGGTGTTGCCCCTTCAAAGGGTAGAATTCCACGACTCCGTCCATTGAATCGGCTCTTATTCGAACTGGCCTTAATGCCCCCTCGACAACAGGATATTCAACTTATCAATGCTGAAGATGCGTCATTAGTAAATTTGATCCTCGTGAAATGCCTATGGGGGGAATTGTGTGAGCTCAGATCCTTTTATCAAATTAACAAAAGCTGCCACAGAGTACAATGACCAACAAAATAAACAGAACCAATATTATGGCTGTAGAAGTAAAGCGATGATGATGACCAATTTCACTCATTTGAGATGCCCTCCTCTCGCTAGATACAATACATATAGTATTAAGGTAGTTATGTGCGTGTCTCGGCTATACCCTATTCATTGTAAAAAATACTAAGATCCACAGACTTCCTTTCCCACAGTGCTTTATTAAGCCTGTTTCATATTCCGCTATAAACCATGCTCATTGTTTTTGGATAGACACCGTATTCAACTCCCCATTCCAAGCTATCATCAGATAGCCTGCAGCTTCTATGCACCGACACATAGGTAAAACGGCCTAACAAGTGCGCTTAAACAGCTCATTCTCTACTTCAACATCTGCTACCTCATTGCCTCAAAAGGTTGCGGATGTGATTATCGAGCTGCTAAAATTGTGGGGCGTTAAGCGGATTTACGGGGTGATCGGGGATGCCATTTTCGGCTTGATGGAGGGTCTCTCTCGCCAGAATGATTTGGAGTGGGTAGGCGTAAAACATGACTCTGTCGCTGCCATGATGGCGTCTGCCGAAGCCAAATTAACCGGTCGAATCGGAGTATGCGCCGCGCAAATGGGACCTGGTTTGACTAATTTAATGACTGGCCTAGGAGATGCATACTTAGATCGCGTTCCAGTCTTGGCCATATCAGGTCAAGCGCCTACCCCCAAGATCGGAACAGCGTATAAGCAGTATATTGATCAGCAGGGACTAGTTCAGGCGATTACCGGGTTCAGCCGAATTGTCGTTCATCCTAATGCAGTCGTTGACACCTTAACACAGGCCATGTTTACGGCAATGGAACAGGCAATTCCCGTTCATCTTTCCATCCCTTCCGATCTATGGACTCTTCCCTGCGGGGCAAAACCGCGTGAACCGATTCAAATAGCAAATCAAATAGCTGGACATAGCCAACTCCAACAAGCGGCGAATCTTATACTTAAGGCGAAACGCCCCTTGATCCTTGCTGGCAATCGAGCAAATCATGCCTGTGATGCGATCCGGAAACTGGCTGATCGCTGGGGATGCGGAATTGTTATGAGTTATGGAGCAAAGGGGATAATTGCGGGTTCTCACCCTTACCTGCTCGGCGGTTTGGGTGAAGGCGGGAATCCTTTTTGCAAGCGACGTATGCAAACAAGCGGATGTCGTCCTTGCCATCGGTACCTCTTGGTGGCCGGAATATCATGTCCCTGAACATGCGCAAGTGATCCATATCGAAGAACGGATATCAGCTATCGGCGAGGTCATTCCATCACAAGTTGGGATCGTCGGTAATATCGCAGAGATAATCCAAGCACTTATAGAAGGCATGACAGACTACCGTTTAAATCCCCATTGGTTGCAACTCGTGAACCAATGTAAACAAGTCTGGAATGAACAAAATAAACTAGAACGCGCCATCTCATCGTCACCACTTCATCCCGCATTGATCGTCAGCGTCGTTGAACAACACATTGACAAGGACGCCATTATTGCGCTGGATGAAGGAGATGTTACCTTATGGTTTCTAAGAAACTTCAGGGGAACCGCCCATCATTTGGTGTTGTCGGAGCGTTGGAGAACGATGGGGTTTGGATTGCCGGCCGCAATGGCAGCAAAATGTTCATTTCCGAACAGGCAAGTCGTTTGTGTTACAGGGGACGGCGGATTAGGAATGGTACAGGCGGATTTGATTACAGCCGCACGTTACGGACTTCCCATAACAGTCATCGTTTTCAATAATGGAACCCTGCAAATGGAACAAGACAAAATGATGATGAAACATCTCCGTCCGTTTGGGACGGACATCTCGAACCCGAATTTCGTCCAAATTGCAGAAGCTTCTGGATGGGTAGCTAAACGAGCAAAAACGAATGATGAGCTTCGCATCGCCTTAGATGAAGCGAAATCAACCTCCAAACCTTACCTCATCGATGTCCCGACGGCAAAAATAACGCATCCGGATTTTCAATTCCAAAAATAAAGGAGCATGATTATATGACATCGGCAAACGAAAAACATCCTACCTCCGTAACCATGCCCAAACCTCCTTATCCACTTCAGCACCAAGATGAGCAGCCCGGTATTGAGTCTCTGATGAACCCGCGTCCCATTTATGACGATCCGAACTACAAACCGAGTGGCAAACTAAAAAATAAAGTGGCCATCATTACCGGAGGAGACAGCGGCCAAGGACGAGCCATAGCCGTGGCCTTCGCCAAAGAAGGCGCAGATGTCGTCATTGTTTATCTCAACGAACATACAGATGCTAAAGAAACCAAACAGGTTGTCGAGCAAAAAAGGGGGTAAATGTCTGTGTATTGCCGGGGATCTTGGCCAAGAAGATTTTTGCAAACAAATCGCGGAACAAACTGTCACACAATTCGGCAAACTGGATATTCTCGTGAATAACGCGGCTGAGCAGCATGTTCAGAACAGTTTAGAAAGTATTATATCCGAACAGATGGAAAGAACGTTTCGAACCAATTTTTTCGGTATTTTTTTTAACGAAGGCCGCCCTTCCCCATATGAAAAAGGGAAGCAGCGTTATCAATGCCGCCTCCCTCACTGCCTATGAGGGGAATGAACAGCTCATCGATTATTCAGCTACCAAGGGCGCCATCGTTGCTTTTACCCGGTCGCTCTCGAAATCGTTGCACAGGAGAGGCATACGAGTAAACGGCGTTGTCCCTGGGAGCATATGGACGCCTCTTATACCCGCATCCTTTCCTGCCGCTCAAGTAGCAAAATGGGGAGAAAAAAATCCGATGGGACGTGCAGGCCAACCTTGCGAGATCGCTCCCGCGTATGTATTTCTAGCATCGGAAGACGCATCGTATATTTCCGGACAATTCATTCATGCTACAGGCGGTGTTATTGTGAACAGCTGAGGAGATCCAGCTTCGTGTAGATTCGAAAATCGGAACCTTTCCCTTTCTTTTATCGTCCTCGCCGCTGGATTTGGTAATATCCCCTCATGGTAGACAACGAAAAACAGACATCTGGTAAAATGGACTTAGACATTGCAAACCTGAGGGGATTTTTTATGGGGGAAACGGGTCGTACGAATAACAATTATACCAAGGAATTAAAAATGGAGGCTGTACGGCTGGTATCTGAGGAGGACATATCATGCCGCGAGGCGGCTAAGCAACTCGGTATTCGGAATATGACACAAGTAATTGTATAGGTAAATCTACATAAGTCAGGCCAACACTTTAATCAAGAAACTCCCCGTAAAGGTCGGCCAAAGTCCAAGTTCAAAAGTATAGTAGAAGAAATAGCGTATTTTAAGGCGGAAATTGAGTACTTAAAAAAGCGGTATCCAAATCTACACGGGGAGTGACGAGTAAAGCTAATCGGTTTGGAATCATCGAGGAGATGAGTGTGAGATTTCCACTGGGTTGGTTCGTACAATTGGCTGAAGTATCACTTGCAGTCTATTATAAGTGGTGTAAGAAGATTTCAGAACCAAATCTTCGCAGGTTGCAAGAGCAGTTAATAGAAGAACGTATAATGGCCATATACCGACTACATGTGTACTTTGGCTATCTGCGTATAACCGTTGCTTTGAAACGCGAAGGGATTCATGTCAACCATAAGCGTGTTTATCGGATTATGAAGAAAACTTGGTATTCGTTCTGTCATTCGAAAGAAACGTCGTTATTCTAGCAAGCATGAATCTGTTGTTCATCCGAATCGACTTGAACTATATTCGGATAGGTGTTCGCTTTGTTTATCTATCCGCGATTCAGGATCTTTTCAATAACGAGATTATGGCGTGGCAATTATCTGATCGAAATGACCTCGTACTCGTTACAAAGACTTTAGACATCCTTAGCGAGAAGACAGATCTCAACGGTGTGACTTATCTTATCCGGCTTTGACTTGCATTCTGACGATATCCACTGTGCTCGACAGAATGGTAGTCCGCTGTTTTCTTGAGCTGGCGAACTGTAAAATAGATCGGCTACACTTAGTTGGACAGAAAAATTAAGGGCTAGTAGAATTAACACATCATAACAAGGAGCGGATCTACTATGCCAAGAATAAGACGAACATTTACAGATGATTTCAAGAAACAGATGG